>CALEZI010000144.1 GCA_937928755.1 uncultured Rhodanobacteraceae bacterium | reverse complement strand
CTGCCGCCGGTTTCGGCTGAAAACGAAGTCGCTCCACTGAATACAGCGTGTTGAAACAGTGCCTGATCCCGACCGCTTCGAGAACCGCTTCGCTGTAGTGCAGCGGCGCGTTCGAGAAAACAATCTTGCGTCCCGGCAATTTCCGCAGCATGGCGCGCAGGCCACGCTCGAAAACCAGCATCCGCTTGAGATCGGGAAACCGGTGAGTATGCCAGAGGAAGTGATGCGGGTCGGTGCCATGGTGACGCATCATGCCAAGCAGGGTCGCACCGTAACGCTGCCAGTACTCCTGCCGCAGGCGGGTCGCCTCGTCCACATCAACGCCGAGCTCCGCCCGAATGTAGGCAACCATCGACCGATTGATGTGCGGAAAGATGTGCGGTATCGCGTTGTGCAGCGTATTGTCGAGGTCAAAAAGCCAGACCGGGGACGCGGCTTTCAGGACCGGCTCCGGCTCAGTGCGACTTGATCATCGTGCCAACGCCATGATCGGTCAGGATTTCCAGCAAGAGCGCGTGTTCAACGCGGCCATCGATGATGTGCACGCTCTTGACGCCGTTGCGCGCTGCGTCAAGCGCCGAGCCGATCTTTGGCAGCATGCCACCAGAGAGCGTTCCGGCCGCCACCATGTCATCGATCTGCTTGGGTGTCATGCCGGTGATCAATGCACCGCTTTCATCGAGCACACCCGGGGTATTGGTCAGCAGAACGAGTTTTTCAGCCTTCAGTATTTCCGCGATCTTGCCGGCCACGACATCCGCGTTGATGTTGTAGGTCTCGCCGTTCTTTCCGACACCGATCGGCGCCACCACTGGAATGAAGCCTCCCGCCTCCAGATGACCAATCAGCGACGGGTCGATCTGGGTGATGTCACCCACCTGACCGACGTCGATCAAATCCTCGCTGTTGTCCTGGTTTGCCAAGAGAAGCTTTTTGGCCCGGATGAAGCTGCCATCCTTGCCGGTCAGGCCAACCGCTTTGCCACCAGCCTGATTGATCAGGTTGACGACGTCCTTGTTCACCTGACCGCCGAGCACCATCTCGACAATCTCCATCGTCTCCGAATCGGTAACCCGCATCCCCTGGACGAAGCGACCCTTCTTGCCAACCCGCTTGAGCAGGCTTTCAATCTGCGGTCCGCCACCATGCACCACGACGACATTCATCCCGACCAGCTTGAGAAGCACCACGTCGCGCGCGAAACATTGCTTGAGATGCTCATCGGTCATCGCATTGCCACCGTATTTGACGACCATCGTCCGACCGTGGAAACGTTTGATGTACGGCAATGCCTCGGCGAGAATGGCAGCTTCGTCGGCGGGGGTGATCGAACGGTCGCGCATGGCGGCAATCCTTATGATGACCGGAAGATTTTACTCGGGGCAACAGCAAATACCAAGGCGGCGTGGCTGGCACACAGCCGGGGTTGTACACGGCAGCCGCCCCAGGCTTGCCGGGGGGACAAGTCAATGAACGGATCGAAACCATCTGGTCACGGCACCGGCACTGCCTATCGCGGTCGCTTCGCGCCGTCGCCGACCGGTCCGCTGCACTTCGGTTCGCTGGTCGCTGCGCTCGGCAGCTATCTTGATGCGCGCGCTCATGGCGGTGAGTGGCTGCTGCGCATCGAAGACGTCGACCGGCAAAGAACGCAGCCAGGCGCAGCGGACCAGATCCTGCGGACGCTGGAGGCATTCGCCTTTGAATGGGACGGTGAGGTGCTGGTTCAGAGCCAACGGCAGGATGTATACCATGCCGCACTGCAGCGCCTGCAGGCCGGCGGTGACGTCTACCCCTGTGCCTGCTCGAGACGGGAAATCCGTGCCTGTACAGCGCGACGTGCGGTGGACGGTGGGCTGCTCTACCCCGGAACATGCCGCACGGGTCTGCCCGCGGGGCGGGCCGCACGTGCTTGGCGAATGCGCGTCCCGGCGGCAGAAGTTTGCTTCGCGGATCGCATTCAGGGGATGATTGGACAGAATCTCGCCGAGGCGGTCGGCGACTTTGTTCTGCTCCGCGCCGACGGTGAGTTCGCCTACCAACTGGCGGTGGTGGTGGACGATGCTGCGCAAGGTATCAGCACCGTAGTGCGCGGGGTCGACCTGCTTGACTCCACACCACGTCAGATCTGGCTGGCGCGACGCCTGGGAGTGTCGATTCCCGACTACGGCCACCTGCCGGTGGTCACCAATGCGCAAGGAGAAAAGCTTTCCAAGCAGACCGGTGCCGAGCCGGTCCATCCCGGCGCGAACAGCCGCCTGCTGGCTACGGCGCTGGAGTTTCTCGGCCATGCGGTACCCGCAGAGATGCGCGTCGCATCAGTGGCCGAGTTCTGGCGCTGGGCGATTTCTGTCTGGTCCATAGAGCGTGTTCCGGCGCGAGCCGCCACCTTCCCGGATCAGCGCTTGCCGCCGTAACCGGTAATACCGATCAGCATGCGCACCAGATTGTAACTGGCCCAGCGCAGGAAGCGCGAGCGCCACGGCAAGCGATGCCAGCTATCCGCCGGCAGTTCGAGGGCGTCCTCGTCCATTGCCTGACCAAGGCTGTGCCACAAATTTTCGGCGAAGCCGACATCCAGGACAACGATGTTGGCCTCACGGGCAAGCAGAAGACTGAAGGGATCGATGTTCGACGAGCCCACCGTTGCCCAGCGGCGATCGATCACCGCCACCTTGGCGTGCAGGAAGCTGCTCTGATATTCGAAGATGCGTATCCCGGCGGCCAGCAATTGGCCGTAAAGCGCCTGTGTCGCGTAGTGCAGCAGGCGGTATTCCACCCGTCCCTGCAACAGGATGGTCACCCGTACGCCCCGTCTCGCGGCCTGGCGAAGCACTCGGCGAAAACGACGACCAGGCAGAAAGTAGGCATTGGCCAGAATGATTTCGTCCTGCGCGCTGGCGATGGCGTCGAGATAGGCCCGTTCGATATCCCGCCGATGACGAATGTTGTCGCGCACCAGAAAAGCGGCCGTCTGCTCGCCGCGTGCTTCGGCGACAGCCGGGGAATGCACGGGCAAGCGATAGCGCCGGTTGAGCTTGGCCCACAGAACGATCTCCCACAACCGGTACAGTGCCTGCTGGATCGGCGCGAGCAGCGGACCTTCGATGCGCACTGCATAATCGTAGCGCGGTGACATCTGGTAGGGAGCATTGAGATCGTCGATGACATTGATTCCACCAACGAAGGCGACCTGACCATCGATCATTGCCAGCTTGCGGTGCAAGCGCCGCAGGCGATGACGGCGCAACTGAAAACGCGCTATGTCGGGCCGGTACACCATCGCCTGGACACCCGCTGCAACGAGACGCGGTTGCAGGAGTTGCGGAAAGTCACGGGCGCCGAAGCCATCAACCAGGAGCCGCACCGTCACGCCGCGCCGGGCCGCCTTCTCCATGGCGTCGGCAACGGCCCGACCAGTGTCATCATCCTCGAAGATGTAGCTCTCCAGATGGACGACGTGCCGAGCCGCACTGATAGCCCGGATCAACGCCGGAAAGTACTCCGCTCCACTGTTGAGCAGCGTCAGGCGGTTGCCGGGTAGGAACTTGGGAGCCACCGACTAGCCCCGCCGGCATGCGCGAAAAATGCCCGCCCGGGTCATCAAGCAGGTATCTGGCGGCAAGCACAACGCGGCACGGCGCAGCTTCCGGTGATCCGTCTGTTGCGTTGCGTGCCGCCTACTTCTGATTGACGAATACCACCTGCGCCGGCATCGGAGCCGGGAAACCGGCGGCTGACAACGATTCGAGAATGGTCCGATTGGTCGCAAAATAAACCTGCCAGTAGTGGTCGGTGTGACAATAGGGACGCACGGCGAGCACCGGACCGACCAGGTTGAACTCGAGAATCTCGACATCGACCGGCGGATCGGCCATCACGTTCGGAATGGCGGAGATCTTTTCCTTGAGCAGTGCCATTGCCGCCGCATGGTCGGCAGCGCCGGACAACTGGGCCTTGAGGTCCACCCGGCGATAGGGGTTGGTCGAGAAGTTCTGGATGGTGTCGCCAAAAATCTTGTTGTTGCCCACCAGGGTCAACACATTGTCCGGCGTGACAATCGCTGAACTGAACAGACCGACCTCCTTGACCGTGCCGATAATGCCACCAACGCTAACAAAATCCCCAACCTTGATTGGCCGCAGGATGATCAGAAAGACGCCACCAGCGAAGTTGGCGAGCAGCCCCGACCAGGCGGCACCGATCGCGATGCCGATCGCC
>CALEZI010000143.1 GCA_937928755.1 uncultured Rhodanobacteraceae bacterium | reverse complement strand
CGTCCAGACAAGTCTGGACCTACCAAAGCAACAGCAGGATCGAGAGCGTCCAGACAAGTCTGGACCTACCAGAGCAACAGCAGGATCGAGAGCGTCCAGACAAGTCTGGACCTACCAGAGCACAGCAGGATCAACAGCGTCCAGACCAGTCTGGACCTACCATGGCAAAGGGCTCTTCTGCCCAATCACTTCCAGAGCAAATCCTCGTCGGGCGATTCGGTGATGATCGGGCCATTCGGCACGCTGGCCCATTGCGCCCACCACCAGCGGAAGTCAGCCAAGCGAGCAACCAGGCCGGCGCGCAATGGATTGGCGACCAAGTAACGCGCCTGCTCCTGCAGATCCTCATCGGAGCGGATCTGGTGCTCGTAGTACTTCAGTTGCCAAGGTGATCGATCGACCAATCCCTGGCTTTTCAGCATGCGCGCCGAATTGGCTTTGCAGGCGGCCACGACGAGCGACAGCGGACGCGACTTGGTGAGCGACAACAGCCAGTGCACATGATCCGGCATCAGCACCCACGCGTGGTTGATGCAGTGGCCGAGTATTGCCTGCTCCTCGATGGCTGCGACGACGATCTGCGCAGCGTCGGTGTGCTTGAGCAGGGGTATTCGACCGATTGTGCAGAAGCACAGGTGGTAGCTGGCGCCTGGCTCGGATCGACGATGTCGCAGCAGTCTGTCGTAGGGCATGGGCGCAGGATCAGCCGTCGCTGGCCCGGCTGTCTGTGGGGAAAGTGCTCGATGTGCTGTAGGAAAACTCCGATGATTGGGGAAGAGCGTCCAGACAAGTCTGGGTCCACCAAAGCAACAGCAGGATCGAGAGCGTTGTTTCCGCTGCCGTCGCCCTTGCTGGTGATCTTGTGGGTCCAGACTTGTCTGGACGCTTTTGAAGTCAGACTCACCCGCGCAAAGGCAACAACAGCGTCCAGACAAGTCTGGACCTACCAGAGCGACGGCAACGGCAGGATCAACAGCGTCCAGACAAGTCTGGACCTGCTGGGGCGAAGGCTTGCTTTGACGTTGCGACCGCGTCGCCGTAACGTAGGGGGCTACGCACAATTCGATCTGGAGCCCCGTTATGTCCACTCTGATCCGCGGCGGCACGGTCGTCGATTCCGAAACCGCCTGGCGCGCCGACGTGCTGCTGGCCGACGGCAAGATCGCCGCGATCGGCGAGGGCCTGGAGGCGCCGGCCGGGGCCGAGATCGTCGACGCTGGTGGCCGGCTGGTGATGCCCGGTGGCATCGATCCGCATACGCACATGCAACTGCCGTTCATGGGCACGGTCGCCAGCGACGATTTCTATACCGGTACTGCGGCGGGGCTGGCGGGCGGCACCACCAGCATCATCGATTTCGTCATTCCCAACCCGCAGCAATCGCTGATGGAGGCCTACCAGACCTGGCGCGGCTGGGCGGAGAAGGCGGCGGCGGACTACGGTTTCCATGTCGCAATCACCTGGTGGGACGACAGCGTGCATCGCGACATGGGCACGCTGGCCACCGAGCACGGCGTGTCCAGCTTCAAGCACTTCATGGCCTACAAGAACGCCATCATGTGCGACGACGAAGCGCTGGTGTCGAGCTTCACGCGCTGCATGGAACTCGGCGCGCTGCCGACCGTGCATGCGGAAAACGGCGAGCTGGTGTTCCGCCTGCAGAAGCAACTGCTCGCGCGCGGCATCACCGGGCCCGAGGGCCATCCGCTGTCGCGGCCACCGGCGGTCGAGGGTGAAGCCGCCAATCGCGCCATCCGCATTGCCGAGGTGCTCGGCACGCCGGTTTATGTGGTGCACGTTTCGGCCGAAGATTCGTTGCAGGCGATCGCCCGTGCGCGCGGCGAGGGCCAGCGGGTGTTCGGCGAAGTGCTCGCGGGGCATCTGCTGATCGATGACTCGGTGTACCAGAACCCGGACTTCACCTTCGCTGCAGGCCATGTCATGAGCCCGCCGTTCCGATCGAAGCACCACCAGGATGCGCTGTGGGCGGGCCTTCAGGCCGGCCATCTGCACACGACGGCGACCGATCATTGCTGCTTCTGCGCGCCGCAGAAGGCCGCCGGCAAGGACGATTTCACGAAGATCCCGAATGGTTGTGCCGGCGTCGAGGACCGCATGTCGCTGCTCTGGCATTACGGCGTCGGCAGCGGGCGCCTGACGCCGAGCGAGTTCGTGCGCGTGACCTCGACCAACGCCGCGCAGATCTTTGGACTCTATCCGCGCAAGGGCGCGGTGCGCGTCGGTGCCGATGCGGATCTGGTGATCTGGGATGCCCAGGGCAGTCGAACCATTTCCGCCGCGACGCATCACCAGAACATCGACTTCAACGTGTTCGAGGGTCGCACCGTGACCGGCCTGGCCACGCACACGTTCACGCGCGGGCGACTGGCGTGGGTGGACGGCGATCTGCGCGCGGTGCGCGGCAGCGGGCGTTATCTGCACCGTGCAACGCATGCGCCGTACTTCGAGGCGAATGCGCGCCGGCATGCCTGATCGGGACCTGACTCAACCGTGTTCGATTACGCGCTGATCGTCGCCGTCGCCTTCGGCGCGTCGTTGCTGACCCTGTATTCGGGTTTTGGCCTTGGCACCTTGTTGTTGCCGGCGTTCGCGCTGTTCGCGCCGTTGCCGATGGCGATCGCCGCGACCGCCGTGGTGCATCTGGCCAACAACCTGTTCAAGGGCGCGCTGCTGGCGCGCTCTGCCGACGCCAAGGTGCTGCTGCGATTCCTGCCGACGGCAGTGATCGCCGCCTTTGCCGGTGCCTGGCTGCTCGGCCAGTTGTCGGGACTGGACTCGTGGGGGCGATACTCCATCGGTCAGCGCGAATTCGTCGTCGCGCCGGTCAAGTGCGTGATCGGTATCCTGATCCTGGCCTTCGTGCTGATCGAGGGCCATCCGCGCATCAAGAACCTGCAACTGTCGACCCGCTGGATGCCACTCGGCGGGTTGCTCAGTGGCTTTTTCGGCGGCTTGTCCGGCCACCAGGGCGCGTTGCGGTCGATGTTTCTGGTCAAGTGCGGACTCGATGCGACCGCCTTCGTCGCCACCGGCGTGGTCATCGCGATCGCGATCGACCTGACCCGTCTGGCCTTCTACGGCGGCGGAATGCTCTCGCTTGCCGACGCGTCGCCGGACCTGCTGAAGCTGATCGGTGTCGCCTGCGTCGCGGCATTCGCCGGTGCGTGGCTGGGTACGAAGTGGCTGAAGAAGGCGAAGATGCCGTTGGTCCAGCGCATCGTCGCGGTGGGCCTGGTGCTGGTGGGATTGGGGCTGATCGGCGGGGTGTTGTAGGAGATGCATCGCGGGCGAAGCCCGCTTCCACCGAACATAACGCAAGTTGTTGAAAGAAGAGATTCGTCCGCAAAGGACGCAAAGAACGCAAAGGGAGCAAAGAAGCAAAGGGTTGGGGTTCTACTGGCTTCGCTTTCCTTTGCGTCCTTTGCGGACAAAAAAAGCAGCACGCACGGTCGCCGCCAGTTCGATGCGCGAACAAGGAACCGGCAGAGGCGACCCGAACTCCCACAGGCCTGCGGTTTACGCCGCCTCGTCCCGATATTCATCCGGCGACGGGCAGATGCACACCAGGTTGCGATCGCCGTAGACATTGTCGACGCGACCGACCGGGCTCCAGTATTTGTCCATGCGGTCGACACCGGTCGGGAACACGCCTTCCTCGCGGCTGTACGGACGATTCCAGTCTTCGACCAGGTCGTGCACGGTGTGCGGCGCATGGCGCAGCGGCGACGCCTCGATCGGGTAATTGCCGGCTTCCACCGCCGCGATTTCGTTGCGGATGGCGATCATCGCGTCGCAAAAACGATCCAGTTCGACTTTCGCCTCCGATTCGGTCGGCTCGATCATCAGCGTTCCGGGAACCGGGAAGCTCATCGTCGGTGCGTGGAAGCCGTAGTCGACCAGGCGCTTGGCGATGTCGTCGACGGTCACGCCGCAACGGTCTTTCAGCGGGCGCGGATCGATGATGCACTCGTGGGCGACGCGGCCATTGTCGTTCTTGTACAGCACGGGGAAGTGCGGATCGAGGCGCGCGGCGATGTAGTTCGCGTTGAGGATCGCGATTTCGGTGGCGCGGGTCAGGCCGGCGCCGCCCATCATCAGGATGTAGGCAAAACTGATCGGCAGGATCGATGCCGAACCATACGGCGCCGCCGACACCGGCCCGACCGGCGCATTGCCGCCATCGAGCACCGGATGGCCGGGCAGGAACGGCGCCAGGTGCGCCTTGACGCCGATCGGACCCATGCCCGGGCCGCCGCCGCCGTGCGGGATGCAGAAGGTCTTGTGCAGGTTCAGGTGGCTGACGTCGGCGCCGTAGTCGCCAGGGCGCGCCAGGCCGACCTGCGCATTCAGGTTGGCGCCGTCGAGGTAGACCTGTCCGCCGTGCTGGTGCACGATGGCGCAGATTTCGCGGATCGATTCCTCGAACACGCCGTGGGTGGACGGGTAGGTGACCATCAGCGCAGCGAGGTTGGCGCTGTGCTTTTCGGCCTTGGCCTTGAGGTCGGCGACATCGACATTGCCGGCGGCATCGCAGTTCACGACGATGACGTCCATGCCGACCATGTGCGCCGAGGCCGGGTTGGTGCCATGCGCCGACGAAGGAATCAGGCAGACCTTGCGGTGCCCCTCGCCGCGCGACGCGTGATAACCGCGGATCGCCAGCAAGCCCGCGTACTCGCCCTGCGCGCCGGAATTGGGCTGCAAGGAGACGGCGTCGTAACCGGTGATCGCGCACAGCCACTGCCTCAGATCCGCGAACAACTCCGAGTAGCCAACCGCCTGGTCGGCAGGCGCGAAAGGATGCAGCGCGCCGAACTCGGGCCAGGTGATCGGGATCATCTCGGCCGTGGCATTGAGTTTCATCGTGCACGAGCCGAGCGGGATCATCGCGCGGTCGAGCGCGAGGTCGCGGTCGGACAGCTTGCGCATGTAGCGCAGCAACTCGGTTTCCGAGCGATAGCGCAAAAACACCGGATGGCTGAGGCAGGCGCCCTTGCGCTGCAGCTCGGCGGGAATCCGCACCTCGGCTGCGGCTTCCACCTCGGCGTAACTCATCTTTCCGCCGAATAGCCTCCAGACCGCTTCGATGGTCTCCGGCGTGGTGGTTTCGTCGACATTGATCGACAGCCCGCCATGATCGAGCACGCGCAGGTTGATGCGCGCCGCCAGCGCTTGTTCGACGATGTGCTTCTGCTGAGCGCCGGCGGTCACCGTCACGCAGTCGAAATAGCTCGATGCGTGCGGCTCGAAATCGAGCCTGGCCAATCCGCGCGCCAGCGTCACCGCGCGCCGGTGCACGCGTTCGCCGATTGCGCGCAGGCCTTCCGGACCATGGTAAACCGCGTACATCGACGCGATCACCGCCAGCAGCACTTGCGCGGTGCAGATGTTGGAGGTCGCCTTTTCGCGACGGATGTGCTGCTCGCGCGTCTGCAGCGCAAGGCGGAAGGCGGGCTTGCCGCGGCTGTCGACCGAAACGCCGATCAACCGGCCCGGCATCGAACGTTTGAGATCGTCGCGCACCGCCATGTAGGCGGCGTGCGGGCCGCCATAACCCATCGGCACGCCGAAGCGCTGGGTGGAACCGATCGCCATGTCGGCGCCGAGTTCACCCGGTGGCGTCAGCAGCGTCAGCGCCAGCGGATCGGCGGCCATGATGGCGATGGCACCGGCTGCCTTCAGCGACTTGATCGCGGCCCGGAAATCGCGCACCGCGCCGAGGCTGCCCGGATACTGGAACAGTGCGCCGAAGACGCGCGTCGGGTCGAGGTCGCGCTCGGGGTCGCCGACGACGATGCTCCAGCCCAGCGGCTCGGCGCGCGTGCGCAATAGCGCGATGGTCTGCGGATGGCAGTCGGCATCGACGAAGAAGGCGTTGAGCTTGGTCTTCACGCTGCGCTGGGCCACGGCCATTGCCTCGGCCGCCGCGGTGGCTTCATCGAGTAGCGAGGCATTGGCGACATCCAGCCCAGTCAATTCACAGACCATGGTCTGGAAGTTGAGCAGCGCTTCCAGTCGCCCCTGGCTGATTTCCGGCTGGTACGGCGTGTACGCGGTGTACCACGCCGGGTTCTCCAGGATGTTGCGCTGGATGACCAGCGGCAGGTGCGTGCCGTGATAACCCTGTCCGATCAGCGAGGTCAGCACCTGGTTGCGACCGGCGATCGCGCGCATGCGGTCGAGTGCCTCGGTTTCCGACAGCGCAGGGCCGACATCCAGCGGCTGTGCCTGGCGGATCGAATTCGGCACCGTCTGCGCCATCAGTTGATCGAGCGAATCGACGCCGATGACCGCCAGCATCTGCGCAGTATCGTGCGGCGATGGCCCGATATGGCGATGCTGGAACTCGGATGCGAGATGCGGCTGACGCAGGAAGACCGGGGCGCTCATGGCAGGAACTCCGAAGACGGACAGGGCGGCAAAACGCGGCTAAGCGTTTGGTGTGCCCCATCTGTCTCTTTTGCCTGAGAGCGTAACCCCTTCGGCGGACCGGCCCTGTTGGACCTGCCTCTTTCCAGATGATGAACGGCGCCGCGAGGTCCTTTGGCCTGAGAGATTCCGGGGCGGTTGCTCCTTCGGCGCCGGACGAATCCGGGCTCTCCCACGCGGCGCGAGAAGACTACCATGGGTCACCCGCTGCCGGGCTTGAGGCGAAGCAAGCGACCAGCGAAGTGTTCGCCATGAACAACCATGGCGCCATCCACACCGGCGTCCATCGCTGCTACATGCTGGCGGCAGGCGCTCCCGAGAAGCTGGTCGAGATCTCGCGCTTCAGCAATCTCTGGCACCAGGACGACAAGGGCCGTGGCGCCGGCGCTCCGCTGCGCGCTCTTGTGGGAGCGGGTTTATCCCGCGAGCCTTTGGCTCCGAATGCCGCAAGACTCGCGGGAATCCCGCCCACAAGAACAGCAATTGAAGCAGCAATTGATGGCAGTCGGGAATTCGTCAAGCGACCAGACTTGCTCGCTGGTTGGGTCAAGGCCTCCTTGCAGCACCACCACCTGCCGTATACCATGATATCTATCACGACTGTGGGAGGCCATGATGAGCCAGACGGCAAAGGTGTTCACGAACGGTCGCAGTCAGGCGGTACGGCTGCCGGCGGCCTTTCGTTTCGATACCAAGGAGGTTTTCATCCGCCAGGACGAGCAGACGGGAGACATCATCCTTTCTCGCAAACCACCCGACTGGAAGGGCTTCTTTGCGGCCCTTGATGGGGTCGAGGTTCCGTCTGACTTCCTGGTCGATCGCGATCAGGGCGATGCCGGCGATCGCGATCCGTTCACGGACGTCCAGGCGTGAAGCGCTACATGCTCGATACCAACATCGTCAGCCTCCTCTTGCGGCGGCATACGGCGCTGGTGGACCGGGTGCAAGATCATTCGATGTCCAGCCTGTGCGTGAGCGCGATAACGGCTGGTGAGTTGGCGTTCGGGCTGGCTCGGCGCCCGGAGGCAACGCGCCTCAAAATCGCGGTCGATGAGTTCTTGCTTCGGGTCGACGTATTGCCTTGGGACGGCGCGATCGCCGAGGTCTATGGCGCGCTCCGGGCGAGAATGGAGATCGCGGGGAAGAATCTCGCGCCGCTCGACCGGTTGATTGCCGCACATGCACTGGGAACGAGCACGGTGCTTGTGACCAACGACAGGGTTTTCGGTCAAGTACCGGATCTGCAGATCGAGGACTGGACAACGCCGTGAGTAGACCGAATGCGGATTTTTCCGGCGCGCTGGCGGCGCACAATGACGGATTTTTCGCGCGCGCTGGCGCGCATGAACGGCGATCGGCGGTGCGGCTCAACTCGCGTAAGGCGGATTCCCGCACACGCTTCATCGTGCTGTATCCACCGTCACGCATGTGGCACGATGGGCGTTGGTTGGTCGCGATCCGGCGGAGACGCTTCACCCGCGTAGCGCATCTCAGAACACGTCGATGCCTTCTGCCACGCGACGACGCAGTTCCGTCAGCATCTGTTTCTCGGTGAGCGCTGCCGCCCAGGCAGGTCGCAACTGGAAATGCGGCTGATCGACAATCGAGGTCCAGTTGCCGCCCCATTCGAGACCGAGGTCCGTGCCGAGCACACCAGCGGCTCTGTATTTGGGCGAATCGCCAAGGTACTTCGTCCCCGAGAACACGCCGATGTCGAAGGCAATGCCGAAGTTGTGATTGGAATGGCCGCCGCGCGCTTTGGTGACGATCTTGCCGGGCTTAGTGCGTCCTTGCGCGTACAACGCATCCTGCTCGGCGTAGGTGCGGGTGCCGCCGATGATCTTGATGTCGATGCCGTTCGCCGCGCATTTCTGCACCAAGGATCGCGCCATCGGTCGGACTGGTTCCAGAAGGGTCGCAATCGCGGCTTCGCTACGCGGGTCGACCGCCGATATGGCGGACTCCGGGCTTGCACCGTCGATCTCCTTGGCCACGAGTGCCGAGTAGATCGCTCCCCAGGTCTGCGACCCGGCCTTGCCGTCGACATCGATCTGCAGCGCTTTCTGGATCGCCTCGATCATCTCGGTTATCTGCATGAGGTGCTCCTCCGTCGCTTCTCATTTGTCCAACGGCGCGTGGGAGCGGGATTCGGCGGTCATGCCGACCGTGGACAATTCCGCGCCTGCATCACGATCATGCCTGCCGACTGCGAATGCGGACAACCGGCGCAAGGCGGAATCCAGGGCAGGGTGCGTTTGCCGGTTGGCCTGTCGACGCTCATCCGAGCGAGACCAGCGCCGATGGCTTCGAACTGCAGTGGGCGGTCAATTGCCTCGCTGCTGGGTGTTGATCCATCGCCCGCGCCCGGCGCTCGAAGCCGCGGCGCCGTCGCGCGTGATCAATGTCGCCTCGCTGAGCTCGGACCACTCGCCGACGGTCCAGCGAGGGCCGGCGTCCACGCGTCATAGGCCTTGACCACGATCTTCCAGCCATCCGCGAACTTGACCAGGCTCATGTGGTCGAGCGCGCGCATCGACGGGTAATCGAGCTCGATCACGGCGGTCGCCACCTTGCCGGTCACCGTGACCGAGCGGATCCAGCGGCGGCGGCGATCTTCGTCGGCCGGGGCGTGGCCACTGGCGGACTGTGCGATGTAGTCCTTCGCGCTGCGCTGGCCGTAACGGCCGTCCTTGGTGCCGACCAGGATCGCGTCGTCGGAGAAGGCTCGCCGGAAGTGGCTTTCCAGGCCAGTCGCGTGGCCATCGAGGTAGGCCTGCAGCGGGACACGGACGGCTGCCTCTACACCCGGCCCGATGTCGATCACGACCTTGCCGCGCGTGTGTCCATCACGGTTGTACTGCTGCGCGGCGACGATGCCGTCGAGCCCGTAGCTGCGGTCGATGTTGACCTTGAGCTTGCCGGCGGCGATCAGCGTGGCCACGCCTTCGAGTCCCTGGCGGACGTTCCACGGCGCCCTCGGCGGGCACAGGATGCGACCGTCGGCGCACAACTCGGGCGGCACATTGCCGACCAGCGTGACCAGCCGACCACCGTCGCGCAGCACCGCCGCGGAGCGCAGCAGCGTGTCCCCGCCGACGGTATCGACGACGATGTCGACCTCCTTCACGACGTCCTCGAATCGCGTACTGCGGTAGTCGATGGCCTGGACGACACCCACCTCGCGCAAGTAATCGTGGTTGCGCTCCGATGCGGTGGCGATCACCTCGGCCCCGCGCGCCCTGGCGATCTGCACCACCATCGATCCGACGCCACCGGCGCCGCCATGCACCAGCACGCGCTCGCCGGCCTGCACATTGGCAGCGACCACCAGATAGCGCCAGGCGGCGACGGCAACGGTCGGATAAGCGGCCGCCTCCGCCATGGAGAACGCCGCCGGTCGCGGCACGATCTCGCTGACTGGCACACTCAGGTATTCGGCGTAGCTGCCGCCGCGCGCCGCCTGGTCGACGATGCCGGCGACCTGGTCGCCGCAGTCGTAGCCGTCGACGCCCGCGCCGCGCGCCACGATTTCGCCGGCGAAGTCGCCACCCGGCGTGGCCGGGAACGGCAGTCGCCCGGCCTGCTGCAGCTTCCAGTCGACCGGATTGACGCTTGCGTGGTGTACCCGGACCAGCACCTCGCCCGCGGCGGGCGTCGGCACCGGCACCGACTCGACGCGCAGCGCCTCCGGGCCACCCGGCGCGTGAATGCGCGCGGCGCGCATGTGGGTCGGCAGTGCGCCGCAGCTTTGTGCGTCGGCGTTGGTCATGGCGGACGTAGTCAGCGCGCCGAGCAACAGGGCAATCTTGAGCGACTTCGAGTTCATCTGCAGTTTCCACGGACTGGACAAGTCGACGGAACGCGCCGACGCGGCCACGGCGCCGCGGTTTGCGACGAAACGAGCGCCCGGCACGGCGAAGCGTGCGGATTGGGCATGCCCCTCCCGGCCGCAGCAGGAATCGTCGGGCCGTCACTGGCACTTCCCGGTCATCACAGCGAGCGTCGCAGCGGCCGGGGTGGTCGCTGTGAATGGCACGCTCGACAGCCTCGCCAACGCGGTCCATGAAATCGATTTTTACTTCGACACGGTTTGCGATTCCTCCGGACACGGGGAGGGCGGAACGTGGCTGGCCCGGATCAGCACCACGACGAATGCGCAGTGCGCCGCAAGCTTCAGTACACAACTACCGCTCCCCGGCAACGGCGTACTGACCGCCATCGCGACAGATGCCAGCGGCAACAGCTCCGAGTTCTCATCCTGCGTCAGCGTGCAGCAGTCAGACGAACTTTTCGACGACGGATTCGAGACGATCCCCGCGTGGTGATCTCGGATGACTCAAAAGCTGGGGGCACCCGACGGAGCACCGCCTGGAGCCGGCGAGAGAATCCGCCACGGTGATCCTTGGCGGCCATGTCCTTCGCGGCCTCCGCGTCCAGCGCGCCATGCCGGCAGTAGACCGCCAGCGCCCGCCGCAGGCAATGTTCGGATCTGCCGATCCGTGCCGGAGGGCGTTGCGACAGATTCGCTTCGCCCGATGACCGCAACTCGGGATCCCGGAAAAGCCGGACAAGGTTGCGGCACCGCCAAAACTTGGGCCGGCGCAAGCCAATGACTTCTTCATGTTCGCGCCGGCAGCCCGAATACGAATGAATCCATCGACAGTACACCGTAGGTCATGCCGCCTTCGACGAGGCGTCCGGGCTCGTCGGCTTTGCTTGCGCCTGCAGCCACCAGCAAAGGCAGGAAATGCTCCTCGGTTGGGTGCGCGCGGATCGCATGCGGCGCCAGCGCCCGATAATGCACAAGCGCGTCCAGATGACCATGCACGACCGCATCTGCAACCCACTCGGCGAAGGCCTGCGCATACTGTGGATCATCGACCTGCCGACGCACGTCAAGGAGGTTGTGGGTCAGGCTGCCCGAACCAATTACCAGCACGCCATGCTCGCGCAGCGGCGCCAGAGCCTGTCCGAGCTTGAATGCAGCGGAGGCGTCCATGTCATGCGGCTGTGAGACCTGCAGGACCGGGACGTCGGCTTCCGGCTTCAGATAGCGCAGCGGGACCCAGGCGCCGTGGTCGAGACCGCGTTCGCCATCGATGGCGGCGTCGAAGCCTGACGCTTGCAGCAGTTCGAGCACCTGCGTAGCGATGTGCGGCGCGCCTTGAGCGGGGTACTGCAACGCATACAGTGGTGCGGGGAAGCCACCGAAGTCGTGAATCGTCTCGGGCGTCGTTGCGCCGGTAATGCGGACACCGTGCGTCTGCCAGTGCGGCGAAACCACCACGATCGCGGCCAGACCAGGAAGGCTCTCGCCGATGCGTTGCAGGCTCGGACCCAGCTTGCCGGGATCGAGTGCGAACATCGGCGAACCGTGGGAAACAAACAGGGCGGGGACGCGTGACATTTCAGCTCCTTGCCGCGGGCGGCGTGGGCCGCTGGGTCAGTGAATGGGGTGACGAATCGGGTGAAACCGCAGCCAATCGCCGGCGACAGGCTGCGGTGGGTAAAGCACTACGCGGCCTTGGCGAGCCAGGTCGGCGCGATCGACGTGCCTTGGCCGGCGATATAGCCGAGGTAGATGTTCAAGCCCGCCAGGGGCTCGAGATATCGCGCATTGCTCAGGCCGCCGGCATCCACCGGTTTGAATCCGATGCTCTCGATCAGGGGCTCGATGATCCGCTTCGCACGGGCGCTGTCGGTGGCATGGAACACTGGTGCGACTTCGCCGTTGGCGAGTGCGGGGCCATCGGCGATGACCTGTGCGAAGAGGGTGTTGAAGGCTTTGACCACATGCGCGCCCGGAACGGCGTGCGCGATCTGCTCCGCGGCGGATGTGTCCCGACCCACGGTCAGGCGCTTGTAGTCGTCGCTCAACGGATTGGTCACGTCGATGAGTACCTCGCCGTCGAAGGCACCGAGCGAGCGCAGCGCGAGCGGCGCGTCGGCGTAGCTGGTGGCCAGCACGACGACTTCATTGCCCGCGAGGGCGTCCTTCAATGGCACTGCCCTGGCGCCAGTTGCTTGGGCGACGGCTTGTGCCTTGGACATCGTGCGCGAGGTGATCTTCACCGCATGGCCAGCGCGCGTGAATTGGCTGGCGAGAGCAGAACCCATGTTGCCGGCGCCAAGGATGAGGATGTTCATGAGCGTTCTCCTGGGTTGAGTCCGGGCGATTCCCGGGGACGGATGCAGTATATTGATCTCATTTGAATTGATAAACGTTCGATCGATTGACGTATTGTTGCGAAAATAGAGATAATCGGATCGAGGCGAGGCCAACAAGTCCTTCGCTTTCCGGGTCACACGACCGGGTGGTCACCAGGATCCTGGGGCAGGATGGACAAGGCGCAGGAAATGGCCAGTTTCGTGGCCGTCGTGGAAGCCGGCAGTTTTGTCGGCGCGGCGGACTCACTTGGCCTCTCCAAGGCAGCCGTCTCGCGTCAGGTCGGGGATCTGGAGCGGCGGCTCGGATCGCGCCTGCTGCACCGGACGACCCGGCGCTTGTCGCTGACCGACGATGGCCAGTTGTTTTTCGAGCGGGCCAAGGACCTGCTCGCGGCGATTGACGAGGCGGAATCTGAAATTGCCTCACGCAGCGGCGAGGCGGTGGGTCGGCTGCGGATCAATGCGCCACTGAGCTTTGGGATGCGCCACCTGGCGCCGCTGTGGGGCCGCTTCGCCGCCCGCCATCCCAAGGTCCTTCTGGATATCGATCTCAGCGATCGCCTCGTTGACCTGGTGGAAGAGGGCTACGATCTGGCGGTGCGCATCAACGATTTGCGCAGCTCCCAACTGATCAGTCGCCAACTGGCCTCGTCGCGGATGGTGCTGTGTGCATCACCGGAATACCTTGCCCGCCAGGGCGTTCCAGAGCATCCGCGGGAGCTCTCCGAGCACCGCGTGATCTCCTACCGGTACTGGTCGACAGGCGACGACTGGACGTTCACGGGTCCCGACGGCGAGGTGCGGGTGACGACGCACCCGCGGTTCCACACCAACAATGGCGACACCTGCCGCGCCGCCGCGCTGGACCATCAGGGCATCATCCTGCAGCCGGACTTCCTGGTGGGCGACGACCTGCGCCGCGGTACCCTGGTCGAACTGTTGCCGAGCTTTGCCGCGCCGACGATCGGCATTCACGCGGTGTACCCCTCGCGCAAGTTCCTGCCGATCAGGACCCGCCGGATGGTGGACTTCCTGGTCGAGGCGTTCGCCACGCCTTCCTGGCGAGACGCCACATGATGTGGGTCAAGTTGGCGGGTGGTCCCTGGTTTGGCGGCGTCCAAGTGCATGGACTGAGCAGCTGATACGGTCGTTATCGCAATAATCTGCCGCTGTTCCGGACAGATGCCTGCGCGCATCATGCTGGTCATGACACATGTCCTGATTCTTCTCCTGGTCCTCGTTTCGGGCGTCGTAAATGCCGCGCATCAGCGCTGGCGTTCGGGCTTGACCCAGTGCTCGAGTCCACGCGAATTGCCCGCGTAGTAGCCGAGTACCAGGTAATACAGCGCCATGGCGGACGCCGTGTACCAGATCGGCGGTGGCACCAGGCGGGTGTCGGGCGGATCACCCGGGCCGTGGGTCTTGAGAAACAGGTAGCTGAGGCCGATCAGCATGCAGCCCGCGGTCGAGATCACGCCTTCGCGCAGCAACATGGAGCCCATCCACGGGCCACCGCGTGCGAGTCGCACGGCGCCGACGATACGGGGCAGCAAAGGCACGGCGACCAGCGCCATGAGAGCCACGCTGCCGGTGGTCCATCCGATTGCGGCGATTCCGGACAGGCACGCGACCAGGATCAGGCCGGCGCCAAAGTTGGCCATCTGCGCCGACCGCTCCAGCACCAGTCGGCCGACCGCACCGACCAGCAGTCCGCCGCAGAACTCGACCATGTAGAACTGGAAGAAGAGGCGGACGCGCCCTTCATCGCCCCACCAGTCGGGGAACAGCGCCAGCGACAGGTAGACCGCCGCTGGCACGAGGTTGGCGGACAGTCCCGCAGTGCGTCCGGAGAATGCTTGCTGGCGATTCGACATCGGCGGGTGGCTCCACGCGTTCACGGCAACTGCACGCGAGTCTGGCCCAGCGTCATTGAAAAGTGCTATCCGCGCCGGCGGTCGAAAAGGTACGCCGGCGTGATCTCGGCCAGTGTCCGCGTGCCGGCCTGGCGCATTGCTGGCGCGGGTCTCGCTGTTCCGCCAGCGCGCCGCCGCAGCGGGCGATACGCCTGTCACGCCCGCTGCGTCAGCAACAACGCCCACAAGCGCCGATCAGCCCGGATGAGCACGCGGCGCAGCCGGTCATTGATTTGCCCGGGTCATCAAAAGCAGGGGCAACAGCTGCACTCCGCCCCCTTTTTCAAAGTTCGCCGCGCCGTTACGATTGCCGCCGTCATCGGTGGCGAGGGTGTGCGCCATGATCGGGAAAATGGGATGGAAGGCCGGCGGGCTGCTGCTGGCGCTGTTCGCCGCCACGCCGCCGGTCCTCGCCGAGTGCGACTGGCGCGATGATTTCGTCGGCCGCGGTCTGAATGGCTTCGGCTACGCGCTGGTTGCCCACACCGACAGCAATGGGGCGTCGCTGTATGTGGGTGGTGGTTTCACGCAGCCGGCCAGTCGCGTGGCGCGTTGGGATGGCAACGCCTGGCACGCCCTGGGCGCTGGCCTCAGCGACGAGGTCTATGCGCTGGCCTTCTACGACGACGGCGGTGGCGCCAAGTTGTATGCCGGTGGGCGCTTCAACACCAGCACGGGTGCGCCGGGCAATCACGTCGCGCGCTGGGACGGCAGCAATTGGCAGCCCCTCGGCGCCGGCACTGACGGGCCGGTTTACGCCCTGACCGTCCACAATGATGGCAGCGGGTCGCAACTGTACGTTGGCGGGCGCTTCGTCCAAGCGGGTGGGCAGACCGTCAATCGCCTCGCCCGCTGGAATGGCAGCACCTGGAGCGGAGTGGGCGGCGGCCTCACTTGCGAGTCCACGATTGCCTTCTGCGAAGTCCGCGCGATGCGGCCGATGTTGCACAACGGGAGCCAGAGGCTATACGTCGGCGGATTCTTCACGGAGGCCGGCGGCGTCGACCTCAGCCTCAGCGGGTCGCAATACCTCAACTACGGCCACATCGCGCGCTGGACCGGCAGCGCCTGGAACGGGGTCAACGGCGGGGTCAACCTGACGGTGCGCGCGGTGACGGCGTTTGGCGAGACTCCCGATACCTCGCCGCTGCGCATCGGCGGGCTGTTCGGGAGCTCGCTCAATCCGCTGTTCCTGGTGGGGCGGGATCTCTTCCTGCAATGGGTGAACCTGCGCGACGGATTGAATGGCTTTGGTGTCTACGCGATGGAGGTGATCGATCCCGGCAACGGGCCGGCGCTGTACGCCGCTGGAAACATCTCCAGTGCACCGAGCACCAATCCCAACATCCCGAACCTCACGCTGCGCAACATCACGCGCTGGAACGGCACCAATTGGGAGCGCCTGGGCAGCGGGTCGCTGAACGGCGTCAACAACGAGGTTTATGCGCTGGCCGAATTCGACGATGGCAGCGGCAGGGCGCTGTACGCCACCGGCGCGTTCCTGAATTCCGGATCGCTGCAGAGCCTGCGCATTGGCAAGTTTCAGTGCACTGAAGGGTCGCTGTTCGTCAACGGATTCGAAGCCAGCGGCTAGGGAACCTCCGAACAAGTCGTCATTGCGAGAGACCTGCTTCGCTTCGAAGCTGCACACAACCCATGAACCTCGTCATTGCGAGGAGCGTAGCGACGAAGCAATCCAGTGACCCTTCTTTGCTCTGATTCCGCGGTCGGAAAACCAAGCAGTGTCACTGGATTGCTTCGCTGCGCTCGCAATGACGAATCAACGACTTGCGATTTGGGTTCATGGAGAGGAGCGAAGCGACGCGGCAATCCAGAAATGCTCTGAAAATCAAATGCCTGGATTGCTTCGCTGCGCTCGCAATGACGAGTTGCGGGACTTGTTCATAGGGTCCTGGTGTGGTGTGTCACAAATACCTTTAACTATTTCCGCGTCTTTCGCCGCCATGCAGCGTTGTTCGTCGTCGCCATGGCGCTGCTATGGCCTTCGGGCCCGGCGTGCCATTGTCCCGATGGGCGTTGGGCGTTGACCGTGATCGAACCGGTGGGCCGGATTCAGCAGGGCTCGGCCGCTTTGCCAGGATGGCTGGCGGTCACGTTGCGAGTGCCTTCCGTTTGCACGCCGAGCAGCGCCCAGTTGTCTCCATCCATCCAGTAGCTGACGATCGAGTCCACCTCGCGCTGCGGCCCGCCATTCAGATCTGCGTAGGACACCGAAGTGACCCTGAATTCGATTACTTCGCCCTTGCGGACGGAAGTCCGAATTGCCAGCGAGTCGACCTGGTCGTAGCTGCCCGGCGCTACACCTGACGCCAGGTTGCCCACCAACAGATAATGGCTCTTCAGATCTGACAAGATGCGAGCTTCGTCAGGTGTCGAGATTTGCTGGGTGAGCCCATGCGGCACTGGTGTTTCCGAGCTCTGGGCGGCGCCGACGTCGTTGACTGAAGCGTGGATGGCAAATGCGGCCATCAGGAGAAAGCTGATGAGTTTGGGTGCCGGCATTGGCGGTTCCCTGATGCGAGTCCTGTCGGACGTGATGGCGTGGGAGAGTGCAATCAAGAAATCGATCGAACTCAGAGCAGGAGACTGTCAGCCGGGAGCGAAGTTCCGCTACCCTGGACACACAGTGCCCTTTCCGGGGGTCAGCCAGCCTCCGTGCGAATCCGATTCCCTTCATCCAGCGCTGCTTGGCGGCTTTGGATTTCCTGTCCTTCACTCGCTACGGGTTCCCTGCGGATTCATGGGTGGGGGATGCGGTGGCTTCGAGGGCCGACAGCCTGGCCAACTGCCGTCGGCAGGCGCGCAGATGCGGATGCTGCGGGTCCAAACTTGCCTCGAAGATCTGCAAGGCTTGTTGCAAATGCTCCCGGGCTTCGACCAACCGTCGCAGCTGTTTGCACAGCACACCCAGGTTGTGAAGCGTCAGGCCGACATCCGGATGCGCGGTCCCGAGGCAGCTCTGCTTGATCGACA
>CALEZI010000142.1 GCA_937928755.1 uncultured Rhodanobacteraceae bacterium | reverse complement strand
CCCTCGTCTAAAGTGCCAACCGGGTTTCCTCCGAGATCAGGAAATCTGAACTTCAACTCGCGCAGGATCAGCCCGGCTTCGATGGTCTTGCCCAGGCCCACCTCGTCTGCCAGCAGGTAGCGAATACGGTGCTGGCTCATGGCACGGTTGAGCGCATAAAGCTGGTGCGGCAAGGGCATCACGCTCGACTGGATGGGCGCCAGCAGCAGCTTGTCCTCCAGCGCATCCAGCAGCTTGGCCGCCGCTGCCGTGAACAAAATCCGCTCCAGTGATGGGCGCACAGCCGAAAGCGGGACGAGATCGGCCGCAGCGGCACGGACCAGCGCATCCTTGGCGGGCAGCCAGACGCGGTAAGCGATTACGCCCCAGATGTCCTGGCGGTCCACCACGCGGCATGGTGATGCATGCCGCGCGCACCAACACCAGTCGCCGACCCCGTAGGAGCCCGCTTGCGGGCGAACGGTTGTCGCCCGCAAGCGGGCTCCTACAACAGGCGGATGGTCATCTACAGCCACCGTGCATCCCAATGCGGATATTCTCGCACCGACTTCACGAAACCCGCGCGGACCGGATTGGCGACGACATAGCGCGCCACCGCTTGCAAACTCTCTTCCTTGCGCAACGCATGATCGTGAAACCCTTTTTGCCAAAGCCGTCCCGCCTGACCCATAGCCCGGTTGATGGCAATCGCCGATCGTGACTTCACGCGCAGCACCAGCCGGGACAACTCGCTACTCCCCAAGCCGACCAGCCAGTGCAGATGATCCGGCATGACCACGAACGCCCAGGTCGTCGACCACCCCAACGCATCGGCCGCGCGCAGTTCACGAATCAACGAGCGCGAGCACCAGAAATCATCGAAAACGCGCACTCGCCTGTCGGTAACGGCGGTGATCAGATAAATCTGCCCCGTTTCAGAATACCGCCCCTGGCGCAAGTCGGAACCATGCCATGTAGGAGCCGGCTTGCCGGCGATCGAAGCGGCACCGTCCAGTTCGCCCGCAAGCGGGCTCCCACGATTCACGCGCCAGCCTCCGAGACGAGCCGGCGTAACCCATCTCTCAGCTTGCCAAAACTGGGAGAGAGACTCCGCTCCGGGTCCATCAACGGGCCGATTCTATCGGCCCATTCATGCTTCACCTGCCCCGGCAATGGCCAGCCGGCTTTCCTGATCGCTGCCGACCCGCCCGAATGCACCGCGTCGGCCAGCAGTTCCCAGGTATCACAGGCGCTGTCCTGCACATACCTTTCGAGCAAGTTCCGTTTGGCTCGTGGATAGGCGGCCAACAAGGCATCCTGATCACCCAGATACCATGCCTCAATTTCCTCGATGGCGAGTCGGAACAAAGTCGTCGGCAGCGGATGACAGGCATCGGCAGCCGCCTTCAACTCGGCCAGGAAAGCAGCGCAGTCGCGTTTGTCCGCATCGAGCACGACCACGACCGCATCGATTCCAGGCGTCTTGCCATAACCGCGCAACAGCTTTGGCAACTGATCCAGCAGAATCCGCTTGGCTGGATCGGCTTTCGTCACCAAACCCTGCGGAACGCGGCCGATGCCTTTGAAGTCGTGCAGTCGCCAGGTATGCGGCGCACCTTGTGGCCCCAGAAGTTGAGGCAGCAATACTTGCAGCAGCTTTCTCCCCGAACTGTCCTCCACCAATATCGCGATGTGCATGCTTACCTCGCATCGAGATAGTCGCTGTACCAAAGGCCGCCGAGAGGCAATCCTTCGGCCACGAGGTTTTGCACGTCGATCAGCGCGGAGACGCGCCGGATGGTCGAATAGCCATCGTTGCCTTTTTCGAGGATCCACACTTCCTCGGGGGCCAGCGCATCGACGAAGTAGGGCTGGTGCGTGGTGACGAAAATCTGCGGCGCGTTCTTCTTGCCGGTAGCATGCAAACGAAACTCTTGCGCCAGTGCCTCCAGCAGCTTGTGATAAAGGCCGTTCTCCGGTTCCTCGATGCAAATGAAGGGTGGAGGGTCCGGGTCTTCCAGCAACAGCAGGTAGGCAAAAACCTTCAGCGTACCGTCCGACATCTGCTGGGCAAAGAATGGGTCGCCAAAAGCGCCGTCGTTGAAGCGCAGCAAGACCCGCTTGTCCTCGGTCACATGCGTGTCGATACTCGAAATCCCCGGAATCTTGGCCGCAATGCGTTCAAGGATGGCCTTGAAGCGCGCTTTGTGCTCGCGCACCATGAACTGCACCACGTTGCCGATGTTGTCGCCGTGAATATTCAGATGCCGCTGTGGGCCAGCGCTCGGCAGGCTGCGCGCCGCATCCGGGGTGAAGTAGGACAGATACCAGCCTTTGAGGAAATCCCGGAAGCGTTTGATACGCGGATGTTCCTTGAGCGTGCCCAGCGTGGCGATACCGAGTTGCCGGGTATCGGTCAGTTCCACAGGCGTCTGAGCGCGGTCCTCCTCGCCTTCGACCTCTACCGCTTCTTCTCCGGCCCAGGCCATGCCCTTGCCGTGATTCAATCGCAAAAATGGATAAGGCCGACCGTGTTTCTGGCCCTTGCGACGCTGCTTGAGCACTTCCGATTCAACAAATGGCCGACCCGAGACATCCAGCGCGATCGCCAACTCGTAGGTGATTGGCCTCTCCAGGGGCGCTTCGCGGTAATAGATCTCGAACCGGATGGGCTCATCCACCCCCATCGAGCGCAGGCGATCGAAACCGCCGCGTTGCTTGACGTCGCAGGCACTTTCCACGTCATTAGACAAGCAATCGGCCACGAAGCCGAATGCATCGAACAAGGTGCTCTTGCCGACGCCATTCTTGCCAATAACCACGGTGAACGGCGTCAATGGCTCCCCCGCTTGCTGGCCGGAGAGCTTACCCAGCGTCACATCGCGCAGCGCACGATAGTTCTGTACGCGAAACCCTTCGATGACAGCCATTTACTTCTCCTCCGAACGCGTCAGCGCCTGGTCGTACCAGAGCAGCAGCTTCTCGTCCTCCTGCAGCGTCTCCTCGGGCAGCTTGTTGGCGACACTGATGATCGTCGTGTAGTCCTTGTTGGCCCAAGCAGCACGGAAGCCAGCGCGCAGCACCTCAAGACGGGACTCCTTGAGCTTGCGGCCGGTGAACGCCTTGTAGGTCTCGAACTCCTTGAGCAGCGTCTTCTCGCGCTTCTTCTCCAGGTCCTGGGCCTTGTTCGGGTCCGGCACATACCAGCGATCCTTGGCCTTGGCCACCAGCGCAGGGTTGCTCTTGTCGAGGCTGCGCTGATCCTTGTGGTTGGTGGACAGGTAGCTGTGAATCTGGCTCGGCACAACGCCGGTGCCGTCGTACTGGATGAAGTTGTCCTCCAGCAGTTGGTCCAGCTCCGGGATAATCTCGCCCTTGCGCTTGGCCGAGCCGATCTGCGGGATGTACTCCGGATGGATTTCCGATCGGGTGGATGGGCGCTTACGCAAGAAGTTGCTCAGCCAGTCGATGGCACTGCGTTCGTCGGACACGAACAGCTCGGCCTGCCTGATCAGCGGAATGCGCGCACGCGCCTTTTCATACTCGACCAGTTGCTCGGGCAGGAACACCATGCCATCCGTCTCACGGAATCGAACCGGCAGTTCCGTCAGGAACTCAGGCGTTGAGATCGGCACCATCGTGCCGTGACGGATGAACCAGGACGCCATGCGGTCGTAGATGCGACGCGGGTCGCGTTCAACGATGTTCAGCAACTCCTGCGGGAAGCCTGACGTGACTTTGACGGCCGGCAACTGCTTCAGGTGTGTCTGCACGAAGTCCCACGCCGAGTCGACGGTCGGGCCGCGTTGATTGAACCGATCCTCAAGGCCGCCGTTTGGCTTGTAGGCCGAGATCACCAAATCCTGCTTCACCGCTGTTGTGGAGGTGACCTGGCGGTAGCTGCCTTGCACCTTGTCGAGCGCAGTGACCTCGGCCACCACAAAGCCCGCCTGCTGCAACGCGACCTGGATGGCATTCCAGACCGCTGCCTTGCTGTTGGAAAAGACCACGGTCATCCAGCGGCCGGGCTTCAGCACGCGGTAGTATTCCGCGAAACAGCGCTGCATCAGATGCTGATACTCCGGAAGCGCCTTCTTCTTGAATCGGTCGATGATGGCTTCCGGCTTAGCGTCTGTCGTGACGCGGTGCCAAGACTCAACCAGGAAGTTCAGGTCGGCGTAGTAGATGTTTTCGCCGAACGGTGGGTCAGTGAAGATGTAGTCGATCGACCTATCTGCCAGCGGCAAGGAAGCAACTGAACCGGTAGTAACACCCGCACCCGCTTGGTGTGCACCGAAGGCTTGGAATGTCTTCGGTAGTCGCCCAAGCTTTCCGTCAAGGATGTACCATGGGCTGCACTCGGCGTGCTGCGAGGCCACGTAGTAAACACCAGTCATGTACTGATTGACTTGAGAAAACCCGGTTGGCCGGTATCTATTCAACAGTGAGGCTGTCCAAAGTGCCTGTTCAACGAAGAACAGCAGCATCTCCCTGAGACGCGCATCGGTTTCAGCAGACGCCTTCCGCCAGAGCGCCGCGATTGAATGGAGAGCACGTGGGGTAGAGTCGAGATGTGGCGCGATAGCCGTAGGTTCGGCTTGTCTGTTTCCGTC
>CALEZI010000141.1 GCA_937928755.1 uncultured Rhodanobacteraceae bacterium | reverse complement strand
CTCCTGCCGCTCCATCTTCTCCGGCGCTGAAACGCCGATCAACCTGAGACCGTTGGCCAGCACCTGCTTGACGGCGAGCAGCAGGTTAAGACGCGCGTTGCGCAGGTCGTCGTCGTCGACCAGGATCTTCACCTGGGCGCCGTCGTAATAACCGTGCAGCGCGGCGGCGAGTTCGCGCAGGTAGTTGGCGACCAGGTGCGGTGCGCGTGCCTCGGCGGCTTTTTCGATGGTCTCCGGGAAACGCAGCATCAGGTTCATCAACTCGAGTTCGTGCTCATTGTTGAGCAGCGTGCGCGCCGCATCGCCGGCCGAGCGGTTGTGCACCAGGCGACGCTCGAGCAACTGGCGAAACACCGACGCGATGCGCGCGTGGGCGTACTGCACGTAATAGACCGGGTTGTCCTTGCTCTGCGACTTGGCCAGCTCCAGGTCGAAATCCAGATGCTGTTCGTGGCTGCGCATCACGTAGAAGAAGCGCGCGGCGTCGGTGCCGACTTCAGTGCGCAGGTCCTTGAGGGTCACGAAGTTGCCCTCGCGTTTGCCCATCGACACTTCCTTGCCGTCCTTGTACAGCTTGGCGAACTGCACGAGCACGATTTCGACGTTGGCCGGGTTCAGACCCAGGCCGCTGGCGGCGGCCTTCAGGCGCGCGATGTAACCGTGATGGTCGGCGCCGAGCACGTAAACAGCGCGCGTGTAGCCGCGTTCGAACTTGTTCAGCAGATAGGCGATGTCGGAGGCAAAATA
The DNA here is from genome assembly GCA_937928755.1 of uncultured Rhodanobacteraceae bacterium. GTDB lineage: Bacteria > Pseudomonadota > Gammaproteobacteria > Xanthomonadales > SZUA-5 > JADKFD01. The sequence goes on along the minus strand of CALEZI010000141.1, from coordinate 3,844 downwards.
GGTGGTCTGGCCGTTCTCGCGGATGACCACGCGGTCCTTTTCATCGCCGAAGGTAGTCGCGCGGAACCACTTGGCGCCCTCTTTCTCGTACATGTGACCGAGGCGCGTGAGCCGCTCGATGGCGCGAGTGACCGCACCGGACTCGTTCAGGCTGCGCTCGCTGAACCAGTTGTCGTAGCGCACGTTGAACGCCAGCAGTTCGTCGCGGATGGCGTCGAGCAAGCGGTCCAGCGCCAGCTTGTAGATCAGGTCGAAGTCGCTCGCCCCGAGCAGTTGGCGCGCGCGGCCGATCAGGCCGTCGATGTGCGTTTCCTTGTCGCCGCCTTCGCTCTCGTCGGCGGGCAGGCCGGCGGTCACCTCGAAGGGATTCTGGCGGAAGCGGTCGCCATGCACGTGCTTCAGCGCGCGGGCGACCTCGATCACGTAATCGCCCTTGTAGCCGTTGTCCGGAAAGCGCACCGGATTTCCGGTCAGCTCCAGGTAGCGCAACCACACGCTGGTCGCGAGGATGTCCATCTGCCGACCGTAGTCGTTGACGTAGTACTCGCGCTGCACCCTGATGCCACTGGCTTCCAGGATGTTGGTCAGGCTGGCGCCGAAGGCTGCTCCGCGGCCATGGCCGACATGCAGCGGGCCGGTCGGGTTGGCGCTGACATACTCGACGGTGATGTGGTCGTTCTCGTTGACCTCGACCGCGCCATAGTCCACACCGCGCTCCAGCACCCGGCGCAGCGTGCCGAGCAGGCAACTCTTGCTGAGGGTGAAGTTGATGAAGCCGGGGCCGGCGATCGCCACCTTCTCGACATGTCGTGACGGCGGCAGGTGATCGACGATGGCTTGTGCCAGATCGCGTGGTTTGACGCCCAACGGCTTGCACAGCACCAGCGCGGCATTGGTGGCGAAGTCGCCGTGGTCCTTCTGCCGCGTACGCTCGATGATGAACTCCGGGGATTCTGGCAATTGGTTGTGCTGCTTGCGACGGAGGTCGAGCAGGGCTTGCATGACCAGTTCAACCAGATGTTCTTTCACGACGGGCCGGGCTTGATTCAAAGGGTCGACAAGAATAGCAGGCCGGGGTTGACCGGGTGCTCGCGGTCAACGGAGCACCGTGGACGCGGTCACTCAGGCAGGTCATGGCGACTGATTTTCCCTTGCGTTCCTTGCGTTTCTTGCGCCCCCCCTGGCGTCGCTTTGACTTTCATCAACACGCCGCACCTTGAATTGGCATTTGATAGTCATTCGCATTTACGCCAAACGCCTGTATCGTCAGACTTGCGCCCGACCCGACTCATTCCGTGGACGACCATGTTGGCCCAAGCTTCCCCTCTCGCCACAGCCACTGAAGGCGTGGACGGCGATGCGCCGCGCATCAGCCTGGCGACCTTGCGCAAGGGCCAGTCGGCACGCGTGCTCCAAGTGCGGCTGCCGCGGCTCAATCATGGTCACGACAGCAATCTGGTGCTGCGATTGCTCGAGATCGGCTTTGTCCCGGGCGAGCGCGTGCGCGTGGTTGCCTTGGGACCGGGTGGCAGCGAGCCGATCGCCGTGCGCATCGGCGGCACCATGTTCGCGCTGCGCCGGCACGAGGCCGAGCACATCCTGGTGGAGTTGCTGTGAGCGCAGCGCAACCGGCACTGGAGCTCGACGACGCGCGTCATGTCGCATTGCTGGGTAATCCGAACTGCGGCAAGACGGCGCTGTTCAATCTGCTCACCGGCAGCCGCCAGAAGGTCGCCAACTATGCCGGCGTCACCGTCGAGCGCAAGGAAGGCGTAGCCACCTCACCGGCGGGTACCCGCTACCGTGTGCTCGACCTGCCGGGCGCTTATTCGCTGAATGCCGACAGTGCCGACGAAGCGGTCACCCGCGACGTCATTTTCGGCCAACTGGCCGGCGAGTCGGTGCCCGAAGTGCTGGTGTGCGTGACCGATGCCACCAACCTGCGACTGAACCTGCGCCTGGTGCTGGAGGTACGACGCCTGGGCATACCCATGCTGCTGGCACTCAACATGAGCGATCTGGCCAGTCGCCGCGGCATCCAGATCGACATCGCCAGGCTGTCGCAAATGCTCGGCGTGCCGGTGGTCGCCACTGTCGGCGTCCACCGCGGTGGTGCCGACCCACTGCTGGCGGCGCTCGATGACCTGCCGCGTACGATCGCTGGTCCCGCCGTCCGCTGGCACACGCCGACGCTCGACGAGATCACCGAAACCCACCGCCAGGTGCGCGAGATCCTGGCGCAGACCGTGCGCGAGCCGGCGGTCGACACGCGTTGGGACGAGCGCATCGACGCCATCATCATGCATCCGGTCGCCGGTCTCGCGATCCTTGCCGTGGTGTTGTTCCTGATGTTCCAGGCGGTGTTCGCCTGGGCCGAGGCGCCGATGGGCTGGATCGAGGGCAGCGTCGGTTGGCTGGGCGAAGCGGTTGGCAGCCTGCTCGGCGAGGGCCTGCTGAAGAGTCTGCTGATCGACGGCATCATTGCCGGCGTCGGCGGCGTGCTGGTGTTCCTGCCGCAGATCGTGATCCTGTTTGCCTTCATTCTGGCGCTCGAGGATTCCGGTTATCTGCCACGCGCGGCCTTCCTGCTCGATCGCTTCATGGGCAAGGTCGGACTCTCCGGGCGTTCCTTCATCCCGTTGTTGTCGAGCTTCGCCTGCGCCATCCCCGGGATCATGGCGACGCGCGTCATCAGCAATTGGCGCGACCGCCTGTCGACCATCCTGATTGCGCCATTGATGACCTGCTCGGCACGCCTGCCGGTGTATGCGCTGCTGATCGGTGCCTTCATTCCGCAGCGCGAGGTGGGCGGTTGGTTCAACCTGCAGGGACTGGTGCTGTTCGGGTTGTATCTCGCCGGCATCGTCGGTGCCGTGGTGGTCGCCTTCGTGCTCAAGCGCACCGTCGGCCGCGGCATGCACCATCCGTTGTTGATGGAATTGCCGACCTGGCGCTTGCCGAATCTGCGCAATCTGGCGCTCGGTCTGCTCGAACGGGTGAAGATCTTCCTGCGCCGCGTCGGCGGCATCATCCTCGCCCTGACCATCGTCCTGTGGGCGCTGTCGACCTTCCCGGCGCCGCCGGAAGCTGCGACCCAGGCGGCCATCGACTACAGTTATGCCGGCATGCTCGGTCATGCCATCCAGCCGTTGTTCGCGCCGATCGGCTTTGGCTGGGAGATCTGCATCGCACTGATCCCGGGCCTCGCCGCGCGCGAAGTCGCCGTCGGCGCGCTCGGCACGGTGTATGCCCTGCAGGGAGGCGAGGAGCAAATCGCCAGCCAGCTCGGCACGCTGATCGGCGCACAGTGGTCGCTGGCCACCGCGCTGTCGCTGCTCGCCTGGTTCGTGTTCGCGCCGCAATGCCTGGCGACCTTGGCCGTGGTCAAACGCGAAACGCAGACCTGGCGTTATCCCTTGATCATGGCCGGATACCTGTTTGCCCTGGCTTACCTGGCCTCGTTCCTGACTTACCAGATCGCGGTTGCCTTGGGAGCCGGCTGATGCTCGAGTCGCTGTTGGTTGCGCTGATCGTCACTATCGCTGTGGTCTACAGCGGTTGGCAGCTGACACCGGCCACCTTGCGGCTGCGATTTGCCCAGGCTTTTGCCAGGCGCTGCGGGCAGACGCGCGTCGGTGGTCTGGCGCCCGCGTTGACCCGCGCCGCTTCGCGCCCGAGCGGCGCCTGCAGCGGCTGCGGCGCGCGCGGAAAGTGCCCGGTGGGGCGCACGCTGACGTAGGCCTGCTGTCTGTGGGAGCGACCTTGTGTCGCGAGCTTTTCGGCCCTGGCGACAAAACCAGAGCTCGCGGGTTGAACCCGCTCCCACATCAGCGCGCCCCAGCCC
>CALEZI010000140.1 GCA_937928755.1 uncultured Rhodanobacteraceae bacterium | reverse complement strand
TAAATAATCAACGTACTACGCTTGATCTATGACAAATGAACACGGATTCAGGAGTCCTTCAACTCCATCGATGCCCAGAAGGACGCCGGACAAGCCTTTATCGCCAGCCAGCGCGCCGAGGGCTGGATTGCCGTGGCCGATGACTACGACGACGGCGGCTACTCGGGCGGCAATATGGACAGGCCCGCGCTCAAGCGTCTGCTGGTCGACATTCAAGCGGGCAAGGTCGATATCGTGGTGGTCTACAAGATCGACCGGCTGTCCCGCTCGCTGGCCGATTTTGCGCGGATGGTCGATGTGTTCGACCGCCACCGCGTGAGTTTCAGCGCCGTCACCCAGCAGATCAACTCGGCCACCTCGATGGGCCGCTTGATGCTCAACGTGCTGCTGTCCTTCGCCCAGTTCGAACGGGAAGTCACCGGCGAGCGCATCCGCGACAAGATCGCCGCCAGCAAGGCCAAAGGGATGTGGATGGGCGGGCCGCTGCCGCTGGGTTACGACGTGCGCGACCGGCTGTTGATCGTGAATGACACGGAAGCAAAGCTGGTGCGGCGCATCTTTGATGACTTCGTGACGATGCGCTCGGCCACGCTGATGGCCAAGGCCTACAAGGCGCAAGGCCTGCTCACCAAGGGTGGCAAATCCTTCACCAAGCAGACCATTTACAAGATGCTGCACAACCGGATGTACCGGGGCGAGATCGTGCACAAGGGCCAGAGCTTCCCTGGCCAGCATCAGGCCATCATCACGCAGGCGCAGTGGGATGCGGTGCACGCCCTGATCGCCACCGACGGCATAGCACGGCGGCGCGAAACCAACGACCGCCAGAGTGAACCGGTGCTGCTGCGTGGCCTGCTGTTCACGTCTGACGGCGAACGGCTGGTGCCCAGCTACACCAACAAAAAGGGCAAGACCTACCGCTACTACAGTCCGGTCAAGCACCGGCGCTTTGGTGCGTGGGCCAGCCAGCACGGGCCGCTGCCCGCAGCCCCCATCGAGGAAATGGTGACGCAGCAGATCGTAGCTACCTTGTCTGCCCCGCATCTCGTGCAATCGGTGTGGGATCGGATTCAGCAGATCCGGCCTGATCTCACCGAACCGCAGGTTGTATTGCCGATGCGCAATCTCGCCAGCCTGTGGCGCGAGCTGTTTCCCGCCGAACAATGCCGACTGGCGCAATTGCTGATCGAACGCGTGCTGATTGCCGACGGCGGGCTGGAAATCATCTGGCGCGACCAGGGCTGGCAGGAACTGGCCGGTGAGCTGGCACCCGGCAGCATCGGTGCGGAATTGCAGGAATGGGAGCAACAGGAGGCGCAGGCATGAAACCGAAAGTGCAGCCCCTGGGCGCTGCGGTCGCCCGCGAGTGCCACGACGGCGGGCAGGTCAAACTGTCCACCTTCATCCCCCTGAAAATTCGCAAACGCGGCAACAGCAAGGTGGTGGTGCGCCCGGACGGCCAGCTCGACGCGCCGGGCAAGGTCGCCACCCAGCACGATCAGCCCTTGCTGGTGGCGCTGACGCGGGCGTTTTACTGGCAGCAACTGCTCGATGACGGCGTGGTGGCCAGCGGTAGCGAGATCGCCCAACGCGAAGGGCTGCACCACTCGACGGTCAACGAACTGCTGCGCCTGACGCTGCTCGAACCCGCCATCATCCAGACCATCCTGGCCGGGCAGCAGCCCCGGTGCATGAGTCTGCTGTGGTTCCAGCGCAATCCGCTGCCGACCGACTGGGTGGCGCAGCGGGAAGTGATCACTGCGTTTGATGCCTGAAATCAGGCCATCACGATCTGGGTGCGCACCTCGACCTTGAGCGCACGCTTGATGGCAGCAAAGACCGCCGAGATGTTGCTCATGGTCGGGTTGCCCGAGCGCGACAGCATCCGGTGCAGGCTCTTGGCGGGCTTGTGAATTTCCTCGGCCAACGCCTCGAAACCCACGGTGGCGTTGACGAGATCGCGCAGGATCAGCTTGGCCGATTCCGGCTCGCCGTTGACGAACAGGGTGATGGCCTCGTCCAGAAGCGCCTGCGCAAAGGCCGGATCGTTCTGCACACGCGCGGCCACGGTTTCTTTGAAGTCACGGGTCAGTGCCATGTTCACTTTCCTTTCTGGGTTGTTGCCTTGCGGCGCTTGTAGTCTTCCCACAGCGTCACCGCCTGGTCGATATCGTGCTGCTGGCGCTTCTTGGTGCCGCCGCCGATCAGGATGATGATCTTCAGGCCGTCCTTGGCCAGGTAGATGCGCAGACCCGGACCCCAGTCGATCTTGTACTCACCAATACCGCGAAACCACTCGACGTTGGACAGGTTGCCCTGTTCCATCCGGCTGACGGCGACACGCACCTTGGCGGCCGCAACGGCTTCCAGCGATCCGAACCACTGTGCAAAGGGGCTGTCGCCATCGTCGAGCAGTAGTTCTTTGATCTGATAGCTCATGGGCACAATGGTAACGTATAAGTTTCCATTGTGCCAGCGTGGCAGGTTGGAGTGCTGATCGGTCGCCATGGTTGACGATGAACCGATGCGCATAAGTCATTGATTTTGCAATGCCGCTATCTGCGCCTACCCGCAGGCCAAACAGAGAATAGAGACAGAGCTGGAGCCGAAAGCGCTGAAAATGGGGCGTTTCGGCAGGTGGCCACCCGCAGCACTGAGGGCCGGAACCCCGCGTGGCGCGGGGCTTCGCGCAAAGAAAAAGGGCCCGGAGATTATCCGGGCCCTTGTGTGTGGTGGTGGATTTTAACAGAAAATGGAACCGACTATCTTCACTCATGCCGATACGTCCCCATAGAAGTGGGCATCAGCAGACTGGGGCGGGGACATATGCGTGAACCGCTGATGTTCGCATTGCGCTGAAACGGCATGGAAGGCCCGCCGAGGCCTTGGCTTCATCGTCAACGTCACGCCTGAATGCGTTGCCTTCAACCACTGACGGAGTCAACCATGCAGAAGATGATGATGAACGAAAACGAGCTGGCCACGCGCTGGAACATCAGTCCGAAGACGTTGCAACGCTGGCGCAGCGAGGGGCGCGGGCCTCGGTTCATGAAGATGTCCAAGCGCGTCGTGTACCCCATCGACGAAGTCTTCGACTTCGAGTCCAAAGCCCTCCGGGCATCGACGTGGGAGCAAGCATCCGACGTCGTCCTTCCGAGCGGCTCGACGTTGATGGACCCGCGCGAGATTGCGTATGTGACCGGGCTGCCCCTCTATATCTTCACGCAAAAGCAGATGCGCGAGGCGTTGGGCATTCCGCATCGCCGGGTTCAGAAGCTCATCCGCTTCGACCGCGACGAGGTTATGGCGTGGGCCAAGCGATGGGTGCAGGACGCCCAAGATCAGGGCCTCGATGTGAAAGCCGACCCTGCGAGCCAGAGCAGATCGCTGCTGCACGCCTTGGCATCGTTGCCCGCCTGACCGCAGCATCCGCGCCGATCTACTCCGGGCCGGATAGGTGGTCACCGACGCACCGCTGGGTGCAGCCCGACACCGGAGAATGGGTGTAAATGGGTGTCGAAATGGCGCAGGCCAGCCGCCGCGCAGCCGGTCAGTCACGTTCCGTTTCCTCGGCAAATCATCGCATTGGACGAAGAAACGGAACAGCCGCTTCGCCCTTCGATGGTCTGCGGTTCGATCCCCAAACGCGGAATCGAACTGGCCGTTCACTTGATCCTGTCCCAGCCCGCGCCTGCCCGCCACTGCCGGTCGAAGCCGTTGCCCGCCGCGAACGCCGCCAGCACCGGCAGCAGGAATTCGCGCAACGCCTCGATCACCGTGGTCAGCGGCATCGGCTCCAAGATGTTTTTGCGCAGGAACGCCTGCCACTGCTTGGTCTTCTGCTCGTCCAGTCCGAACTCGTCGGTGAGGCCCAGCGGCGTGGCGGGCGGGATGGCCGTGCCCCGCCGCTCGAAGGTGGCGCGAATCGCCTGCGCCAGCACCGCGCCATCGAAGTCGGAATGGCGAGCCAGCACCCACAGGTCGAAGTAGTCCTTCAACCGGCTGTTGAGGATGCCGAGCTTCACCATCGCTTCGAGCTTTTCGGCGACGACCGTGGTGCGGGGATAGACCCGCAACTGCGGCTGCGGCATGCCGTCGAGGATGACCGGGTACTGCACGCTCTGCGGCGCGGGCGTGACAGCATCGCCAGAGCCGATGTCGATCTGGACCGGGCAACGCGCGCCATCGAGCAGACCGAGCATCGTCACGCGGACGCCCGCGTAGTTGGCCTCCTTGCGGATCTCAACGGCCTTCACGCTGTCGGCCTGAAACACGATGCCGTCGTTGCAGACGATCTGGCTGATCTCGCGGAACAGCTTTTCCAGATACGGCATGTCGGTGGAACCGAAGCCGAGCAAGTCAGCATCGTGCGTCGGGCGATGCGGCAGGTCGAACCAGATGTCGAACAGCAACGCTCCTTTCAACAAAAACTGCCCGCTTTGCTCCGAGATGCTCAGGCGGTACAGCACGCGCTCCAGCGCATAGCGGGTCAGCAGCAGGTTGAAGTCGAGTTTTTCAGCGCGTGCCTTGTTGTGCAGTCGGGCGCGAACCGATGCGGCCTTGTTGTGCGGGGCGTTGCGCCCGCTCTTGTCGGATCCGGTCATGCCAGGCTTTCCAGATAAGGGCGCATCACGTTGGCCACGCGGTCGATCTTGGCGTAGTGCCATATTTCATCACTGGTCATGCGCTTGCCGTTCCACGCATCGCGCAGCGCCTCCAGCGCCACGTCGAGGCCAATCTTGTTGCGGTACTTGAAGCAGTCGGCCACCGTCTTGGCGATGCTGGTGACGCGAACGGTGACGCCATCGACGACGTGTTCCTCAACGCCCTCGGTCAGCGCCGCACCGGAGAAACGCACGATGCGCAGCGGCGGGTAGTCCAGCTTCGGCGTGGCTGCCTTGTTGTCGATGGCCAGCCAGACCTCGAACGGAGCCTGCGTCGTCAGGTCATGAAAGCGCAGCGCCGACAGCAGGCACACGACGCTCTTGGGCACACGGCGGGCGACTTCAGCCAGCGTGCCGTGGGCCGACACCGGACGCTCCGTGAGGCCGTACAGCCCGCGCCCGACGCGCTCCAGTTGCCCGCGCCGCACCGCCCGCGTCAGGGCCACCCGTGGAATGCCCAGCGGGGCCAGATCGTGCGGGCGCAGCAGTCCCTGCGTGCGCACCAGTTCCAGCAGTTTGTCGGCAGTTGTGTCCATGATTCGGCATATTGTTCCATAACATCGGTAAATGTCAATAACAACCGATGGATAGGAACCCGCGCCGCTGGGCGCATACCCCGAACGAGGAGAACGCCCCACTGACGGATCGAGGTCAAGCGTACCCCGCATGCGGGCGCGGCCGCAGTGCCGTCGCGGGTTCCAGCACCCCATTGCATGGAGATCCCGACGATGACCCGACGCTGCGCCTGCTGCGGCAAGCCTTTCGCACCCCGCCCGCAAGTTCCCGACCAAGCCTACTGCTCCAACCCCGACTGCCAACGCGCCCGCAAGCGCCAGTGGCAGCGGGCCAAGCTCCAGTCCGATCCCGACTACCGGGACAACCAGCGCGCTGCGCAGCAGGCGTGGGCACAGCGCAATCCGGACTACTGGCGCGACTACCGCGGCACCCAGCCCGACTATGTGCAGCGCAACCGTGAGCAGCAACGGTCGCGCGATCAGGCTCGAAACGACGATCTTGCAAAGATGGACGTGTGCGACCTCCCGCCGGGCCTCTACCGCATCACACGCCACCCGGCGTTTCCGAGGGAAAGCGGCGCTTCGTGGGTCGTCGAGATCACGCCGGTGGCCGTGACGTGTCCGCGCAAGATGGACGTGTCAAGAGAGGACGTGATCGACGCATCGGCGATCTGCCCGTAACTTCGCCTCCAAACGGGTTCTCGAACATCCTGCATGGCAACGATTCCAACCGTCTGCGCGGCCGTTCTCGTGAAATTCACGGAGCGGCAACGCAGCCAATGAAGGGAGCGGCAGACCCGAAACGTCAACCATCGAAGTGGCCGGGTCTATGCAATCGAACGAATCGCCTCCAAGCCCGACAGGATCGGGGCCGGTGTTCCGCGCCGCGCAGTACGTGCGCATGTCCACCGAGCACCAGCAATACTCCACGGAGAACCAGGGCGACAAAATCCGCGAGTACGCCGCTCGGCGCAACATCGAGATCGTTCGCACCTACGCCGACGAGGGCAAGAGCGGGCTGCGCATCGACGGCAGGCAGGCACTTCAGCAACTGATCGCCGACGTGCAGGCTGGTAAGGCCGACTTTCAGATCATCCTTGTCTACGACGTGAGCCGCTGGGGTCGGTTTCAGGACGCGGATGAAAGTGCGTACTACGAGTACATCTGCCGCCGCGCCGGGATTCAGGTCGCCTACTGCGCCGAGCAGTTCGAGAACGACGGCTCGCCGGTGTCCACCATCGTCAAGGGCGTCAAGCGTGCGATGGCGGGCGAATACCTCTCTGGCCTGATCATCGACGAAGCGGAAGGCATGCCGTCTTCGGCGGCCTACGCGCATCGCTTCGGAAGTCTCATTCGTGCTTACCAGACGGTCGGGTTCACGCCGGATCGGGACTACCAGTATCTGGAGGTCAACCAGTTTCTGCGCCGCCTGCACCCGGAGATCGTCGGCGAGACTGAGCGGATGATCGCCGAGGTCGGCGGCGCGGTCGTGCGCGATCCGGTGAACGACCTGCTCACGGTCAACCGCGAATTCACCGTCTCTCTGGTGCTGTCACGCTGCCAGTTGCTGGACAACGGCCGCCGCCGCTGGAAAGTGCGCTTCGACACCAGCCTGACGCCGGACATCACGGTCGCAGTCCGGCTCGACGAAACGAACCAGGCACCACTGGACTACTACCTGTTGCCGCGTCTGGACTTTGGCCAGCCGCGTATCCATCTGGCCGATCACAACGGCATCGAGTTCGAGAGCTACCGCTTCGACAGCCTGGACTATCTCTACAGCATGGCCGAGCGCAGCCGCTTGAGGAGAGTCGCATGACGAAGAAGCACCACGCCACCGATCTGCAAATGATCCCGGTCGATCAGATCGCCGTGCTCAACCCGCGTGACCGCAATGGTCGCGTGTTCGAGGAGATCGTCGGCAACATCAAAAGCCTTGGCCTGAAAAAGCCAGTCACGGTCACGCCGCGTGACGATCTGGAGGACGGCAAACGCTACTTGCTGATCTGCGGCGAAGGCAGGCTCAAGGCTTTCAAGTCGCTTGGCGAGAAGGAAATCCCGGCGCTGGTCGTCGCGGTCAATGACGAAGACGCCTTCATCATGAGCCTGACCGAGAACATCGCCCGCAGGAAATACAGCGCGCTGGAACTGTTGATGAGCATCGAGCAGTTGAGCGAACAGGGTTACGACAAGCGCGTCATCGCGCAGAAGACCGGCCTGAGCCTCGACTACATCAAGGGCATCCTGCTTCTTTTTGAGAAAGGTGAGGAACGTCTTCTGGCTGCCGTCGAATCCGGACGGGTTCCGCTCAACGTCGCCATCACCATCGCGGGCGCAAGCGACGAAGAATCAGTTCAGACCGCCTTGCAGGATGCCTACGAAAGCGGCCAATTGCGCGGTGGGCAGTTGATGCAGGTGCGGCGTGTGCTTCAGCGGCGCAGCACCCTCGGCAAGACGCTGAAACACCGACCCGCGCGCAAGGGAGCAGCCGTCACAACCTCCAGTCTGGTGCGCAACTACCAGAACGAGGTCGAGCGGCAGAAACTGACCATCAAAAAGGCTGAGTTCACGCAGCAACGCATGTTGTTCGTGATCGAAGCGCTGCGCCAGTTGCTGGCCGACGAGCACTTTTCCAACCTGCTGCGTGCCGAAGGGCTGGACACCTTGCCCAAGCAGCTGGCGGAACGCGTCTGGGGCGGGGGCCACGCGGCATGAGCAAACCACCGCTGGGGTTCATCCCGGAGCCGATCACACTGGCGCTGGATCGGATTCTGCCGTCCCGCAAACCGCCGGAAGGTCTGCAGGCATCGCGGAAGTTCAAGCAGATCGTGGCTTCGATGGAAGCTGTCGGGCTGATCGAACCCCTGAGCGTGGGCAAGGCGGACAAGAAAACCGGTCAGCACATCCTGCTTGATGGCCACATGCGGTTGCTGGCGTTGCAGCAGATCGGCTACACCGACGCGCCGTGCCTGATCGCCACTGACGATGAAAGCTACACCTATAACAACCGGATCAACCGCATCTCGTCCATTCAGGAGCACCACATGCTCCGGCGCGCGGTCGAGCGTGGCGTGACGCAAGATCGGCTGGCGAAGGCGCTGAACGTGGACATCAGCCAGATCCACAAGAAGGTCGGCCTGCTTGAAGGCATCTGCCCGGAGGCGGTCGAGATGCTCAAGGATCAGCATTTTTCGGCCAATCTCGGCTCGGTGCTGCGCAAGATGAAGCCCACGCGGCAGGTCGAGTGCGTGGAACTGATGCTGACCGCCAACAACATGACCGTCGCTTACGCCGAAGCCTTGCTGGCGGCTACGCCTCCACATCTGCTGGTCAGCGAAAAGCGACCCCGGAAGCTCTCCGGCGTCACGGCGGAACAGATGGTAAAGATGGAGCGCGAAATGGGAAACATCCAAAACCAATTGAAGCTGGTCGAGAAGTCCTACGGTCAGGACGTGCTGCTCCTGACGCTGGCGCGCGGCTACCTCGGCAAACTGATCGGCAACAAAGCCGTGTTCCGCTTCCTGTCACAACGCCAGCCGGACGTTCTGGCCGAGTTCGAGAATATCGTCCAGACCGTGGCGCTGGACGGCAAATGACGAATGCGCCGGATCATCGATGTCACCCCGGCATCTCATGCCACGTCACCGCTTGACGCCACCGATGACAACGACGGTGCAGCCGTGGCCGCGCACCGCAATGCCCCGCAACCTGATCCGGCCTGTCTCTACGGCCTGATCGGCGATGTGGCCCGCGCGGGCAGCGACGGCACGGAGACCAACGCCTACGCCATCGCCGCCAACTTCATGGCCTACCTGTCCTGCGCGGTTGGCCTTCGTCCGCGCCGACCGGCACGACGAGCGCGACCACCTGCGGATGGATCTGTCGCCACAGGCGCAGTGGCGCTACGCCCAGCTCTACCGGGGAGAACTGAACGACGACCTCGGCGACGGCGTCATCGGCACGCTGCTGGAACGGCGCGCTCCGATGCTGCTGCGGTTGGCGATGCTGATGGCGCTGACCGATCTGCAAACCCGCATCGACGCCCAGCACATCGACGCGGCGATGGCGTGGATTCGGCACGCTACGGCATCCGTGCGCTTCGTGTTCGTCAGCGCCGCCGAGGAAGCCAAGCTCGCGCAGGTGCTGGAACTGTCGAACCGAGTGCAGGCCTTCCTGCGCGAACGCGGTCAGGCCACGCGCAGCCAGATCAGCGCCGAGTGTTTCAAGGGCAAGGTGCCCAAGGCGCGGCTCGACGCCAGTCTGGAGCACCTGCTGGCGGCCACGCCGCCGAAGATCACGGTGCAGTGGGTCGAGCGCCCCATCGACGCACCGGGCACGCCAACGCGGGTGTATCGGCCTGCGTAGGCCGGAGGCTCATTTCGCTCGATTCGCCTTGCCGGATCGCCCGCAAGTGCTTGTCGGGCTTCTCATTTCGCTGGTTTCGCTCATTTCGCCGCCCTCTCTCTGGAGAGGCGAGTGACCGGCGACCCTCGTTCCAGATCGGAGCCACATCGCCGCATCGCCAGAAAGTCATCATCATTTTACGACTGACACAGAATTATTTTCATTCTGTTTGACCAACTGTTTTGATGCGTGTATGCTCCGCCAAAACATAGGAAAACTCCCGCGCCACCATGTCCAGCGACCGCCTCTCAGGAATGTCTCAAGCGCAACGCGACCGGCTCGCGTTCGTCGAGCTGCGCCTGCGCTTCATGGGCGAAATCCGCCGTCAGGATTTGGTCGCGCGCTTCGATATCCAAGCGGCGGCGGCTACGCGGGACATTGCCCAGTACAAGGAACTGGCCCCGGGCAACATGGAGTACGACACCAAGGGCAAGGTCTACGTGCGAGCCGCGTGGTTCCGGCCCTTGTTCGACTTCCCGGTCGAGCGGGTCTTCACATGGCTGTCCCAAAGCTACGGCGATGCCGAGCCTGCGCGCTTTCGGGGTGTCATCGCCACCGAAGGCACCAGCCTGCCGGGCCGGGTCGATCTGGAATTGCTTTCGACTCTGACACGCGCCATCCATCGGGGCGCAGCCGTCAAGATTTCCTACCGCGCCCTGTCCAGTGGCCTGACCACCCGCGAGATCGTGCCCTTCGCCCTGGCTGACAGCGGTCTGCGCTGGCACCTGCGGGCCTTCGACCGGCGCAGCAGCGAGTTCCGCGACTTCGTGCTGGGCCGTTTCGACGACGCCAGCATCCTGCCGGGCGAGGTCGCCGACCACGAAACGCCCGCTCAGGACATCCAGTGGAACCGGATCACCGAGCTGGAACTCGTGCCGCACCCGGCCAATGTGCAGCACCCCGACACCATCGAAGCCGAGTACGGCATGGAAGGCGGTGTGCTCAAGGTGCGCACGCGCGCGGCGATGGCGGGCTACCTGCTGCGCCGCTGGAACGTGGACTGCACCGACGATCACAGCCTCAAAGGCGGCGAACACCACCTGTGGCTGCGCAATCGGCAGGCACTCTACGGCGTCACCAACCTCGTCCTCGCGCCGGGCTACGGCGAAGGCAGCAAGGACTGGTGATGCACATGGCTCTCTGCTTCAACCCCGCCCTCCAGCACTTTCACGACCGAAAGGAGTTCCATCATGGCTAAGACCCCCGCCAACCACGGCAAGCAATGGTCGCCTGCCGATGTTTCGCAGCTCAAGCATCTCGCCAAGCAGAACACGCCCACGCGCGTCATTGGCCTCAAGATAGGCCGCACGGAAGATGCAGTGCGCGCCAAGGCGAGCGAAACGGATGTTTCCCTCAAGCCCACGAACCAATCGCCCTACAACCGGCGCAAGCCCTGAGCGGCAGCCGGAACGAAGACGAAGGGGTGCGCCGTGTTGAAGCTCGAACAGATCCAGAAGAACGCAGCCATCTCGGGCTTGGAGCCCGGGCAGGTGGTGCGCATCGTCACGACCGAGCCTGTCGGCGACAACGCCCTGACCGTTTACTACAAGACCGCCGACGGCACGCTGCGCGAGCGGATGCTGTTCCGCACTGACGAGGCGAACCTGTCGCTGGCCGAGTCGGGCCGCCCGTGGGCCTTCGATGCGCCGGGCGACGCCTTCAAGCTCGCCGCCGAGGCCTACCGGATCAATCTGGCTCACCTGTTCGATCCGATGATGGCCGTCCACACCTCGAACGTGGAGCCGTTGCCGCACCAGATCACGGCGGTCTATGAATCCATGCTGCCCCGCCAGCCGCTGCGCTATGTGCTGGCCGACGACCCCGGCGCGGGCAAAACCATCATGGCCGGGCTGTTCATCCGCGAGCTGCTGATGCGCGCCGACGCCAAGCGCGTGCTCATCGTCTCGCCCGGCAGCTTGGTCGAGCAGTGGCAGGACGAAATGTTCGAGAAGTTCGGCCTCTCGTTCACGCTGTTCTCGCGCGAGCAGGTCGAGCAGTCCCGCAGCGGCAACCCCTTCGACGATTTCGACCTGCTGATCGCCCGCGTCGATCAACTGGCGCGCGCCGAAGACCTGCAAGAAAAGCTCATGCTCACGCAGTGGGACTTGGTCGTCGTCGACGAAGCCCATAAGCTCTCGGCCAGCTACTTCGGTAACAAGGTCAACAAGACCAAGCGGTTTCTGCTCGGCGAACTGCTGGGTTCGATCACACGCCACTTTCTGCTGATGACGGCCACGCCGCACAACGGCAAGGAGGAGGACTTCCAACTTTTCATGTCGCTGCTGGATGCCGATCGCTTCTACGGCAAGTTCCGCGACGGCGCGCACAAGGTGGACGTGGCCGATCTGATGCGCCGCATGGTCAAGGAAGACATGCTGCGCTTCGACGGTACGCGCCTGTTCCCCGAGCGACGTGCCTACACCGTCAACTACAAGCTCTCCGATCCGGAGGCCGCTCTGTACGCGGCGGTAACGGACTATGTGAAGACGGAGTTCGCCAAGGCCGACCAACTCGCCGATGGCGGCCGCAAGGGCACGGTGGGCTTTGCCCTGACCGCGTTGCAACGACGGCTCGCATCCAGCCCGGAAGCCATCTACCAGTCCCTCAAGCGGCGCCGGAACAAGCTCAAGCGCCGCGTCGAAGACGAGAAGTTGCGCCAGCGCGGCCAGTCATTGGCCGAAACGGTCAGCTACAAGAACGGCGGCGGCAATGGCGTGCCCGAAGACATTTGGGACTCGGCCGATGATCTGTCGCCAGAGGACTACGAGAACTTCGAGGAAGCCGTTGTCGATCAGGCCACGGCGGCGCAGACCGTTCAGGAACTGGAAGCCGAGATCATCATCCTCGAAGGGCTGGAAGAACAGGCTCGGCAGGTTGTGCATTCCGGCCAAGACCGCAAGTGGGACGAACTCTCCCGCCTGCTGCAAGACACGCCGGAGATGCGCGACGACGCTGGTCGTCAGCGCAAGCTCATCATCTTCACCGAGCACCGCGACACACTGAACTACCTCGCGGTGAAGATTCGCGGCCTGATCGGCAGCGAGGAAGCCGTGGTCATGATCCACGGCGGCGTCAAGCGCGAAGAACGGCGCAAGGTACAGGAGCTGTTCCGCAACGACCCGACCGCGCGCGTGCTCATCGCAACCGACGCGGCGGGCGAAGGCGTGAACCTGCAAAACGCCAACCTGATGGTCAACTATGACCTGCCGTGGAACCCCAACCGGCTGGAACAACGCTTCGGCCGCATTCACCGCATCGGCCAGACCGAGGTCTGTCACCTCTGGAACATGGTCGCCTCCGAAACCCGCGAGGGCGACGTCTTCCAGCGCCTGTTCGAGAAGCTCGAAGTGGAGCGCGAGGCGCTGGGCGGGCGAGTGTTCGACATCCTTGGCGAGGTGTTCGAGGAGAAGAGCCTAAAGGACTTGCTGATCGAGGCCATCCGTTACGGGGCCGATCCCGAGGTTCGCTCTCGCCTGCTCAAGAAGGTCGAGGGAGCGCTTGACACCCACCACCTCGAAAACATCATCAAGCGCAACGCCCTGTGCGAAGAGGTGATGGACGAGAAGCGCCTGTTCGCCGTCAAGGAGGAAATGGAAAGGGCCGAGGCCCGCAAGCTCCAGCCCTTCTTCATCCGCGCCTTCTTCAACCAAGCCTTCGCGGCCTTGGGCGGCGAACTGCGGCCCCGCGAGCAGGGCCGCTACGAGATCACCAACGTCCCCGCCATCGTCCGCGAGCGCGACCGCCAGATCACGGGCCGGGATCGCCGCAATGCCGACCCGGTGCTGCGCCGCTACGAGCGCATCTGCTTCGAGAAACAGTACGTCCGCCTCGCCGACCGCGTGGGCGCACCGATGGCGAGCCTGCTGCATCCGGGCCACCCCTTGATGCAGTCGGTCACCGACATCGTGCTGGAGCAGCACCGCAACAAGTTGAAGCAAGGCGCGGTGTTGGTCGATCCGAGCGACATGGGCGTCACGCCGAAAGTGATGTTCATCATCGACCACTCGGTCAAGGAAGGAGCCGACCCCGCGCGAGTGGCTTCGCGGCGCATGCAGTTCGTCGAGATCGACGCTTCGGGTCAGACCATCAATGCGGGCTGGGCACCCCATCTGGACTTGGAGCCGCTCGCCGCTGGCGACATGGCGCTGATCCAAGACGTGCTGGCCGCGCCGTGGATCGCCAAAGATCTGGAACATGCGGCGCTCGCCCACGCGGGCAGCCACCTTGTGCCTGAACACTTCGACGAAGTGCGCTCCCGGCGCGAGAAGTCTGTGGACAAGACCCTGAACGCCGTCCACGAGCGGTTGGTCAAGGAAATCAACTTCTGGTCAGACCGCTACATCAAGCTGCAAGACGACCTGGCCGCAGGCAAGGATGTTCGCCTGACGCTGGAGAACGTCCGCCGCACCATCGACGATCTCACGGCGCGCCGCGAGTCGCGCGAGAAGGAGCTGCTGGCCATGCGCCATGTAGTCTCGGCCACGCCGGTCGTGCTCGGCGGCGCGCTCGTCATCCCGGCAGGGCTGCTGATGCAACGCAAGGGTGTTCCGGCGGAACAAGGCGGCTGGTCGGCAGACGCCGCCGCCCGCGCCCGTGTCGAGCAGATGGCCATGCGCGCGGTCATGGAGGCCGAACGCGCCCTCGGTCACGACGTCATCGACGTGTCGGCGCAGAAGTGCGGCTGGGACGTGACCAGCCAGCCCCAACCCGTGGATGGCCGCCTGACGACCTCGCGCCACATCGAGGTGAAGGGCCGCGCCAAGGGGCAGTCCACCATCACGGTGACCCGCAACGAAATCCTCTACGGCCTGAACCAAGCGGACAAATTCATCCTCGCCATCGTGCTGGTGGACGGGGACAGGCACGAAGGCCCGTTCTACGTGCGCCAGCCCTTCACGCAGGAGCCGGACTGGGCGGAAACCAGCAAGAACCTCGATCTGGGCCAGTTGCTGGCCAAGGCCGTCGCGCCGGGGGCTTCGCTGTGATGGCCTTCCGGACGCCCCAAGAGAAACGCCTCCGCGTGGGAGGCGTCGGGCCAAGGCTGCTCGCCTTGGCGGGGCACAAAGGAAAACGCCTCCACGAGGGAGGCGTTGGGCCGGAGATGCGATCTCCGGTGGGGTTTATGGCGCGAATCCTACACGCAACCCGTGCCTCTGTCAAGGTGGACTTGGCCTGTCGAGAGCAACGCCGATGAGCCGGGTTGTCGCCTACGTGGATGGATTCAACCTCTACTTCGGCCTGCGCAGCAAGGGCTGGAAGAAGTATTACTGGCTGGACTTGTGTGCCTTGGCAACCACGCTGCTCAGGCCCGGCCAGACGTTGGAAGGCGTCCACTACTTCACCTCGCGCATCCGGGCCAACGGGCGCAACGTCTCCGACATGCAGCGCCAGACCGCCTACCTCGAGGCGCTGGACACCTTGCCCAAGCTCCAGTCGCACTTCGGCCACTACCTCGAAAAGCCCAAGCAGTGCCGCCAGTGCGGCGCGCAGTGGATGGACTACGAGGAAAAGATGACCGACGTCAACATCGCCATGCAACTGCTGGCCGATGCCTATGACGACCGCTTCAACACGGCGTTGCTGATCTCTGCCGACAGCGACCTCACCACACCGGTCAGCGTCGCTCGCGCCAAGTTTCCCGGCAAGAACATCATCGTCGCCTTGCCGCCCAACCGTCGTTCGCACCAGCTCACACAGGCCGCCAGTGGCAGTTTCATCATCAACGAAACCGCTTACCGCCGCAGTCAGCTTCCGGCTCAAGTGCAGCGCGCGGACGGCTTCGTCCTCCAGCGCCCCGCGCATTGGCGATAGGAGGATGTCATGACCCACCACGATATCTTCGACTCGCTGACCCGCAATGCCTTCGACTTCTTGGAACGCGGCATCGCTGAGTTCGACAAATCCCCCAAGTATTCCGTCATCCACTTCTGCGCGGCGGTCGAGATGCTGCTCAAGGCGCGGCTGATGAAGGAGCACTGGTCGTTGATCGTCTCCAAGCCCGATCAGGCCAACCTCGCCAAGTTCATGGCCGGGGACTTCATCTCGGTCACGCTGGAAGATGCCAGGGCGCGGATTCGGGATGTCGCGGGCGAGGACATCGGCGACGACGCCTACGCCAGCTTCCGCGCGCTGGCGAACCATCGCAACAAGATGGTTCACTTCTTCCACAACGGGCTGGAAAGCGACGAAAAGGCCAAGGCGCAGATCGTCGCCGAGCATTGCCGTTCGTGGTTTCATCTGCACCGCCTGTTGAGCCGGTGGAACGACTACTTCCACGACTTCGGCAGCGAGATCGCCCACGCCGATCGAGCGATGAAGGGGCACCGGAAGTATTTGGCCGCCAAGTTCAAGGCGCTCAAGCCCGAGCTGGACGCCGCACGCAAGGCAGGCAATGCGCCGAAAGCATGCAGCGCCTGCGGCTTCGGGGCGGCCATTCCCGACGCCCTTGACGACCAGATCGCGTCGCTGCGCTGTCTGGTGTGCGATCACGTTGAAACGCAGGTCGAACTCGAATGCCCGCATTGCGGCGAACCCATCGTCATTGCGACCGAGGGCTACGCGACGTGCGAGCACTGCGAGGAACGCATCGAGCCTGAGCATCTGGTGGATGCCTTGACCAAAGACGTGGTCGGCACGAAGGACTACTTCGAGACCGGGTTGCCTGCCAACTGCGGTAATTGCGAGGGCTACCACACCGTCGTCGAGTGCGGCGGCCACTATTTCTGCGCGAACTGCTTCGACATCTTCGATGACATCGAGCAGTGCCAGTGGTGCAACGAATACAACACCGGCGATATGGAACACAGTTACTCGGTCGGCTGTAGCCAATGTGATGGCAAGGTCGGCTGGGAGAAGGACGACTAAATGAACAACAACATCAAAACACCAAAGAAGCTAATCGAAGTCGCCCTGCCGCTCGATGCCATCAATGTCGCTTCAGCGCGGGAAAAGTCCATCCGGCACGGGCATCCATCAACCCTCCACCTGTGGTTCGCCCGGCGTCCACTTGCGGCCGCCCGTGCCGTGCTCTTCGCTCAGATGGTCAACGATCCGGGCTATGAACGGCATCTTGGTCGCGGGGTAAACAAGGAAAAAGCAAAGATTGAGCGCGAGCGGCTGTTCCAAATCATCCGTGATCTTGTGAAGTGGGAGAACACCGACAATCAAGCGGTTCTGGAAAAGGCGCGCGCGGAAATTCGTCGTTCTTGGAAGGAGACTTGCGAGTTGAATGCCGGACAACCGGGGTTCGATCCCGATCAACTGCCTGTCTTTCACGATCCATTCGCTGGTGGTGGATCACTCCCTCTGGAGGCTCAACGATTGGGCTTCGAGGCATATGCCACTGACTTAAATCCAGTCCCGGTCGTCCTGAACAAAGCGATGATCGAAATCCCGCCTTTGTTCAAGGATCGTCCTCCGGTCGCCTCCTCTGAGCTTGCCGGTCGGCAGCAACGCATTCCAGACGAATGGAGAGGTGCTTTCGGACTGGCCGAAGATGTTCGCCGATATGGTGAGTGGATTCGTCGGAGAGCAGAGCAACGACTTTCTCAGCACTATCCTCAGATTACATTGCCGAAACGACTGGGTGGCGGCCAAGCTACCGTCTTAACATGGCTCTGGTGCCGAACCGTAGCTAGTCCCAATCCCGCAGCTGGCGGGCAGCATGTCCCGCTCGCAAAATCATTCCAGATTTCAGCAAAACCGGGGCGTGAAACCTGGATTGTTCCAAAGGTTTCCTCGGATCACCGAAGCTACGAGTTCGTTTTGCATGAGGGGTCGCCCCCATCCCTGACAAGCACCGTCGGTGGGCGCGGCGGGGTCTGCGTCCTTACCAACTCACCTATTCCGCTGACTTACATTCGCTCAGAGGGGGTGGCTGATCGCATGGGTCAGCGCCTGATGGCTGCTGTTGTTAAGACGCCATCTGGAAAGGAGTTTGTCGCTGGCAACGAACTGCAAGAACCGGATTTTTCGTCCATCAACGCTGCACCTCCTGAAGCAGACATTCTCCATTGGGCAGGCTGCACCAATGTTGTCGTCTATGGAATGACAACATTCCAGAGCCTGTTCAATCGGCGGCAGCAGCTCGCGCTCACCACGTTTAGCGAAATGGTTGTCGAAGTGCGTGACCAGATTCGTAGTGACGCAATGCGGGTAGGCTTTGCCGATGACGCGACTCCGCTGTCCAAGGGCGGCAATGGAGCGACAGCATATGCTGAAGCCATCTCCGTTTATTTAACCTGTGCCATAGGCCGTGCCGCCGACTACTGGAATACGCTCGCATCATGGGAGTCTGGCGGTGAATTTGTTGCCCATGCTTTCACAAAGCACGCACTTCCCATTGTGTGGGACTACGGCGAGGTCAACCCGCTGACCGATGGTGGTGGCACTTGGGTCAGCGCCTTGGGCTGGGTTGGCCGTGTTATTGAGTTGCTGCCAGCGAGTAATCGTGGTCATGCCCATCAACTCGATGCCGCCAAATCAACAATTCCTGTTTTGGGAAGTACGGTCGTATCAACCGATCCGCCTTACTACGACAACGTTCCCTATTCGAATTTGTCTGACTTTTTCTACATCTGGATGAGACCGTGCTTGCGCGATGTCTATCCAGAGATATTTTCGACAAAGCAAACCCCAAAGTCAGATGAGCTTGTTGCCTCTCACAGCCTGTATGACGATATCGATGATGCCATGCGGCACTTCACGGATGGGATGACGCTTGCTCTTCGCCAAATACATGACAAGGCTGATGGAACCGTTCCAGTCACGATCTACTACGCGTTCAAGCAAAGCGATACCGGCGCAAGTGGCACTGCGTCTTCTGGATGGGAGAGCTTCCTTGAGTCTGTGATTCGAGCCAATTTCGTGATTACCGGCACTTGGCCAGTAAGAACGGAAAGAAGTGTTCGTGGCCGCGCAATTGGTTCTAACGCCCTCGCGTCATCCATCGTCTTGGTGTGTAGAAAGCGCGATCCGACCGCTCCAACCATTTCCCGCCGAGAGTTTCTCCGTGAACTCAAAGAGGAACTCGTGATGGCCATCGAAACCATGATCGGTGGAGCGGAGGGAGTCTCGCCGGTTGCTCCCGTTGATTTGGCTCAGGCAGTCATTGGCCCCGGCATGGCTGTGTTTTCCAAGTATGCGGCCGTCCTTGAAGCCGACGGCACGCCTATGAGCGTGCATACGGCGCTCACGGTCATCAACCGCATGCTGACCGAGGGTGCAGACGACTTCGATGCGGATACGCACTTCTGCTTGGGTTGGTTCGATGAACAAGGTTGGGCGGCTGGCGAATTCGGCACGGCTGATGTGCTGGCGCGAGCAAAGGGAACCAGCGTGCAATCCGTTGCCGCAGCAGGTGTCGTCGAGTCTGGAGGAGGAAAGGTCAGACTGCTGAAACCAGCAGAGTATCCAGAGGGCTGGACACCAATCGCAGATAACAACACTCCGGTTTGGGAGGCGTTGCATCAATTGGTTCGTTCTCTTCAAAAAAGTGGTGAATCGGCGGCAGGTGTTCTGTTGGCAGACATGCCATCCAGAGGTGAACAGATTCGCAATCTTGCATACCGACTCTACACCCTTTGCGAACGCAAGGGCTGGGCGGAGGATGCCCGCGCATACAACGAGCTTGTCAACGCATGGACGGCAATCGAACAGGCAGCAAGTGCAAGCGGAATTCTTGGCTCACAGTCGAAATTTGATATCTGAGGGTAAGTTCATGACACTGAAACCTTGGCGCGAAATCGCAGAACCGCACTCCGACGTACGGGAAGGCAAATTCCAGCAGGCCGAATTCGCCGCCGACTTGTCGCGCGTGCATGCGGGTACGGCCAACGCGGAGTACCAGAACCCGGCGCTGTTCTTCCAACGCACCTTCATCACCGAAGGCATGCGGCTGTTGCTGGACTCGGTGGTCAAGCGCCTTGCGGGCCAGGGCGGCGACCCGGTGATCCAGCTTCAAACCGCCTTCGGCGGCGGCAAGACGCACACCATGCTGGCGGTCTATCACCTCGCCAAGGGCGAGGCACTGGCCAGCGACCTGCAAGGCGTGCCCGCCATCCTCGACGCGGCGGGCGTGACCGAACTGCCCAAGGCGCGCATCGCGGTGCTCGACGGCATCAAGTCCTCGCCCAACCAGCCCGTCCTGAAGAACGGACAGAGCATCCGCACGCTGTGGGGCGACTTGGCATGGCAACTGGGCAGAGCCGAGGGCTACGCGCTGGTGGCGGATGCCGACGCCTCGGGCACGTCGCCGGGCAAGGATGTGCTGGCCGATCTGCTGGGCCGCTATGCGCCCTGCGTCATCCTGATCGACGAGCTGGTGGCCTATGTGCGCCAGTTCGAGGAAGGCAAGGCGCTGACAGGCGGCACCTTCGACTCCAACCTCAGCTTCGTGCAGGCGCTGACGGAAGCCTTGAAGGCCGTGCCGACCGCCGTGCTGCTGGCCTCGCTGCCGGAATCCGCCAAGGAGGCGGGCAGCCAGCGCGGCGAGAAGGCGCTGGCTTCGCTTTCGCACTACTTCGGGCGCATTCAGGCGCTGTGGAAGCCAGTTGCCACCGAGGAGGCGTTCGAGATCGTGCGTCGGCGGCTCTTTTCCAACATCAGCGACAAACTGGCGATGGAATCGGTCTGCCGGTCGTTCGCGGACTACTACATCGAGAACCGCGACGACTTCCCGCAGGAGACGCAGGACAGCAAGTACCTGGAGCGGCTGACGCACGCCTACCCAATCCACCCCGAGGTGTTCGACCGCCTGTACGAGGACTGGTCAACGCTGGACAACTTCCAGCGCACGCGCGGCGTGCTGAAGTTGATGGCGAAGGTGATCCACCGTCTGTGGAAGGACGGCAACAACGACCCGCTGATCATGCCCGGCAGCTTTCCGCTGATGGATGCCGACACACTGAACGAGGTGCTCTACTACCTGCCGCAGGGCTGGACGCCGGTGATCGAGCGCGACGTGGATGGCGAGCGTTCGGAGACCTGGGAGATCGAGAACAAGGACACCCGCTTCGGCAGCGTGCAAGCCTGCCGCCGCGCGGCGCGCGCCATCTTTCTGGGCAGCGCGCCGAGCACGTCCAACCAGGGCGTGCGCGGTCTGGAACTGGAACGCGTGATCTTGGGCGTGGCCCAGCCCGGCCAGCAGCCCAACCTGTTCAAGGACGCGCTGCGGCGCTTGGGCGACCGGCTGCACTATCTGAACGCCGCCAACAACCGCTTCTGGCTGGACACGCGCCCGAACCTGCGGCGCGAGATGGAAGAGCGCAAGCGCCGCTTTCAGGACAAGGAGGACGTGTTCCCCGCCATCCGCGACCGCGTGCAGAAGAGCTTTGCCAGCGGGGTGTTCGGCGGCATCCACATCTTCACCGGCAGCGGCGACGTGCCCGACGACTGGGCGCTGCGGCTGGTGGTGCTGCCGCCGGATGCAGCCTTCAGCAAGAGCGGCCAGAGCCTGGCCATTGATCGCGCGACTGAGATTCTGAAGAAGCGCGGCGACCAGCCCCGCTTCAAGCAGAACCGCCTGATCTTCGTGGCGGCGGACTACGACAGCGTGAGCCGCTTGAAGGATCACGTTCGTTCGCACCTCGCGTGGCGCAGCATCGTCAGCGACTACAAGGACAACCGCATCGTCCTCGACAACCTGATGGCCAAGCAGGCGCAAGCCAGCCTGGATCAGGCCGAGGAAACGGCGCGGCGCATGATCCGCGAAACCTACAAATGGTTGGTCGCGCCGGTGCAGGAAGCTCGGCCCGGCAAGGGATTGTCCGAAGTGAAGTGGGAGCACTTCCCGCTCAACCCCGGCGCGCAGAATTGGTCGCAGGAAATCGAGCGCGTGCTCAAGGAGAACGAACTGCTCATCAGCGAATGGGCGCCGATCCATTTGGCCAAGGTGCTGAAGGACTGGTTCTGGAAGGACGATGCCAAGGACACCAGCGCCCTCAACGTGTGGCAGCAGAGTTGCCAGCAGCTCTACCTGCCGCGCCTGAAGGACGACGCGGTGTTTCAGACCACGATGGGCGCGGGTGCGGAAAGCCGCGAGTTCTTCGGCTTCGCGCAGGGCAAGGAGCCGGATGGCGACAAGGTGCGCTATGTGGGCTTCAGCTACGGCAAGCGCACGTCGCTGATCATGGATTCGTCGCTGCTGCTGATCGAACCGCTCGCCGCAGCCGCCTACATGGAGAGCCTGCGCGCGGCCGAGGAAGCATCCCGAACCCAGGCTGCCGATGCCGGAGCCGGTGCAACGACGTTTGTGGTGACAGGCGGCGGCGATGCTCCCCCGCGCGTCGAAGACTCCGGCAAGGGCAGCTACCAGACCGGCGGCGCAGCGAGCGCCAAGAAGCAGTTCTACGCCAGCATCGACCTCGACCCGATTCAGGCCAAGCGGCAGTTCGCCGATCTGGTGGATGAAGTGGTGCAGCAGTTCACCACACGGCAAGGCGTGAAGGTGAAGATCGCCGTCGAAATTCAGGCCGAATCCCCGACCGGTTTCGACGATGGCCTTCAGCGCGCAGTGAAGGAGAACTGCAACGTGCTGAAGTTCAAGAGCGCGGAATTCGAGGCGGGCGAATGAGCGCGCCCAAGGTCTTCGTCAGCCACGCCAGCGAGGACAAGGATCGCTTCGTCGTCGAGTTTGCGCGGCGCTTGCGCGAGAACGGCGTCGATGCGTGGCTCGACCAGTGGGAGATGAAACCGGGCGACAGTCTGGTGGACAAGATCTTCGAGGAAGGGCTGAAAGAGGCGCGAGCTGTCATCGTCGTCTTGTCCACGATCAGCGTCCAGAAGCCTTGGGTTCGGGAGGAGCTGAACACGTCAGTGGTCAACAGGATCAGTCGTGGAACGCGGTTGATCCCTGTCGTCATCGACGATTGCGAAGTGCCCGAAAGCCTGCGATCCACCCTCTGGCAGCGGGTCAATGACCTCGCTGACTACAGTCAGAGCTTGCAGCGCATCCTGTCAGCGATCTTCGACGTGGACGACAAGCCGACCATCGGCCAACCGCCCGCCCGGTTTTCCGGGCCAGCGCCATTGATCTCCGGCTTGACGCGGGTTGATGACTTGGCCTTGCGCGTCATTGCGAGAGTACAGATCGACGAGGACACAGGTCTTGTGGATTGGGATCGGCTTCGCGCAGAACCGGCGCTCCAAGACGTGCCACAGCAGGAACTGCTCGACTCGCTGGACATTCTCGAACAGCACTACTACATCAAGATCGGGCGTGTTATTGGCGCGCCGCTGTCGCATGTCGTGCTGACGGACTACGGCTTTCAGGAGTTCGCGCAGGCGTATGTCGATGGCTATCAGGATGTGGTTGGCCGGATTGCCGCACTGCTGGTCAACGAGGATGTCCGCCAGAACGAGGAATTGGCAACGCGTGTTGACAAGCCCCGCGCCTTCGTCGACTTCGTGCTGAACCTGCTGGAAAGCAATAATCACATCAAGGTTTCCAAATCCTTGGGCGGCCACTCCCATGTGTGGGATGTCTCTGCATCGCTGCGTCGGGCGATCCAGCAGGCGCAATAAACCGATACGGGGGGAGACACGATGGGAAAACTGATCGATGGGGACGATGGCCTGCCTGCCGAAGAAGTGGGCGTCTGGGCGAAGGAGAAGCACGACTACCTGTGCCGCTACATCGACATCTCGCGTAGCGCCCGCGCGAAGTTTCTAGGCCCCGGCAAGGCAGGCGCGACCTACATCGATCTGTTCTGCGGGCCAGGCCGATGCAAGGTGCGGGACTCCGGCGAGTGGATTGACGGCGGGGTCGTCGCCGCATGGAAGAAGAGCAAGGAAGGCAACGCACCGTTCTCGCAGGTCTTCATCGGCGACCTCGATGCCCAGCGGCGGCAAGCCGCTGCAACCCGCCTGCGCAACTTGGGTGCGCCGGTGGTCGAGGTGGACGGTTCCGCTGTCGATGCCGTGAAAACGGTCATCGCCCAGCTCAACGCCTACGGCCTGAACTTCGCGTTTCTCGATCCCTTCGATCTGGCGGCCTTGAACTTCGACATCGTCGTCGCCCTGTCATCGCTCACACGCATCGATATGCTTGTTCACATCAGCCAGATGGACTTGCAGCGAAACGTGGTGACCTACGCCACCACGGAGAACTCGCCGTTCGACACCTTCGCACCAGGCTGGCGCGACAAGGTGTCCATCGTTCAAGGCCAGCAGGAACTGCGGCAGCAGATCTTCCAATTCTGGCGTGACAAGGTCGCGGGCCTTGGCGTGTGGCCTTCCACCGACATGCGCCTGCTCACGGGCAGCAACAATCAGCCGCTATACTGGCTGCTGCTTGCCGCCAAGCACGAACTCGCCCACAAGTTCTGGGCCACGGCCTCGAACGTCGAAGGCCAAGGCGCGTTCAATTTCTAGGGTTGCACGACGGCTTCCGGGTAGTCGTCCCATGTGCGCCCACGGAAGATGCGACCGTTCGCCTTCTTGTGGCGCTTGACGCCATCTGCGCCCCAGCCGCCCCACTGTTTGAAGAAGAACGCCGCGCCAGCGGCCTCAGCCTGCACCTGCACGTTCGCCACCCACTCCTCGCGCATCGGGCGAGCCTTGTGGCCTGATTCGCCACCGACGATGACCCAGTGGATGTCGCTCAGGTTGATGCGGCCCAAGTCCTCCAGCAGCGGCTCCACCGAGAGGAAACGGATGTGCGCGTCCACCTTGCGCAGATGGTCGATGCGAGGCACGCCGTACTTCTTGTCCTCCACCGATACGCCCAGCCACACGTTCTGCGGGCAAGCCCGGCGCGCGAAATACTCCGGCAGGCGCTCGGCGCGCTTGGTGAGGATTTGGTAGGTGTGGTGCGGCGTGGTCTCGATGATCGAGAACACGCGGTCGAGGAACTTGTCCGAAACAGCCTCGTGGAACAGGTCGCTCATGCTGTTCACGAAGTACGTGGTGGGCTTCTTGCGCAGCAGCGGCTGCTCTAGCCGGTTCTCATGCACGGTGAGCTTGAACTCGTTTTCGTAGCCGGGCGCGCCCATCGCGTGCAGCCGCCGCGCCATCACTTCGGCATAGCAGTTCTTGCAACCCGGCGAAACCTTGGTGCAGCCGGTGGTCGGATTCCACGTCTGCTCCGTCCATTCGATGGTTGATTGCGTTGCCATAAGGCCTCCTATGTCATTGCGGCGCAGCGCCCGACGAACGGGCCTGCGCGTTTTCGGACGCGAAGGCGTCCACCAAGCGGGATAGCGCCGAGCGCACTTGACCCAATTTCGGGTCGGCCAAGGATTCGCGCACGCGGTCGGCGAGCTGTTCCGCCGACGGCGCCGCCTCGCCCTGGGCGGTATGCACCAGACGCATACAGCGGTTGATGACGCTGATCGGCGGACTGGCCTTGCCCCGTTCGTACTTGCTCACCATCGACTGATCGACCTCCAGCAGATCGGCGAATTCCTTCTGACTGCGCCCATTGCGCGCCGCCCGGATGAGTTCTTCAACGCTCTCGAAAGCCACGATCTTGCCTATCCTGATAATGCACCTAAAGCATAGTTTATCCTAAATATGCTTTTTGTGCCTAGGTGTGGGCCGTCAGCCAGCCGTGGATTGCAGGATCAGGGGCGTCTCAGCCTCGCGCCG
Source organism: uncultured Rhodanobacteraceae bacterium (assembly GCA_937928755.1). GTDB lineage: Bacteria > Pseudomonadota > Gammaproteobacteria > Xanthomonadales > SZUA-5 > JADKFD01. Next base: position 9,948 of record CALEZI010000140.1, on the reverse strand, counting down.
CGCCGCGAAGCCGAGCAGCACCTTCCCGTTGCTATAGACCCCGCGCCGCCATTCAGGCTCGATGGTCTGCTCCACGGATTTCTCACCTCGCGGTGGCAGCCATCTCCCTGACCCACGCCTGCAACGCCCTCAGTTGCTCGGCGTTTTCATGGCAGGACTGGTAGTTGCCTGCGACGGTTCCGGCGACGGCAGAGAGCGCAAGGCCTGCGGCGGGCGCATTAGCATCTCCGGCGGGCTTGGGCAGTTCACCGGCGGCGGCAGCGTCGTGCAGGCGCACAAAGCCACGGTTGATAGTGCAAGCAGCATCGGCTTGAGCGGGCACATAGACGGGAACCTCCTTGATGATGGTGTCGCCCTTCTCGCGGACGACGTGGATGCGGTCGACGTACTCGGTGACGACCTTGACGGTGGCTTGCACTTGCCGCTCGCGCACTGCGGCGGTTTGCAGGCTCTGCTGCTGGACAGCGGCGTCCCACCGAGCTTGAACGTGGCCCGCGCCCTTGACCCAGCCGAACCCGATCAGCGCGACGGCCAACGCAGCCAAGGCCAGCAGGCGGTACGGCCAAGGGATCAAGGTCATGGCGCGTTCTCCCCGAGGCACTGCCGGTACTCCGCCTGACGCCGTGTGGCGAGGCCACCGCACAACCGGCTGTTCTCCGGCAACGCGCAGTCTTTGCCTTGAAAAAAGCGCCAGCGCAGCAGCTCCGCGCAGGCCCCGGTGTAGTCCTCGGCGTTGAGCTTTTTGACTAGCGTGGACTTGCAGAACGCGCTGGTGCCGACGTTGTAGGCGAAAGACACATAGGTGTCGTACTCGTGCTGTGCCAGCGGGACAGTCACGCATTGCTTGAGCGCGCCCTCGAACTGCTGCACATCGGTGAGCGCCCGAGCCAGCGCTTTCGGCGGCGTGGTGGTGTCGCCGATCTTCACGCCCGAAGTCGTACCGAAACCAATGGTCGGCACATCACCCTTGACCGGAATCACCGCGCGGTCGGTGTAACCCTCGTGCAGCACGATGCCGACCAGTGCGGCGGCGGACAAGGTCAGCGCGGCCACGGTTCTGCGTTGCGGTGGCCGGATCATCGGTGCATCTCCGGCTGCGCCACCAAGCGCGCGATGGCCGCGCCGATGCTGGCGCTAAAGGCGAGAAGCACGAACACCCCGCGCGGCAGCACGTCGCCGAACAGCGGCACCACCACCTCCGCCGCCGTGAAGATCGCCGCGACGATGGACAGACGAATGCTCCACGCACGGCGCACGATCTTGTGCCAGTCGTCCAGCAGGCAGAGTTTGCGGGCGGTCATTGCGGGCCTCCCATCAGCTTCAACTTGATGGCAGCCCCGACCAGCAGCGCGGCCAGGAGGCCAGTGGTGATGACCTTCACGGCGGTCTGCCACGCGGTGCGGCGGGCATCGCGCCACGCTGCGAGCAGATCACGCAGTTCGCGGATGTCGCGGGCGGCGTGGCCGTTCTCCAAACCGAGATGGGTCAGCACACGTTCGGCACCGCGCTCGGCGGCGCGGTCGAGCAGTTCGTCGAAGTCCTCGCGCCGGACGAGCAGCATGTTTTCCACGAGGGCGGCGGATGGGTGTTCTTCGGTCATTGCAGTCTCCAGAAAAGCAAAACCCGCCTCGCGGGCGGGTTCGGGTGGTTGCGGATGAGTGGCAATCAGATGGCGATGCCCGCGCTCCAGCCTGCGGGTTTGTAGGCGCTGAGCTTGGCCTCGTCCTCGATGTAGCAAAGCCAGCCGACCTTGGGCGCGTGGTATTCCCACACGCCCTCGATGCGCACGGCGATCTGGTGGGTCTTGCCTGCCCACACACCGGTAGCGGCGGCAGGAATGAGGTAGCGGTCGCCGTTGGCAGGGCTGGCCGGTGGCGCGGTCAGGTCGCGGTCTTTGACGGACAGGCCGACTGTCGCGCCGAGGCGTTTCAGATTGGCGTCCATGCCGCTGGCCCAGCCGGACTCGCCGAGCGTCCAGCCGTAGGTGAGTCCAAGGTTCGGATCGATCGATGACATGCTTATCTCCAGAGAGGGGCGGCTTGCCGGATGCGCCGGACGGATTCGGGATCGCCGCTGCGATGACTTTGTTTCGGGTGTTGCCGCCAGCGCCGCCCGACGATGGGCAGGTGCAGCACGCCGCCACGTTTGGCGACCAGCAGGGTCAGCAGCCAGTCGGCGAAGTTGTTGAGGTCAGCGGTTCCCGCGAGCGCGGCTTCCACGGCAGTTCGGCGCATCACGATCAGGCCGTGAACGTGGCTGGCGCTGTTGGCGTGCTGCCAGCGGCTGTAGGCCAGACGCCGCACCGCGATGTTGCGCCCGGCTTCGTCCATCAGCGCTTCGTCGCTGTAGGCCATCACCGCTTGCGGGCAGGCATCCAGCGCATCGGCCAGTTGCGTGAAGGCGCTGGCCTTATAGAGATCGTCGGGATCGACGAAGGACACCAGCGGCAGAGCACCCTGCGCGTAGCCAGCGGTGCGGGCTTCACCGATGCGCCCGGCTATGCCCGGCACGACATGCAACTGGATCGGCGCACCATCGAGACTGGCGATGCAGGCCTCGCGCCATTCGGCAGGCTCGTTCAGGGTCAGCAGATGAACATCGATGCGGGCGTCGGTTGGCGTTTCCATCAGATTCCTCCCCAATACTGGCCCCAGCGCAGGCCATAGCCCGCCCGATCCATGACGCGCGCCTGCGGCTGCCAGCTCTCCAGCCCGTCGCGCTCGGCGCTGATCTCCACGGTGACGCGGTCGCCCAACGCCCCAGCGTCTGCGGCAGCCGTGGCCGCGTCCCACACGAAATCCGTTCCCGCGATGCTCGACGTCGTATGCACCAGCACGTCGTTGCGATCACGGATGCGCACGGTGTAGGTCACGCCCGGCTCCGGGCCGATGTCGCCCTCGTCTTGTTGCACGAGGTAGGCGGTCTGCTGGATGCGGTCGCGGTGCGCCCATGTCATGGCGAGATCACCGGCCACCACGGCAGGCTCGATCTGGCCGTTGAGGCGGATGCGCCCGGGCGGATACGGCAAGGCCTGCCGTCCGATGAGCAGCAGCGGCTGGCCATTGGCGGCCAGTTCCGCATCGCCCTGATCGGTCGAGGTGCGTGGGATCGCGGCCACGAACACGGATTCGCCGGGGGCGCGTTCCACCCCTTCGGCAGCCAGCCATTCGCCGACGCCGATCAGGCGTGTGCCGGAGAAATGCACTTGTGGCGTGGTGTCGAGCACGCCGCGCGCCAGATCGATGCTCGCCACACCGGCATCGAAGGCCAGCACAGCGACGGCTTCGCGGATTTCGCCAGCGGCATCGACCAGATAGGCGTAGCTGCCCACGGCCAGCCGTTCCGGTTGGCTGATCGCCGTCACCGGCACCGCGACGGCATCGGCCTCGGTGGCGGACAAAGCCGCGTCGAGCGTGAGCAGCGGCGCGTAGTCCTCACCGGCGATGACTTCGATGTCGCCCGCCGATGCACCGGTGGCGAGCTGCCAGTTGAGTTGTCCGGCACCACCCGCCGCCGCCAGCGCGCCCACTGCCGCATCGGTGTCGGTCAGGTAATCCAGCTCGGCGCGCGACAAGGTGCGCGCCAGTTCCCAATACGGGATCTCCACCGCCAGCACCAGGGCGGGCGGCAGCGGCTCCAGTGTGGGTTCGTCGATGATGGGTGGCGGCGGGGCCAGAACAGCGCTGTCCAGCCCGAACACATCCTCCATCGCCTCGATGCGCCATTCGGCTGCGCCTAGCGTGCCGGTGTCGATGCTGGTCACCCGCACCACCATCTGGTCGATGCCCAGTCGCGGCCAGTTGAGCAGGAACACATCGCCCGGCAGCGGCGCGCGTTCCAAGGTGTCGTGCGCCACGGTCAGGCTCATCCGCGCCAGCGGCGAACCCAGGGCGCGCAGATCGCGCAGCGCCAGACGCGCGGCCAGCGGCCCGTAGTTCACGCCCGGATAGTTGCGGCGCTGATTGATCACGCCGCCCTGCAACTGGATGGCGGCGAGGTTTTCCACGGTCACGGTGGTGTCACCGCCGGTTTGCCAGTCGGTGTAGGCCACGGTCAATTCGTTCGGCAGTTCGCCCCATTGCGCGCGCTCGAAACGTTCCAGCCGAACGATCTCATCGGGGCCCAGCTGCGGCAGGCTGTCGATCCAGTAGTCGTCGCGCAGCAGTTTCAGCTCGAAGGTGCCTTGCTCCGGATCGGTGTAGAGGATGCCGCCGATGTGGTCGATCACCTGACCGATGAAACTCTCGATGGATTGCTGGCGCGTCCAGATCAGGTTCAGGCCGAAGCCCTCGTCCGACAACGCCCACGCCGCGTTCCAGAAACTCCAGCCGATGCAGTCCTGCGGATAGCCCATGCCCCAGTGCGGATCGGTGAGGCACTGCACCAGGATGTGCGCCGGGTTCATGCCCACGCTCACCTCCTGGCCGCTGTCGTCATCCCAGACGCGCACCTCGGCGTTCCACTCCATCCACGGCGTTTCAAACCAGCCCGCCGTGAAGCGGCGCACGCGCACCGCCCACGGCTTGAGGTAGGGATTGTTGGCGGCGAACTGGATTTGCCGCGCCACCAGCGACAGCACGCCCCGGAACGCCGGGATCGCACTGCCGAGACGCGCCATCAGGTAGCCGTTGCGTCCCTGACTGGCGTTGCCAGGCAGTACATCGATGGTGCCGATCACACCGCCTTCGCGCTCGTCGCCGCCAAACAGCGTCGGCTTGTTGATCGCCAGACTGGTGAGGCCGTGCCCGCTGGATAGCGGGCCACGGTCGGCATCGCCCCACGCGGTGCGCTCGCCCATCTGGATTTCCTGCACGGCATCGACCGGCCCTTGGCAGAGCACCAGATGCAGGCCCATGCGGTAGCGGTAGCCGACGGTTTGCTTCTTGCTGCTGCCGCCCATCAGCCGTGCTCCTGCGCAGATCGGGCGCGGGCGTGCTCGACCACGCGCAGGGCCATCGCGTCATTCGTGGCCAGCAGCGTTTCCGCATCCAGCCCATCGCGCAAAAAGGCGCGGAAATCCAGCGCGTGCCGATCAAACCACGCACGCGAACCGTTCACGCACAGGCCCCCGGCGCGCACGTCGTCGATGGTGACGATCACGTTGCTGCTCATTTCTTGCCGCCTTTCTTGCGGATCGGATCGGCGACCAGATCGCCGTACCAGACCACGTTGGCCCCGCGCAGCAGCACGGTGCCGAACACGACCGGGATCGGGCGTCCTTCTTCAGCGGTGGGCGCATCGACGTCGGAAAGCGATGCCGGTTTGGGTTCGGGCGGTTTCGGCGCGAGCGCGACCGACACCAGCGCCGCCACCACGATGACGACGAGGTACCACATGGAAATTCCTAAGAAGGGGGTTCAGAACACGCCCGTCGAAAACGGGTTCTTGCTCGGGATGGCGGGAAAGCCGCCGTAGTTGTCGAGGTTGTCGAAGCGCGACTGGCAGGTGGCCGTGCTGTGATCGCAGCCGACCGTCAGCAGCACTTCCGTGCCGGATTCGATGGCGACTGGATAGAGCAGCTCCACGCCGCTTCCGTAGTCGCTGATAATCATGTGGCGCGCGCCATCGGGCGTTTGCAGCCAGCCACCGGCCAGTCCGCCGCTGACGCTGTCGGGCACACCGCCATCGAGTTCCACGTTGCGGCCATAGACGTCGAGGACGAAGGCGCTGCCGGTGATCGGCGATGCGCCGCAAGCGCTGGAATACAGCACATGGGAACACTTGCGGCTGTAGAGCCTGCGCAGGCCAATGCGCTTCAAACTGACCTGCGCGGATTCGCAGCGGATGCGGGCGGCATCGGCGTCGATCTCGACACCCAGCACGCGACCCATCCAGCGCGTGCCCGACAGCCACCAGTAGTCGCCCCAGCTATCGCGCCGCCCGATGCGCAAGGTGACCGAGGTGGTGTCGCCGGTCAGCGAGGCGGCAAGCAGGTGGCGCACCAGATCGCAGTTCGGCGGCAGCTTGAGTTCCAGCGCTGATTTGGCGGCTTCGGCACCCAGCGCCAGTTCGTTGCGTTCGATGGACAGAATGGTGTACGGCGTGCCGTCGAGATCGACATCAAATTCGTGCGGGGTCAGGAAAAATTGGGCGTTGCTGCTGGAAAAGGCGTACAGCTCGACTTCCATCAGCGGTTGGTTGCTCATACGGCGTACTCTCCATACGTTTTTCGGTCGTTGCCGCGCGACTCGGGCAGCTGACGTGCGGTCAGCGCGATCTCCAGCAGCGTTGGGCTGTGCCAGTACAAGTCGATGGCGTCGTGGTCGAGGCGGCAGCGCGCAAGGCGAACAATCCGGCTGCCTTCGGGCACCCAATCGTCGAGGCCGGAGCGCAGCACCAGCACACCGCCCTGATCCAGATGGCAGGTCGCCGTCAGGGCGTACTGTTGATAACCGTCCGGATGCACGATCAGGCAGGCGGCGGGGCGATGCCAGAACGCTGGGAGGTCTTGGCCCTCCACCCGCAGAAAACCGTCCTCGGGATCGGCCTCGAAGCGCACCCACAGGATCGGAGCCAAGCCATCGGGCAGCCAGAAGGCGTTCAAGCGGCCTTCGGTTTGCCACAGACGCTCGCGCCAGATCGCAATGTCCTCGGGCGTGCTCGCCAGATAGCGGCGCTGGAAGGTGGTGGTCGGCCACGGATCGTCACGGCGCAGCCACGGATCGGCGGGCGAAAAATCCTGCCGGGTGATCGTCGCTTGCGCGGCAACCGCTGGATCGTCACGCCAGTTGCCATCGGGCCAGACCGGCAGATCGTCGAGCCACGGGTCCGCCAGCAGACCGGTATCGGGTGGCGACACCGGTTCGACCTGCGCCACCACCGTGCCGCCGACCATCCCCGGCACCCACTGGGTCAGATCCGCCGGATCGACGGCGCGGCCCCACACCAGCGGCATCACGCTGCTCCCCGTTCCGGCGGCGCGCGCCAAGGGTTCGGCCAGCCACAGCACATCGCTGTCGACGCTGTTGATGCGCACCTGCTGCCAGCCATCGGGGGCGATGAGCAGCGCGAACACGTCGGCCTCGTTCCAGCCCTCGATGCCATTCCACGTCAGCCGCAGATCGGCACTGGCCGTCACGAAGTGCCGCCAGTCCGCGTCGGCCACTTCTAGCGCAAGGGCATCGGCTTCGGCACTGGCGGTCAGCGGCACCGCGTACTGCGGCAGCGGCCACCACGACGCCTTGCCCAGATGATCGGCCAGCCAGTCAGCGACCAGCGCATCGGTCGCCCGCGCGTGTCCGACGTGATAGCTCAACGAGCGCCGGGGCACCTTGCGCCGTGCCTGCCGCGATTCATTGCCGCTGGCCAGCCGCGTGACGCTGGTTTGCCACTCCAGCCGTTCGACCAGTGCTTCAGACCAGTCGTGGCGGAAGGCGAACACGCCGCGCTGTGCGTCCGGCCACGGCGCATCGCCGAAGGCATCCATGCCGGTGGCAACGATGGCGCTCGATGCCGTGTCCCGGCGCAGCACCTCGACCACGAACACCGGCCCTACCAGCGGTGGCCAAGGGCGCGCCAGCGATTCCACCAGCCAGTGCGCGGCCTGATCCGGCGGCCACGACGCGCTAGCGGTTTCTGGCGTGAACGTGGCGACAGCGCTGCCTGTACCGGCACGCGACAGCACTTCGCCAAGAACACGCGATGCTTCGTAGCCCGGCGCGGGCTGGCTGCCGGTTTCGGCGATGTGCGCCGCAACTCGCCGGTCGGTCATGCCTCACCTCCCTGTACGGCACCCTGACGGGCAGCCTGCGGCTGTGCAAAACGCCAGTCCTGTCGTTTTGTCATGCCGACTCCACGCCGAACTCGGCGGCATTGAAGGCGCTTTCCGTCCACTGCACATTGCCGTTCGGATTGCGTTCGAACAGCGCGCATTGCCATGCCTGCTGTTCCTGCAGGATCACCTCGGCGCTCGAAGCGGTCTGTGCACCACTGACCACCAGACCTTTGAGCTTGCCCAAGCCCGCATCGGTCTTGCGCGAGAGCATCGTCAACTGCACGCCAAAGATCGCGGGCGTGGCCATCACCGGCAACGACTCGACATCGAAGGACTGGCGCAGTCCGGCGCTGGGTGCGCTGATGAAGGTGGATTCATCCTCGTCACTGACGGCCTCCCAAGCATTCACGCCGGAGGGTGTCACCGTCCACTGGTTCAGGCTGCCCGCGCCACTGGCCTGCAAGGCATCCACGCGCACGTCGCCCAAGAAGGTGTTGTTGATCGTGCCGGTGGTGTCGGCGATGTAGAAGTCGTCGACGTCGATGGTCAGCGGGCAATACTGGCCCGGAATCGCACCCAGGAAGGCGGTGAGCAACTGCCCGCCGCCCTGAATCGTGTTCTGCGCGCTCATCTGGATGGCGAGCACGCCGTTCAGACGCACCGACAGCACGCCATTGCTGGTGCCTTGCGTCACCTGCAGTTCGACGTAATGCCAGCCGCGCGCTGGAGCGGTGCTGACCGAGGTGGTGATCAGCTGCTCGTAGCCATACTGCCAGCGGTAGAGCTTGAGCCTGCCGTCCTCGCCGATCTTCACCAGATGCGCGATCTGCGCGTTGGCATCGCGCACGCCCAGCAGCAGCGGCTCGGTGTAGGTGTTCTCATAGGCCACGACGCGGATGGATGCGCCCACGATCAGGCTGGTCTTGGTGGCGTCCAGATTCTTGACGTAACCGCCGCCCGACCCTTCGGGCAGGCGCAGCGCGAACGATGAAGGTCGCCGCCCCTGCTCGCGGGTGGCCTGCGGCGAGAGGTAGGCCGCCTTGCCGCGCGCCAGCCACGGTTGGCCGTAGTCGTCCAGCGCTTGCGGGTCGTAGTGGTCGAAGCCGTCGATGAATAGCAGTGCCATGAGTGGCTCCTCGGATTTCAGTTCTGCAGCGCCGAGCGGATGGCCCGCGCGTTGCGCCCGATGATGTTGACGATGACCCGCTCGCCCGCCGGTGTTTGCAGGTGATCGTGGGTGACGCCGGGATCGATGGCGTTGACGATGCGCACCGCTTGATTCATCTGCGGCTGCGCGGGCGGCACTTTCACCTCCGGCACGAGGCCGCCTGCCGCGAAGGCCAGTTCGCCGCCTTTGAAGCGCGGCCCGATGGACAGGCCGTTGAGCGAATCCAGAAACGCCACGCCGACCTGACGCACGGCGGCGGCGCGCACCACGTATTCGCCTGCCGACAGCCGCGCCGGGATCGAATCGCTGGTCGCCGTGCCCGCGCCCGACACCAAGCCACCGGCGGCGAACTTCTTCACCTTGCCCAAGAGCGCCATGACGGCGGCGACCATCGCCACCATCGCGGCAATCGCCAGCCCCGGGCCGACGATGGGGATCGAGGCCTGCGACGCCGCAGCACCCGCACCGGCCTTGGCGGCATCCATCGACACCTCCGCAGTGGTCTGGGCCGATTTCTGGACGAGTGTGGTGGCACTGGCGGCGGCATCGGCCACTTGTTCCTGCTGGATGAAGCCGAGCTTGAGCGCCAGCATTCGCGCCTGCATGGCGATCCACTGCTGGAAGGGCTGGATCACGATCTGTTGCAGGAAGGCGTCGGCCACTTGCTGGAACAGGCTGGCCATCGCACTGCGCCAGGTCTGCGCGCCGGTGATCATGCCGTTCAGTGCGCTGCCAAAACTCTCACCGATGCGGTTCCACAGCGGAGCCATTTCATCGACGACCAGACGCGTGCGCGCCAGCTCGTTCTTCCACGCTTCGACGCGCAGCACCGCATCCGGGCCGATGGCCACCGCCGCCTGCTGCATCGCGGGCAAGAGTCGCTCCATCTCGGTGGCCGATTGCCGTTGCAGCGTCACGATCTGCTGGCGCGCCTGCGCTTCGGTCAGCAATCCGGCCTGCTGCTGGATGCCGATGGCCTCCTGCGCATTGCGCAGACGCTCGGTGACTTGACGCCATTGGGCTTCCAGCGCGGCGAGGTTGGCCTGCGCTGCTTTCACGTCGATCA
>CALEZI010000139.1 GCA_937928755.1 uncultured Rhodanobacteraceae bacterium | reverse complement strand
CTTTGCGGACAAAAAGGCAGTCCGCATGGTCGCCGCCAGTTTGATGCGCGAATAAATGCACCGACAGGGGCGACCGTGACTCTCACAGGCCGAGAACTCGCGTCCACAGTCGGCTCGCACACCATGCCTCGCGATGTACGCGCCATGCTGTTTCCATGATCTTTTCACGACATTCGTCGCCTGCGGCTCCTCTGCCCGTTCAAGGTGAACAGCGACAAGTGGGTGAGGAGGTGCAGCAACCACACTAGAATCGGCCCATGATCTATCGTTTCGGCCCGTTCGAGCTCGATGCAGGCGCGGCCCATCTGGTTGGGCCGGACGGACTGCTGGCGGTCCGCCCGATGTCGCTGAAGTTGCTGCAGGTGCTGCTCGACGCCGCGCCTGATGTGGTCTCCCACGAGGAATTGCTCGATCGCGTCTGGCGTCGCCAGGAGGTCAGTCCAGGGGTGGTCTCGCAGTCGGTGCGCGAGTTGCGCAAGGCACTCGGCGATCCGGCTCAGAGTGCGGTCTACATCGAGACCCGGCATCGCCTCGGCTACCGCTTCATGGCGCCGGTGGAGCGCTGTACGCGCGAGCAAACGGTAGCGCCGGATGCGCCGCCGGCGGCGCCGGTTGCGACCGACACGACGGCACCGGCGGCTGTGCAGCGACACCAATTCGGGCGCTGGAGTTGGCTGGCAATGGCGGCGGCGCTGATTGTGATGGCCGTGATGTGGTGGCCGCAGGGCGCAGGCACGCCCGAACCGGCCTTCCTGCCGATCGATGTCGGCCGCTCCGGCCGGCCGGCCGAGCCGGAAGCGCGTGCCTGGTTCGATCGGGGTGTCGAGGCCCTGCGCGAACGTCGCTTTGATCTGGCGCGCGAACTGCTCGGCAAGGCGCAGGCGCGTGAACCGTCGGCGCCGGCCACGCTGGCCACGCTGGCGGCGTTGCATGCGGAGCATGGCGAGATGCAGCGGGCCCAGGGGCTGTCGGCGGCCGCGCTGGCTGCCGGTGCCGCCCTGGCGCGCCCCGAGCGCTTGCGCCTGGAGGCGTTGGACGCCGCCTTGCATTATCGCTGGGAGGTGGCGGTGGACAATTATCACGCCGCCTTCCAGCTCGATCCGGGCGACAGCAATGTCGGCATGAGTCTGTTCCGGGCACAGCTTGCTGCCGGTCGCAGCGCGGATGCCGCACGCACCCTGGACTTCCTGACGGCACTGCCCGAAGCGCGACTCGATCCGGCGCAGATCGATCTTGCGCGTGCGCGGCTGGCGGGTCTGGGCGGCAGCCAGAGCGAGCGGCTGGACGCGGCCGAGCAGGCCGAGCGCAATGGCAAGGATCCGCGGACGCGGCTGGAAGCGCAGATGGAGGCGATCGCGGCACTCACCTTGATGGGCCAGCACGAACGCGCCCGATCCCTGATCGCCGCCGCGGCGGTGGCGCTGGCGGCCGACGCCTGGCCGGCCGGGGCGCAGCGGTTGGCGATGCTTCAGGGCAGTCTGGCGCGCGAAACCAGCGCCTTCGACGCTGCGATCGCGCACTATCAAACAGCGGCGCACGCCGCCGATGCGCTCGGCGACGCGCGCGGGGCGGCGGCGGCCCGCCGCGAAGCGGCTTATGCGCTGGTGTTGGCCGGCAAGGCGCCGGAGGCGGTCGCCGAGGTCACCGCCTTGCTGCCGGAGCAACAGGCGCGCGGCGACCTGCGCGAACTGGCCGGGTCGCTCAACGTGCTGTCGGTGGCGCAGCAGCGCGTGGGCGACCAGGACGCTGCGCGAACCAGCGGCGAGCGCGCCCTGAGCCTGTATCTGGAGACCGGCGATGTGGCCGGCGAGGCCGCGGCACGCAACAATCTGGGCATGTTGTTCGGCCGGCTGGGCCGCAGCAGCGATGCCGAGGCGCAACTGGAGCAGGCCCTGCCGGCCTTTCGCAACAGCGGCAATCGGCGCGGTGCGGCGGTGGCTTTGAGCAATCTGGCGATCCTCTACGGCGCTGCCGGCCGCAGTGAGGCCGCGCGCGAGGCGAACGAGACCGCACTGGCCGAGTTTCGCGCAGTCGATGCCCGCCTCGACGTTGCCCGGCTGCAGTTCAACCTGGGTATTCAGGATCGTCGTGGCGGCAAGCTCGACGCAGCGCAAAAGCGTCTGAGCGAGGCACTGGCCGGCTTTCAGGCGCTCGGCGCCGCGGATTTCGAGTTCGCCTGCCGCGCCAGTCTGGGCGAACTGCTGCTGCTCCGCGCCGATCTGTCCGGCGCCGCTGCGGTGCTCGATTACGCCGAGCGCAGCGAGCAGATCGCGCCGCAGCGTCTGGCGGCGCTGCACAGCGCCGAGGGCCGGCGCCATCTGTACCAGGGCGCCTTCGACCGGGCGCAGCAGCGTTTCCAGTCGGCCCTGGAGCTGCGGCAGCAAGCCGGGCTGGCCGCCTGGGTGCGCATCAGCGAACTCGACCTGACCGAATTGGGCGCGCGCAGCGGCGACCTTGTCGCGGCGGAGCTGAAGGCCCGATCGCTGCGACGCGACCTGCTGGATGCCGGCGAAGGCGCCGACGCCGCGCGTGCCGGCCTGCTGCTGGCGGCGATCCTGAGCGCCAGCGATCAGCGCGAGGCCGCCCTGCGCCTGCTCGACGAACTCGAGCCCACAGTCAGGTCCGACGTGCTGCTCGGTCTGCAACTGGATCTGGTGCGCGCGCACGCGCGGCCCGCCGACCGCCGGCCGGCGCTGCTGGACGTGGCGGCGCGGGCGCGCGAGGTCGGTTTCGAACGCCTTGCCCTGCAGGCCGAGTTGCTGCACGGCGGCCAGTCGGCTGAGCGGGCGGCGATGGCCCTGCGCGAGCGCGGGCTGCAATCGATGGCGGGGAGCCTTGTGCTGCCGCTTTGAGTCGCCGCGCCAGACGCGCTGCGATCGGCGCGATTTCATCGAAATTTCAGGGTTCCTGCATGACTGCCAGCGGCAGCGTCGCTATTTCCTGGGCTGACCAAGGCGCAGGAGCCCCGGCATGACCCACCCACTTGATGGCAACGACGGCAGCGCCGCTGGTGCGGCGATCAGCGCAGCGGGACCCGTTGGCCCGCGCAAGCAGACGCATCGTGCAGCGTTCGTCACACCGAGCCGTATCCGCCGCTGCGCCGCGCTGCTGACAGCGTTCTGGTTGGCTGCCGCCGCTGCCCCGGTTGCGGCGCAGGCGCTGACCCCGGCGTTTACCTACCAGGGCGAGCTGCGACTCGGTTCGGGCCCGGCAAACGCCAATTTCGACATGCAGTTCCGGCTGTTCAGCGCCCTGAGCGGGGGCAGCCAGATCGGTGCCACCGTGGCGGCGAACAACGTGGCGGTGTCGGGTGGGTTGTTCGCGGTGCCGCTGGACTTTGGTCCGGCGCAATTTGCCGGCGACCGCCAATGGCTGCAGATCTCGATTCGTCCGGCGGGTGCGGGCAGCTACGAGACGCTCGCGCCACGAACGGAACTCACCGCGGCACCGTATGCGTGGAGCGCGGCGGTGGCACTCGCCAATTCGGTGACCGGCAGCAGCATCGTCGACGGTTCGGTCGGCACGGCGGAGGTCAACGCCGCACAAGTGCAGCGTCGGGTCGTCGGAACCTGTCCGGCGGGTCAGTATCTGCGCATCGTCAACCAGGACGGCAGCGTGACCTGCGGCACCGACGGCAATTCCGGCGGCACGGTCACCAGTATCGCCACCGGCGCCGGTTTGACCGGTGGGCCGATCACCAGCAGCGGCTTGATCGCGGTCGCGCCTGGCGCGATCGGTACCGCGCTGATCGACCCGACGCAGGTCCAGCGTCGCATCGGGGACAGTTGCGCCGCAGGTTCGTACATGCGCGTGGTCAACGAGAACGGCACCGTGACCTGCGCCACCGATACCGTCGGCTGGGGGCTCAGCGGCAACGGCAATACCGATCCCGCAAGCAATTTTCTCGGTACCACGGACAACCGTGCGTTCGTCATCCGCACCCGCAATACACCCAGCCTGCGCATCCAACCGAGCTTCGAGACCTTCGGCGGCCTCGCCATCACCACCAATTCCATCGGCGGAAGTCACGCCAATGCAGTCACGACGAGTGTACGCGGCGCAACCATCGCCGGCGGCGGCGTGCCGGCCGGCGACAGCGACCCCCAATTTTCCGACGAGGCCCCCAATCGCGTGAGCGATCACTACGGCAGCGTCGGCGGCGGTTACGCGAACCTGGCGGGCGATGACCTCGGCTCAATAGCCGACCGGCCGTATGCCGTGGTCGGCGGCGGCATCGGCAACACCGCCGGCGGCAATGCGAGCACGGTCGCTGGCGGCAGGGTAAACCTCGCCAGTGGCAGCGGCAGCAGCATCGGCGGCGGCCAGAACAGCATCGCCAGCGGCAACTTGAGCGTGGTCGGCGGCGGCGGGTTCAATACCGCCAGCGGGTTCCAGAGTACCGTCAGCGGCGGCCAGAACAACACCGCCAGCGGCATCGCCAGCAGCGTCGGCGGCGGTACCAACAATGTCGCCGGCGGCAATAACAGCAGCGTAGGCGGCGGTACCAACAATGTCGCCGTCGGCAATAACAGCAGCGTCGGCGGAGGCACATTGAACTGCGCCGGCGGAGCGTTGGCGTGGGTAGGCGGCCGCCGGGCCAAGGTGCGACCGGGCACTGATCCGGGTGGATCTGGCGCCTGCAGCGGACTGACTTATCCGGGCGGCGAAGGCGATAGCGGCAGTTTCGTCTGGGCCGACAGCCAGAACGCCAATTTCGTTTCGACCGGCAGCAACCAGTTCCTGCTCCGCGCCGGCGGTGGCGCGGCGATCAACAGCAATGACCCGGCCGGCAACGCGTTGCGCGTCGCCGGCACACTGCGCGTCGACACGCTCGGCACCGCCGCGGCGAACACGCTGTGTCGCAATGCCAGCAATCAGATCGCCGCGTGCTCGTCGAGCCTGCGCTACAAGCAGGATATCGGCGACCTCGAACTGGGCCTCGATACTGCGCTGCGGCTGCATGCCGTCGGCTATCGCTGGATCGACACCGGTGAGGCCGATGTCGGCTTCGTTGCCGAGGAGATCGCGGCGATCGACGAACGGCTGATCACGCGCAATGCCAAGGGTGAGGTCGAGGGGATAAAGTACGAGCGACTGACTGCGGTGCTGGCCAACGCCGTGCAGGAACTAGCCGTGCGCGAGCGCATGGGCAGCGACCGTTTGACCACGATCGAGGCCGAGAACGACGCGCTGCGCTCGCGGCTGCAGGCGCTCGAAACCCGCCTCGGTCTTGCCGATGCGGCGGAGCGCTGAGATGCCCGCGCGGACCGGATCATCGGCCGTCGCGGCGCGAATCTGCGTCCGCGGGAAACGCTTTGGGCGTCGCGAACTGACGTGCGCCGGCACGCTGCTGATCGGCGTCGTGGTACTGGCGCTGCCGCTCGCCGTCGCGCTCGCGCAGTCCCAGAGCGCGAGCTACCAGATCCCGCGCCAGTCGGTCGACGCCGGCGCCGGTCGCGCCGGCAGCGCCAGCTACTCGCTGCAAGGCAGCATCGGTCAGCCCGATGCGGGTCCGGCGGCGAGCAGTCCGAGCTACACGCTGCGCGGCGGATTCCAGCGCGCGGCCAGCGACGCAAGCTTGCCGGATGCCATGTTCGCCGACGGTTTCGAGCTCTGAGTCCGGCCTGGAGCCCGGGACGCCAAGTTTGTACGCGACCACGAATGTTCGGGACGCCCACGAGTCCGCCCGGCTCGACAGCTCAAGGCATCGGATCGCTCTTGGGTGTGTGCGGCTGCCGCTGACGCCTGCAAAGCGCAAGAATGATGGCCCCCGTGACCCAGGCCATTGCCATGCCCGCCATCCGTGCCACCGATGTTCCTGCCCGGACCAGTTCGCTGTACCCGGAACCGTTTCGCTCGCGCGTACTGCCGCGCCAGAAGCGTGCGCTCGGTGATGCCTTCGGGTTGAGCGCATTTGGCGTCAACCTGACCGTACTCCACCCCGGCGCCGAATCGTCGATGCGCCATTGGCACAGCCATGAGGAGGAACTGATCTACATCCTCGACGGTGAAGTGGTGTTGGTCAGTGACGCTGGCGATCAACTGCTCGGTCCGGGCATGGTGGTCGGCTTTCGCGCCGGCGATCCTGACGCCCACCAGCTGATCAATCGCAGCGACCGTCCGGCGACGTACCTCGAAGTCGGCGGCCGCGATCCGCGCGATATGGCGACCTACCCGGATGTGGACCTCGTGGCGCGCCAGAGTCCCGAAGGGAAATGGATCTTCTTGCACAAGGACGGCAGCAGCTACTGAATCCTTGGCTGCTGCAAGGGCGTCGCCGCGCGTGAGCAATCTGCAACATGCAAAATGCTGAGCTTCCGTCGCGTCGACGCTATGCTTGCCAGCCCCGGCCGGGGATCTGGCGTTCAGCGTCGATGATTCCGCCGATCTCCATGGCAACGCCCGCAATGCATCGGACCATATTCCACACGCCCGTCGTGAACACCGTGCTGCGCGCGCTGTCGCTCGCTTTTCTGCGTATCCGCGGCTGGAAAGTCGAGGGGGTGTTGCCGGACGACGCCACCAAGTGTGTGTTGATCGCCGCGCCGCATACCAGCAACTGGGACCTGCCGTACACGCTGATGGTGGCATTTGCGCTCAACCTGCAGGTCTACTGGATGGGCAAGCAGAGCCTGTTCAAACGGCCGTTCGGCACGCTCATGAAGTGGCTCGGCGGTATCCCGGTGGACCGCGCAAAGTCGAGCAATCTGGTGGCGGCATCGGCCGCGGCGATCCAGGCTGCGGACGGTCCGCTGCAATTGGTGGTGCCGCCCGAAGGCACGCGCGGCAAGACGCGACACTGGAAAACCGGCTTCTACCATATCGCGGTCGCCGCGAAGGTGCCGATCGTGCTGGCCTACATGGACTACCAGCGCAAGGTCAGCGGCCTTGGCCCGGTGTTCCAGCCGAGCGGGGATGTCGAGGCCGACATGGCCGTCATCAAGCGCTTCTACGCGCCGATCAAGGGGCGTAACGCCACCCAGTTCGCGGCCGAGTGAGTGGCAGAACGTGTTTCGCCGTCCATCCTGCCGTCGAGTCGACAGCGTCGCCGCGGTGATGCGCCTGACGATCAGTCTGCCCTGACCAACGCATACGCGGCTGCCTGCCAAGGCGCCATGTCCAGGTACATACCCTTGCCGCACAGGTCATCGCCGTGCCAGTGAAAACTGTCGCTGCCGAGTTGATCCTGCAGGCGCCATTTCCTGCCCGCGATGCCCGCAAACGGCAGTCGCACGTGGCCCTGGCTCTGATGTGGGGCAAAGTTCACCGCGACCACCAGTGAGTGTCCCTGCGCATCGCGCCAGGCGCAAACGAGCAAAGCATCGTGCGTCCAATTGCCGTCCCAGCCGGGCGTGCTCTCCAGCGCCTGCCACTCGCCGTCGCGCACGGCTGCAAGACCAAGCACTGAGAGCAAACGCTCGTAGAAGCGCTGCAAGCTGCCATCGACGGGTTCCTGCGGTCCGCGCACGAGGTGCGGCGAGATGCGCTTGCGGCGGCCATCGAACTGGCCCTGGTGGAAAAAGCGCAGACCCGGCGACAGAAAGGTGATCGCCGCTGCGGCGCGGTGCGCCTCGTCGGCAAAGGTCGCCGCTGCGCGTGGTTCGTCGTGGTTTTCCAGAAAACGGGCGAGCTTGTCCTGGTAGGCGCGATCCGCACGCAGGTGTCCGCGCACCGGCCCGGCGTGACCTTCCCGCAGACGGTCGTAGAGCCGCTTGTCGTAGGCGTAATCGAAACCTTGCTGCTGCAGCGTCCACTCCATGTCCCAATACACTTCGGCCATGAACAGGAACGCCGGAAACTGCTCGTGCACGCGGTGGATCGCTTGCGGCCAGAACAGTGGCGCGCGCTGGCCCCAGGTGCGCTCGAAGACTTCGGGCAGGACCAGCATGGCCATGTCGCAGCGCACGCCGTCGCATTGTCCGGCAATGCGCACGAGTTCGCCGATCATTGCTGCCTGCACGGCGGGGCTGGCGTAGTTGAGTTGCAGCGTGTCCGGCCAGCCCGAGAAATACGGATCACGGCCGTAGGCGAAGATCTGCTCTGCATCGGGAAATTTGACCCGGATGTAGTTTTGCGGCGCGCTGGCAAGATCGTGCTCTGTGCCCTGAATGAAGTAGTCGGGATGACTCAGGGTCCAGGGGTGACCGAGGCCCATGTGGTTGGGGACGAAGTCGAGCATCAGCTTCAGTCCACGCGCCTGCAGCCGCTGGCGCAGGCGTGCGAGGGCGCTGTCGCCGCCGAGGTTCGGATGCACCGTATATCCCGTGATCGCGAAGCCCGAGCCGGCAATGTCGTGCTCGCGCAAATCCGCCAGCGTCTCCTCGAACTCATGCCGCCACTCGGGGTTGCTGCGCGAGACCTGCTGTGCTTCCAGGCCGGTTTGCCAGACGCTCAACAGCCAGATCCAGTCGAACCCCATCGCCGCGAGGCGATCGAGTTCGGCGTCGGGAACATCATCGAGCGAAGCCGTGCGCCCCAGCGACTGGGATAACTCGGTCAGCCAGACGCGCGTGTTGATCTGATACAGCGAGGGATAGCGTGGCTGGCTCATTCTGGCGCTTCCCTCTCGCGTGTTGGACGGCGCATAGCTTGCCACCGTCGCGAGTCGGTTTGAGCGGCCGCTGCTGCGGGATGCCGCTGCAGTTGCCTGCGTTCTGTGCCCCACGGAGTGAAGTCGGACGCGGTCTGGTAAAAGCGCCTCCAGCAGCCCTCCATCCTCCCTCCACAGTTGTGCGGATACTTGGGATCATCTGCGGTGCGGGAGTCTGTGCATGTGGCCTGTGGTTTTGGGAATCGCCGCACTGCTGCTTGGGAATACCCCAATGGCGCGGGCGCCTGCGCCGGCTGAAACACTGCTGCTGCAAGCCAGGAAGTCCGACGACTCCACGCACGCGCTGGCCTTGATCGATGAGGCGTTGGCGCTCGCCAGTCCGCAGAGCGACCTGCCTTTGTGGCTGCGCGCGCAGTCGCAGAAGTGCTGGCTGTTTGCGTTTGACCAGCCGCAGCGCGCCTTGGCCATGCAGGCCGAACTTGCGCCTTATCTGGCGGCGCTTCCGGCGAGCGCGGAAGTCGGCCAGTTGCGCGTCTGCGAAGGTTACGCCCATGAGCGCCTCGACCGGCTCGACGAGGCAGCACGCGCCTACGAGGACGGCGTGGAGATCGGGCGGGCGAGCCAGGATCCATCGTTGTTGACCCGGGCTTTGGCCTTGCGCGGAGAAATGCACTACCTGCGCGGCGCCTATGGCGACGCGCTGACGGATCTGAAGGCCGCTTACGATGCGGCGGTTGCCGCCGACGACGATGGCGACCGCCGTTATGCGCTGAATGCCATCGCCAATCTTTATGGCAGCGCCGGCGAATACGAGCGCGCGATCCAGTATTACCAGCAATCGCTGCGCATCGCCCGCGAGCGGGCGCTCGATCTGAGCGTGGCCAATGCGCTTTACAACATCGGCGTGACCTACGACAAGCTGGGTCGACACGCGGACGCGCTGGCGCAGTATCGGGAAGTGCTCGCGATCCATGAATCCCGCGGGGACGGCGACGAGGTCGCATCGACCCTGCGCTCGATGGCGATCAGTCTGATCAAGCTCGACCGCGCCGAAGAGGCGTTCGACACGATCGAGCGCGCCAGACAAGTGGCCACCGGACGCGACGAGGACCTTGCTGCGTCGATGCGCCTGACGCGAGCTTCGGCGTTGCGTGCGTTGCGGCGAGGCGCCGAGGCCTTGCCGGATCTGGACGCGGCCTGGGCCTGGTTCGAACCCCAGCAGGCGCGGCCATTCATGGAGAAGATCCTCGATGAGCGTGCCCAGGCACTGGCCCAGGCGGGGCGCCACCGGGAAGCACTGGATGCGCGCAACCAGCAATTGCTGCTGAAGGAGGAACTGCACCAGGCGTGGCGGCGCGAGCAGACCGCGCGCCTGCGGGTGGAATTCGATACCGACAAGACCGAGCAGGAAAACCGCGCGCTGCAGACCGAAAATGCGCTGCGACTGGCGGCCCTCGAGGACGCGGAACGCATCCGCGCCTTGCAGTGGTGGGTGATCTTCAGCGCGGGTGTGGCCTTGGTTGCCTTGCTGGCGCTGGTCGCGATCCAGGTCCGCAACAGCCGCAAGTTGCGGCGGATAGCGCTGACCGACGAGCTGACCGGTTTGCCGAATCGGCGCGCGACCATTGCCCACGTCAAGCAACAGCTGGAGCGGCGGGCACAGGCACGCACTCCGATCAGCCTGGTGGCGCTCGACATCGACCACTTCAAGCGCATCAACGACACTTACGGCCACGATGCGGGCGATGTGGTGCTGAAGCGCGTCGCCGAGCGTCTGCGCGAAAGTTTCCGGCCCGGGTTCGTTGGCCGCGTGGGCGGTGAGGAGTTCCTTGCCGTGGTTGCCGCCGCCGATGCCGATGCCGCACCGGCACAGGCCGAGCGCGCGCGTCGCGCGGTCGAGAGCATCGACCTCAGCGACCTGCATCCGTCGCTGAAGACCAGTTCCAGTTTCGGCATCGCCACCCTCGGCTCCGGCGAGCCCTGGGAGCAGGCCGCCAAGCGTGCCGATGCAGCGCTTTATCGGGCGAAGTCCGCAGGGCGCAATCAGGTGGTGGTGGATCTGGCTGCGTGATCGGCAGGGCAACCGAACGCAGGCAGCCGACCACCGCGCCGTGGCGATGCCCCGCGGCCGACACTGCCCGGTCTTGGCGGTTTCCATGATCGGGCACTTGACCGCACCCATTGCCCGGCTGACGTCGGAGTTTGTCCCCGGCACAAGCGGCGTCCACGGGTTATGCTTTGCGCCAGCGGGCGATCTGCGGATCGCCTGCCTCCGAAGCCGATTCGCCTAAGTTCGCAACGGAATAGGGCGTCCGGCCGTGATCTTCGGCCTGTGGTCGGGGCATCACCGGGTCGCCGCGGAAACGCGGCGGTCTCCCATGTCTGGAAAGGAGCCGTGATGTCCATCCTGGTCGACCCCTTCGGTCGCCGTTTTCCGTATTTGCGGCTGTCGCTGACGGAGGCGTGCAATTTTCGCTGCAGTTACTGTCTGCCCGACGGCTACCGCGCGGACGGCCGGCCGCAGTTCCTTGAGCTGGACGAGATCCGCCGCCTGCTGCGGGGTTTCGCGGCGCTCGGCATGCACAAGCTGCGTCTGACCGGCGGCGAGCCCTCGCTGCGCAAGGATCTGCCCGAGATCATCAGCGCGGTTGCGTCGACGCCCGGCGTGCGCCAGATCGCCCTGACCACCAACGGGACGCGACTGCCGCACAGACTGCCGATCTGGCGTGCAGCGGGCCTGACCGCGGTGAACATCAGCGTCGACAGCCTCGATCGCGAAAACTTCCAGCGCATCACCGGTCACGATCGCCTGCCCGAGATCCTCGAAGGCATCGAACTGGCGCAGCAGCTCAAGTTCGATTCGGTCAAACTCAACGCGGTATTGCTGCGCGGCCTGAACGAGGACGAGCTCGGATCCTGGCTGGATTACTTGCGCCAGCGTCCGCTGACCCTGCGTTACATCGAATTGATGCGTACCGGGGACAACGCCGAGTACTTCGATCGGCACCACGTGCGCGCCGAGCACATCGAGGCGCCGCTGCGTGCAGCCGGCTGGCGCCAGCTCGAGCGTGCGCCGGACGCAGGCCCGGCGCGCGAGTGGACGCACCCGGACTACCGCGGCCGCATCGGCATCATCGCGCCGTACTCGCGCGATTTTTGCGCCGGCTGCAACCGGCTGCGGGTGACCGCCCGTGGCGACCTGCGCCTGTGCCTGTTCGGTGAATCCGGTCTGCCGTTGCGCCCCTTGCTGCAAGCCGACGATCAGTTCGACGCGCTGGTGCAGGCCATTCGCAGCGGCCTTGGTCTGAAGCGCGCCGGGCATGATCTGCACGCGGGACAGACCGGCCTGACGCCGCATCTGGCTTCCATCGGAGGTTGAATGCACGCACCGCTCGAAACCGCCAGCGACGCCTACTTCATGGCCGACATTCGCAGCAAGCGACCGACCCAGAGGCGCGCGGTAGCCGTCGGCGAGATCCACGTCGGGCCCGCGGCCTATCCGCTGATCGTGGAACGACGCCTGCCCAAGGGCGATGCGCTGGCGCTGGCGGAGATCGCCGGATTGCAGGGCGCAAAACTGGCGTCGATGCTGTTGCCGCTGTGCCACCCGCTCAATCTGGAACTGGTGCGGCTGCGCTGCAGGCCGCTGGCCGCGGAGCTGGCCATTCGTGTGTATTGCGAGGTGGCGACCGAGGCGCGCACCGGGGTCGAAATGGAGGCGCTGGCAGGCGTCAATGCCGCTCTGCTGAGCCTCTACGATCTGACCAAACCGGTGGAGCCGGCGCTGAGCATCGGCGGCATCCGCCTGCTGTTCAAGGAAGGCGGCAAGAAGGGCCTGTGGCGGCATCCGCTGGGCATGAGCGACGAGGAACTGGCGCACTACCGTCCCAGCGACACGCTGCGCCAGGCTCGAAAGGACGCAATCGATGAACATTGAGCTGGAACTTTACGGCAGCCTGCGCAACCTGGAGCCGGGCGATCGCCTGCACTTGCCGGTGACCGGTGCCCAGGTCGCCGACCTGCGTGCCGCGCTGGTCGCGCATGCCGAGGCACGCTGGCCGCGGGTGTCGCCACTGCTGCTGCAGCGCTGCGCTTTTGCCACCCGCACTGCAGTCCTTCGCGATCACCAGGCGCTGCCGCCTGACGGCCACATGGTGATATTGCCCCCGGTCAGTGGCGGCTGAGCCATGGACCTGCATTACTGCGACATCGCCGAGCGCGCCGAACGCTGCCTGGATCCCGCCGCTGCCCTGGAATTCGTATCCGATCCCGGCTTCGGCGGCGTTGCCATGTTCATCGGTCGCGTGCGCGATCTGAACCAGGGCCGCAAGGTCGATGGCATCCGCTACGACATCTACCCGCCGCTGGCGCTGGCGCGCTTCCAGGAGATCGCCGAGCAGGCACAGCACGACTGCGGTCCGCAGCTCAAGCTGTACATCGCCCATGCGCACGGTCGCTTGGCGATCGGCGAACTGGCGGTGGTCATTGCCGCCGGCAGCCCGCATCGCGACGAGGCGTTTCGCGCCTGTCGCCAGGTCATCGAGGCGGTCAAGTACAGCGCGCCGATCTGGAAGCAGGAGCACTATGTCGACGGCGACAGCGAATGGAGCGAGGGCCGTTCCTTGTGCGAGGACGCGCAAGCGAGCGCGGTCAGCGCATCCGCGCACGACTGAAGCGGCAGGCCGTCGATGAATCTGACGATCCAGGCCCCGCAGCTGCGCCCCGCTTGAACCGGCACCGATGACGCCCCCCGAATACCTGTTGGTGCTCACACTCGGCGTGCTCGCCGTGGCCTTCCTGTATTCGTCGGTGGGCCATGGCGGCGCTTCGGGATACATCGCCGTCATGACCTTGATCGGCTTGATGCCGGACACGATCAAGCCCACGGCGTTGGTCCTCAACATTCTGGTCGCCTCGCTCGGAACCTGGCAGTTCTGGCGCGCCGGCCACTTCTCCTGGCCAATGTTCTGGCCGTTCGCGCTGGCTTCGGTGCCGTGCGCGTTCATCGGCGGCTACCTGAACATCCCTGCCGAACTGTTTCGGCTGCTGGTCGGGCTGGTGCTTCTGTACTCGGCGGGATACCTGTTGCTGCGCCCGGCGCAGGATCTGGTGCTCAGCCGTCCGCACACGCTGGTGGCCGTTGGTATCGGCGGCGGAATCGGATTGCTGTCGGGGTTGACCGGCACCGGTGGCGGCATCTTCCTGACGCCGCTCCTGTTGTTCCGTCACTGGGCCGGCGCCAAACAGGCTGCAGCGGTCTCTGCCCCGCTCATTCTGGTCAACTCTGTCGCCGGCCTGACCGGTCATCTGAGTGGTGATGGCAGCATCCCGACCATTGCGCTGTTTGCCGCCATCGCCGCCGGGCTGGGCGGTTTTGCCGGTTCGTACCTCGGCAGCCGCCGATTCGATTCAGTGATCATCAAGAGGGCGCTGGCACTGGTACTGCTCATCGCCGGCCTCAAGCTGGTGCTTGCGGGCGCTGGTTGAGCCTGGCTATCCGTCAGTCATGTGGCACGTTGTGTAGCCTTCCAATCGCCAGGTCCCAGGATCGCTTCAGTGCGCCTGCGCCTTGGGCAACAGCCGGCCGATGGTGCTGCCTTGCACCAGTAGCGAGAACAGCACGATCGCGTAGGTCGCCATCAGCAATTGCTCGCGGATTGGCCCCGGTGGCAGCGACAGCGCCAGCGCCACCGAGATGCCGCCGCGCAAACCACCCCAGGTCAGGATGCGTACGGTGCGTTCGGGAAACGTGTGACGCATGCGGAAAGCGGCGATCGGCAGGCCGACGCTGACCCAGCGCGCCAGCAGCGCCACCGGGATAAGCACCAGGCCGGCCAGCAGAAACTGGCCGTTGAAGGTCAGAACCAGCACTTCCACGCCGATCAGCAGGAACAGCACGGCGTTCAGGATCTCGTCGATCAGCTCCCAGAAGTCGTCGAGGCGCTCACGAGTGATGGTCGACATCGCCAGTGCGCGTCCGTGATTGCCGATGTAAAGCCCGGCGACCACGATCGCGATTGGCGCCGATGCGTGCATGCGGAAGGCCAGCGCGTAGCCGCCCATCACGATCGCCAACGTCAACAGCACTTCGACGTCGTACTTGTCGACTTGCTTCAGCAGGTGGAATCCGACCCAGCCCAGCAGCAGGCCGAACAGGGCGCCGCCGACCGCCTCAAAAAGGAATAGTTTGCCGATGCCCTCGGCGCTCGCCGGCGCACTGCCGGTGGCGATGCCCAGCAAGACGATGAACACGACCACGCCGATGCCATCGTTGAAAAGCGATTCGCCGGCGATCTTGATCTCCAGCGCTTTCGGCGCACCGAGGCGTTTCAAGGTGGCCATCACTGCGATCGGGTCGGTGGGCGCGATCACCGCACCGAACAGCAGGCACCAGATCAGCGGCAACGGAATGCCCATCACCGTGAACACGCACCAGGCGCCGAGGCCGAGCACCGTGGTGGAGATCAGCACGCCGACGCTGGCCAACGAAGCAACGATCCAGCGTTGCTGGCGCAGGCTTTCCAGATCCACGTGCAGCGCGCCGGCGAACAGCAGGAAGCTCAGCATGCCGTGCAGCAGCGCTTCATCGAAATCGATTTGATGCAGCATCGCTTCGACATCGCTGGCGAAGTCGAGCCCGGCGCGACGCATCAGCGCCAGCGCCAGCGACAACAACAGTCCGAGCAGCATGACGCCGAGCGTGGTCGGCATGTGCAGCCAGCGATGATTGATCCATGCGAACACCGCAGCAGCGCTGATGACGATGGCGGCGAGGTCGAACAAATGCATGGCGCAGCCCCGGCACGTTGACTGCGAGGATTCTATGGTGATTCCGCGTCGGCCAGCAGCAACGGCAAGTTTCTCGGCCTGAGCGATTTCGAGGTGCGCAACGCCAGTACCGCAAACGTCCAAGGGGAGCCGATCTGGGACATGCTGGCGGCCTGGTTGCGCGACCAGACGCGGGTATCGCCGCGGCAAGTGCAATCCCGCGATTGATCGGCATCTGTATCAGCGTGAGCTGCAGGCGTTCCAGCTCAGGCGTACTTGCTGAGTATGCGCAACACCTCGCTCACACGGGCATGTCGCTCGTCGCTTTCGGGCGCCCCGTTGATTTCGCTCTCCAGCGTGCACGCCATCATCTCGAAGAAGGCGCGGTCGAGCGCGTTGCGCACCGCCGCAAGCTGCTGCGCGATGGCATCGCACGGGTCGTCGTTTTCGATCATGCGCAGCACGCCGCGGATCTGGCCTTCGGCGCGCTTCAGCCGCAGCACCACGCCCCGTTTGTGCTCATTGCGTCGGTCTTCGGCGCTGGAGGGCGCGCAGCCCGATGGCCGGCGTCGCGCGGTGGCGATGGTCTTGGGAACACTGGGCATGGCGGCGGGTTCGACCTCGATGGCGGGATTTTGCCACAGGCACCAGTTCGCAATGTGGCGCGGCAGGACGCGAGTCTGCGTTCATGCATCCGGCTGGCCTGCGGTTTGCGAAGGTCGAGCGGCGGATCGCGGCTGTTGGAGGGCCGAGCGCCTGCTCGGCCGCCCTAGTTCAGTTCGCTCATCGCCGTACAGCGACGCCGCAGGCGCGGCGCCCTCCAGGGCGTATCGCGACTGTTGACAGGCTCTGCGCCCGCCCAGGGAGATGGCGGCGGGCAGTGACTCAGCGCGTCCGCCTGGCGGTCGTTCTTGCCGCTGGCTTTGCTGATTTGCTCGCCACTGCGCTGGTCTCCGACGCTTTCCTTCGTCGCGCCTTTTTCGCCCGTGCGGCCAACGCCAGTTCACGCACGCGTTCGATGTCCGCGTCGCTGAAAACGCCGTTGACGCCAGAGATGGCGGCCAGTTTCATGCCGTGCTTGAGGCCCATCTGGTAGATCTCGCGGACTTTTTCCCATTCGATGGCGCGGCCGATGGTGAAGTTTTCGAAGCGACCTTCGAGTGCCAGCACGATGGTCTCGGCGAGGCAGGCGTAAACCACGTTCTTCGGCAGGCCGATGTTCTTGACCTTGAGGTCGCCCGGCAATTCGATCTCGCCAGACTCGATCACCAGCACGTCGGGACGTTTTGCCACTTCCTCGGGCGGCAGGTCGAGCGGGCGGGCGACGTCGGTGATGACGCAGCCGGGTTTGACCTTCATGATGTCGAGCACTTTCTTGCCGGCACCGGATGTCGCGGTGACGACCATGTCCATCTGCCCGATGCGCGCGTCGGCGCTGGCGGACAACACGATTTTCGCGTCAGGCGTTTCCTGCAGGATCGAGGCCTTGAGCGCCAGCAGCTTGGCGGTCTCTGGCGAAACCAGCGTGACCTCCTCGGCGGCGCGCACCAACATGCGCGAACAGGCAGAACCGATTGCGCCGGTGGCGCCGACCACCATGGCCTTGAACTTCACCCGCTGCTTGTCCTTCGGCGCAGGCAGCAGGCGCAATCTCAGCAGTGCGTCATGCGCCGCCCACAACGCGCCGGAGGCGCTGTAGCTGTTGCCGGTGGTGATCGGCAGGCTCGCGCGTTTGGCGACGGTAACGCCGGCGTCGCCGACCACTTTGGTGAATGCGCCCAAGCCCATGATCTGCGCGCCTAGCCGCTTGGCCATGTCCGCAGCCGCGAGCAGGCGCCGGTAGGTGAACTCCGGGCTGTGGCTCATGATCTCCTTCGGCGTGCCGCCGACCGAGATCAGCCAGCCTTCGGCCTCGACGCCGGTGGGCGATTTGATGCCCTCCATCTTCGAATAGACGAACGGCGGCGCGTAGGCCATGACTTTTTCCAGCGAGTCCATCAGCAGCGGCGGCGACACCCGCGACAGCAGGTCGACCGGCTTCAGCTTCTTGAAGTACTCCTGCGACAGCGGGTGGATCACGAAGGCGAAGCGGTTCACGCGCTTGTAGCCATTCGGGTAGAGGATGCGCGGCGCCATGTCGAGGCCGGTGATGATCTCCAGGATGTCGTCCTCGAAAATGTCCTCGGGCGATTTGCCGGTGGCGGCAATGATCATCGCATCGAGCATTTCCGGGCCCAGCACATGGCCGGCCAGCACCGGTGAGCCATCGATGACCATGTTCACGCCCTTGTCGCTGAAGCGGGCGAGGCGCTGGTCGTTGACGTTGCTGGTGATGATGGTCTTGCCGGCGAGTTCCTCGAGCCCGAAGTCGTCGAGTTCGTGCACCGGCGCCACCACCATCGTCGCCTTGGCGAGCGCCTTGCCGAGCACGAAGCGCGTCCATTGCTTGAGCAACATGGCGGGAATCACCCGCGGCGGCGTCCAGTCCGACACATAGTGCATGCCGCTGGCGTAGAGACCGAGCGCATCCAGCGAGGTCAGCAGCTTGGGCACGCCGAGTTGCAGCAGCGGGTCGGCGAACTGCAGGTTGGAGGTGTATTCGGACATCGACATCGCCAGCTTGTAATTGGCCATGCCGGAGAAAAACAGGACGTTGGCGTTGTCGAAGTAGCGGCCAAGCTCATTCTGCGTATGACGCACGGCCCATTCGAGGAAGATGTCGCCAAGCCGGGCGCCGGTGGTCAACGGAACGCGCGTGACCTCGCCGGACAATCGGGAGGTGTCCTTGTCGATCAGGCGCTGGGCGCCAATGCGGTAGCTGTCCTTGACCACGCCGAGGCCGATCGCATCGGCACGCTGCTCCCAATGCTTGAGCAGCTTGACCGCCTTGCTGACATTGCCGTCGGTGCCGACGCGCTGCACGCGCAGCTTCTGGCCGAGGAAAGTGGTCGTGAACTCGAAGTCCTGGTTTTTCGAGCCGAGACTGATGCTGATCACGGTCTTCATGATTTTGCTCGGGCAGAGTAATGTGGGTTGATGATGGAGGTAAGCGATGAACAAAAGTTTGATCGGCGACATGGCGCGCGAATATGCGCTGCCTGGATTGAAGCGCGCTGCAGGCCTGGCGGTGCGAATGGTTCCAGTGCCGCAGCCGACGCTGCTGGTCGGCGCAGGTTCCAGTGTACGACTGGGACAGGCGATCGGCGCCTTTGCCCACGAAAAGATCCTGCTGGTCACCGACGCGGTGGTGCTCAAGCTGGGATTGGCCAAAGGGCTGCTTGACGCGCTCAAGGCCAGTCGCACGGACTTCGTGGTCTTCGACGAGATCACGCCGGACGCACCGATTGCCGTCGTCGAGCAGGGCATCGCGGTGTATCAACGCGAGTGTTGCGATGCGATCGTCGCCTTTGGCGGTGGTTCGGTGATGGATGCGGCGAAGGCGATCGGGCAGTCGGTGGCCAACCAGCGCCACCCGCGCGACCTGGTTGGATACTTCCGCGGTTGGAAAGGCCCGCCGCCGACCTACGCGGTGCCGACTACCGCGGGAACCGGCTCCGAGGTGACGGTCGCGGCGGTGATCTCCGACCCGGAAAACCACAAGAAGCTGGTGATCGCCGATTCTCGACTGGTGCCGCGTTTGGCGGCGCTCGATCCCGAACTGATGATCGGCTTGCCGCCGCCGATCACCGCGGCCACCGGCATGGACGCGCTGACGCATGCGGTCGAGGCCTACATCGGCAACTGGGGCACCGAGTTCACCGACAGCATGGCGTTGGCGGCGGTGGGCATGATCTACCAGAACCTGCCGCTGGCCTACGCAGACGGCAGCAATCTCGTCGCGCGCGAGCAGATGGCGCTGGCTTCAGCCTACGCCGGCATGGCATTCACCCGCGCCAACGTCGGCAATGTGCACGCCATCGCGCATCAGTTGGGCGGTCGTTATCACACGCCGCACGGCCTCGCCAACGCGATCCTGCTGCCGCCGGTGCTGCGCTTTTCGAGCGATGCGATCGAGCCGAAACTGGCAGTGCTCGCGACCCGAGCCGGATTGGCACGCAAAGGCGATTCCGAGGCGCGACTGGCGCAGCGTTTCCTCGATTCGGTGGAGGCGATGAACCGCTTGCTGGGCATTCCGAAGCAGTTGGAATCGCTGCGCGAGCAGGATATTCCTGAACTCGCCAGCGCGGCGTGCTGGGAGGCCGACACCAATTACCCGGTGCCGCGGGCGATGTCGGTTTCCGACTGCGAGGCGATACTGCGCGAGGTGCTGCCGGTGGCCACGACGCCGAAGCGGGCGAGGTCTGCGAAGCCCGGAGCAGCGAGCGCATTGGCGCCGCCTGCCGTAGTGGCCAAGCGGCGGCGCCGCGCCGAGGGATAGCGCGGCCGCTGCTGACCTGGTGGGTCCAGACTTGTCTGGACCTGCCAGAGCCAGAGGCCGGAGCAGAAAGCGCCCAGGACAAGTCTGGACCTGCAAGAGCCACGCGCGCGCACCCGGCGGGCCTTTTCGCGTAGCCTTCGCCCATGCCCAAGACCATCAAACCCAAGGCGCCAGGCGCCCCCCAACTGCTCGGATTCCTGCAGGCCAGCGCGCGGCTGATGAAGGCCGAGGAGATCGCCGACGAGCTCGGCTACAAGTCGGCGGAAGGGATCGAGTCGGTCCGCTTGCTGCTTGAGGAGCTGGTCGGCCAGGGCCGCCTGCTGAAGAACCGGCGCGGCGGTTACGGCCTTGCCGACAAGATGGATCTGATTGCCGGCACCATCGCCGCCAACAGCGAAGGCTTCGGTTTTCTGCGCCCGGACGAAGGCGTCGGCGACATCTACCTGCCGCCGGCGCAGATGCGCCAGGTGCTGCACGGGGATCGTGCGCTGGTCAGCGTGGTGGGTCGCGACAAGCGTGATCGGCCTGAAGGTGCGATCGTCTCGATCCTGTCGCGACGTTCGCCGCGGGTGGTCGGTCGCTATCTGGAGGAGGCCGGCTTTGGCGTGGTGGCGCCCGACGACCAGCGCATCCATCAGAATCTGCTGATCCCGCGTGGTCAGGAGGGCGATGCGAAGCCTGGCGATGTGGTTGTCGCCGAGATCGTGGAGCCGCCGAGCAGCCATCGTCAGCCGGTGGCCAGGATCGTGCGTGTGCTCGGCGAGGAGGTTGGAACCTCGCTGGCGATCGACATGGCGATCGAGACCCACAGCATTCCGAATGTCTGGCCGGAAGCGCTGCTGCGCGAGATCGCCAGAATCCCCGATACCGTGCGCCCGGCGCAGATCCGGGACCGCGAGGACCTGCGCGAGTTGCCGCTGGTGACCATCGACGGCGAGGACGCGCGCGATTTCGACGATGCCGTGTGGTGCGAACCGACGCGCGGCGGCGGCTACAAACTGTACGTGGCGATTGCCGACGTCGCCACCTATGTGCAACCGGGCACGGCGCTGGACAACGAGGCGCAACTGCGCGGTACCTCGGTGTACTTCCCGAACCGCGTGGTGCCGATGCTTCCGGAGAAGTTGTCGAACGGGATCTGTTCGCTGAAGCCTGACGTCGAGCGCTTGTGCCTGGCGTGCGAACTGCGCATCGATGCCAGCGGCGAAACCACGCGCTCGCGGTTTTTCCCGGCCGTGATGCGCTCGGCTGCGCGGCTGACCTACAACCAGGTGTGGCAGGCGGTCGGCCAGCGGCGGCCCGAGGTGCTGGAAAAGCTGGCAGCCGTGTTGCCGCACCTGGAGAATCTCTACGGCCTGTACAAGATTCTGGTCCATCGCCGCACCGAACGTGGTGCGCTCGATTTCGAGGGCCAGGAGGTCAAGTTCCAGTTCGACGAGCAGGGCCAGATCGACGCGGTCAAGCTGTACGAGCGCAACGACGCGCATCGGATGATCGAGGAGTGCATGATCGCCGCCAACGTCGCGGTGGCCAAATTCCTGAAGCGCAGCCGGGTGCCGGCGTTGTATCGCGTGCATCCGCGCCCACCGACGCACAAGTACGAGGAGCTGGCCGATTTTCTCGGCACCGTCGGCATTGTTCTGCCGTCCTACGAGGACCTGCAGCCGGAAGACCTGATGGCGATCCTGGCGCGCGCAAAATCGCGGCCGGACGGCGCACTGATCGAGGCCGTGGTGCTGCGCTCGCAGAGTCTTGCCACCTATACCGCCGATTGCGATGGCCACTTCGGCCTCGCGCTCGGCGCCTATGCGCATTTCACCTCGCCGATCCGGCGCTATCCAGATCTGCTGGTGCATCGCGCGATTCACCACGCGCTGGGCAAGCGAACGCCGGCGGATTACCAGTACACGCCAACGCAGATGGCAGACCTGGGTCGCAACTGCTCGGCCAACGAGCGCCGTGCCGACGAGGCTACGCGCGATGTCGCCGATCGCCTGAAGTGCGCCTACATGGAGCGCCATCTCGGCGACGAGTTCGAGGGTGTCGTCACCGGCGTCGCCTCGTTCGGTCTGTTTGTCGAGATCCTGGAGACGCGCATCACCGGGATGATCCACGTCACCCAGTTGCCCAACGATTATTACCACTACGACCAACGCCATCGGCGCCTGGTCGGTGAACGCCTGCGCCAGAGTTTTCAGTTGGCCGATCGTGTGCGCATCAAGGTATTACGCGTGGATGCGCTTGAGCGACGCATCGACTTCCGCCTCGCCGGCGAAGCTCCGACGCGAGCCGAGCAGGGCAAGCGGGCTCCCGATGGCAGACCGCGCGGGCCGAAACCGGGTGGCGGCGGCAAGCGTCGGCGGCGCTGAAAAACAGATTTCTGTCCGCAATGAGTGAGGCGGGCTTTCGAACGGCATGCCGCGAGCCGGCGAACGCCGTCAGCTCGCTGGTGGGCTGGGTCACGCAAACGACGCAAACGGGAGCTGGAGGAATTTTTCGCTCTTCTTTGCGTCCTTTGCGTCCTTTGCGGACGAAAAGGCTCTTTTGACAGGAACTCCCCATGTCCACCGAAAGCGACTGGCTGCTGGGACCGAATGCGGTCGAGGCGCAGTTGGAAACCGATCCGACGCGTTTCCTCGAGATTGTCGTCGAAGACGGCAAACGCAATCCGCGCGTCGATGCGCTGGTGCAGCAGTTGCGCCAGTTGGGCATCGCCGTGCAACGTGTCCCGCGCGCGCAGCTCGACAAGCGCGTCGCCAGCGACCGCCATCAGGGCATCGCCGCGCGCTGGCGACTGCCTGAAGGGCTGGACGAGAACGACCTGTTGGCGTTGATCGAAAACGCCACCACGCCGGCGCTGATTCTGGTGCTGGATGGCGTCCAGGATCCGCACAATCTGGGTGCCTGCATCCGCACCGCGGCCGCGGCCGGTGCACTGGCGGTGGTCGTTCCCAAGGACCGCGCAGTCGGCCTGACGCCGACGGTGGTGCGCGCCTCCGCCGGCATGGCAGCCAAGCTGCCGCTGGTGCGCGTGACCAACCTCGCGCGCGCACTTGAGCGCCTGAAGAAGGCCGGCGTGTGGATCGGCGGTGCCGCCGGCGAGGCCAGCGACAGTCTCTACCGGGCCGATCTGAAGGGGCCGCTGGCAATCGTCATGGGTAGCGAAGGCGAGGGCTTGCGCGAACTCACGCGCAAGACTTGCGACTTCCTGTGGAAAATCCCGATCGCCGCGGGCGTCGAGAGCCTCAACGTCTCCGTGGCCGCGGGCGTGTTCCTGTTCGAGGTGGTGCGGCAGCGGCAGTCGCGCACCTGAACGTGGACGCCTGCTCGACCTGTATCTGCCCGCCGCTGTGGCATTGATCGGGCCATGATGCGCCGGCGTTGGCCATTCTCGATCGGCAGGACCATCCTGTTTTGCATCGGGCTGCTGGTCGTTGTATTGGTGGTGGCGTCAACGCCCGCGCTGTTGCACGCGCTCGCCGTGCCCTTCTACACGCACAAAGGTGACGATGCCGATCGTCTGTTCGATGCGATCCGGCGCGACTCCGCCGCGCTTCGCGGCGTGCTGGCAGACGCGGCCGATCCCAACGCTTATCGCGTGGATTGTTACGGCGTCTTGTTCAGTCTCGCGCTGGTGCATGGCCCGCCCGGCCTGACCTGCCAGGCGCGCACACCACTGAGGGTAGCTCTGGAGTCCGACAAGTTCGATGCCGCCAGCATTCTGCTCGACCACGGCGCCACGCTGGCGCCCGCAGCGCGGCAACGAGTCAGCTTCCCTGATCCCCACCTGTTGCTTGCACGGGTGGCCACGGCGCAGCAGTGGCCGCTGTTTCAGAGATTGTTGGCACAGGTACCCGAGCCATCCAATCGCATCTGCATGCGCTTGCTCGGGAGACTGCTGGTGGAGCGACTGGACCGCAGCTCGCGACCCACCGGCGACATCGCTGCGCTGCAGCCGCTGGCAGCTTGTGCCCGGCCGGTCGCGTTGCCTGCGCTGTACGATCTGATCTACGGGTACAAGCCGGAAGAAGTCGCCCGCCATGACGATCTGCTGCAGGTGTTGGCCTGGTTGGCGCCGCTGCCGCCTGGCGTTGTCGCATGGTTGAACCAACGCGCTCGCGATTATTCGGGAACGGCCTGGCTGGAGCCGCACTTCAGTTTCCTGCGCCGCCTGCGACCGAGCATTGCCGACTTCGGCCAGAGCGAACTGCTGTCGAGTGCCTTGCAGTTTCCCGACCTGGGCGTTGCCGACTGGCTGCTGGCCGAAGGCGCCGATCCCAACGGCTTCGACGCCATCGAAGCCAACATTTACGGCACGCACACGACGATCGCCCACACGACATTGGCGAAACTGGTGACCGCGCAATGCCGCGAGCCAGATCCGGCCTGCCTCACGGCGATCGATTGGCTGTTGCCACGGGTCGCCCGCAATGCGCTTCCGTCGGGCCACTATTCGCCTATGTCCGAGCTGTTGATCCTGTTCATCCGCGACACGCAGCCAGCGCTTGCAGCAGCCAAGCAGACTGTCCTGGAGCGCCTGATCGACAACCAGTTGTTCGACCCCGACAGCCCCCACTTGCGCGCGCTGATCGAGGATCCACGCATGCCCAAGCACATTGCAGATCGCATGCGCAGCGAGCTTTCCACGGTTCCATGATCAGATTCAGTCGGCGATGGTCGCCGCTTCACCGATGATCGCCTGACCGCGACTGGCGTCGCGCAGGCGCTGGGCGCAGCGCTCGCTCGCGCTCGCCGGGAGGACGATGGCGCAGGAGAATCCGCTGGCGGCATAGCACTCGTCGACGATCTCGCCGGCGCACTCATGGGCAATCTGCCGCACGTGGCTCTCGAAGGCGAAGGTGGTGGCGACCGCGATCCGTTGCATCGCCAGCAGTTCGCGGCGCTCGGCGCGGCGCAGGCACTCGGCGGCGGTGCCGCCATAGGCGCGAACCAGGCCGCCGGCACCGAGTTTGATCCCGCCGAACCAGCGCGTAACCACCAGCACCACGCGGTCCAGTCCCTGGCCGTCGATCGCCTGCAGGATCGGTCGGCCGGCCGTGCCGGCGGGTTCATTTGCGTCGTGGAAACGGTACAACTGCCCGATCCGGTACGCCCAGCAGTGGTGGCTGGCTTCCTCGCGTTCGCATTCGGCCACCTGGGCTAGCGCCGCCTCGGTGTTGCCGACTGGCCACGCGCGGGCGAGGAACCGACTCTTCTGGATGTGTTCCTCGTGCACCGCCGGAAGTGCCAAGGTGGCGCTCACTGCGCGGGGTCCACCAGCGCCTGCAGGTCGTCGGGCAGCTCGCGCTCCGGATATTCGCGCTGCAGCGCGAGCGCCAGCGTGCGCGCTGTCGAGCGATCGCCGCGCGTCACGGCAGCACGGATCGCGGCGACGGCGATCGCAAAGCGGTCGGTGGATTGCGGCTCGATCGTTGTTTCGCTTTGGCGCTCGCGGTCCTCGTCGACGACGGGTTTGGTCGGAGACGCGAAATCGCGTCCGGCGCTCGAAGCCGCCGCTGCCGCTACGGCGCCGTCGGCGGCACGCGACTTCGCGCTGTCGAGCTCGGCGACCGCCTCCGCGCGCGCGACACCGACCTTGGCTGCTGCCGGTGGTTGCGTCGGTGGTGGCGGCGCGGCGGGCGGCGCGGGGGCCACCATTTCCGATGAGGCGGCAATGCCCGCCGCCATCGGCGCCGTTTCCTCGGCGCTGATCGCTGGCGCCGGCTCGGCCGGGAAGGGCCTTGCAGCGGGCGCCGCCGTTGGCATCACCACGTCGGCGACCGGGGCATTGGCGCTCAGGTCGGACAGGCTGTCGAGTCTGGATTCGGTCGCGATGTTCTCTCGGCGCAGTTGCGCGCCGGGCTGGGTCGGCAACCGCCGCTCGGCCGGCGCCGCCGCTGGAAGCGGCTGCTCCCGTTTCGGGCTCGCGCCTTCGCCGGATCGTTCCCTGTCGGCGTCGGTCGGCACGCTGTCGGCCGCCGCAGCGCCATCGTCGGCTACCGGCGTACTGGCCGCAGGCGGTGGCACATCCAGCACCGATGGCGCGCGCTCGACCTGCTCCCAGATGCGCAGCGCCAGGCCGCTGCCGACCAGCACCACCAGGCCGGCGGCCATGCTGAACCAGATCGGCTGCGGGCGTTTGGCCGGCTTCGCCACCGCGGCATGCGCGCGCGCAAGAATGCGCCGATCGAGATCGGCCGACGGTTCCACGCCGGGCGCGCGGCGCAGCGCGTCGACGACGGTGCTCTCCAGTTTGTCGAAGCGCGTTTCCCGGCTCATGGCGCGCGCAATCCTTCCCGCAGCTTGGCCAGCGCATAACGCAGCCGTGACTTGATGGTCTCGCGGCCGGTACCGACGGTCACCGCAATCTCCTCCAGGGTGAGGTCGCCCTCGGCGCGCATCAACAGCACCGCACGTTGTTCGGTCGGCAGCGCTTCGACCAGGCTTGCCAGGCGTTCCATCTGTTCGGCCTGGTCGAGCGCCAGCGCCGGATCATCTTCCGGCAAGCCGGGAAAGCCGACCAGGACCTCGTCGGCATTCACCGTCGGATGCAGCTTGCGCAGGTGATCGATCGCCAGGTGGTGGGCAATGCGAAACAACCACGCAGCGAAACGCGCGCTGGGCGCATAGCGGGCGCGCGCATCGATGACGCGGCTCCAGGTGTCCTGATAAAGCTCTTCAGCCACGGCTGTCTGTCCGGTGAGGCGCACCAGATAACGCAACAGCCGCACCCGATAACGCCCGTAGAGCGCGTCGAACGCTGCCGCCTCGCCGGCGGCATAACGCAGCATCAGGTCCTCGTCGCTGTCGGCGATTTCCACGTCGGGTCGATTGTGCTTCAGTGTCGCCAAACGATGACGATAGCCCAAGCGTGCTGGAGAAGTGAGGGTTCATGCGGGTTACAACGGGGCGACGCCGGCAGTGGGGTTGCGTCGATTGATGAACGTTCTGGGCGCTCGGGCTGGTGCGCTTATCCGCGCACCGAACTGGCGGTTACCATGCGGACTGCCTTTTTTGTCCGCAAAGGACGCAAATGACGCAAAGAGAGCCAAGAACCAAGGTTGATGTTCTGCTGGCTTTGCCTCCTTTGCCTCCTTTGCCTCCATTGCCTCCTTTGCCTCCTTTGCCTCCTTTGCTTTCTTTTGCGTTCTTTGCGTCCTTTGCGGACAGAAAAACACACTCCGAGGTCGCTGACAGTTTGATGCGCGCAGGTGCGCAACGATGCGGTGCGGCAGGGACCCCCACACGTCGGTTCTACCCACGGTTGGCTTTTCCCGCTACCCTGCGTACCAGGCATGGAGGAGGCATGCGGTGGATCGCATCATTGTGCAATTTCTGAGCGGTGGGCGAGCGGGGCACACGGAGGTGTACCCGGTGACCCGCTTCTCGTCGCTGTATCTGGGGCGGGACCCGAAGTGCGACCTCAGGGTCGACGCCGAGCGCGACGCGATGGTGTCGCGCAGCCACGCGGTCATCGAGTGGATTGACGACGACGAGGGCCGGCGCCAGTACACGCTGACCGACCTGCTGAGCAGCAACGGCACCTATCTCAACGGCGAGCGCATCCATGGCACGGTCAGCCTGAATTCCGGCGACCGGGTCAGGCTCGGCGTGAAGGGCCCGGAATTCGTGCTGACCGTGGAACGACCCGAGCCCAACCTGCAAGCCGTGATCACGCAGTCGATGCAGGTGGATGATCGGCTGCGCACACCGCTGCCGCGCAGTCGTCCGATGACCGATCGCAGCGATGGCAATGCCACGGTCATCGGTGGGTCGCTGGCTGGCCTGACG
Organism: uncultured Rhodanobacteraceae bacterium; assembly: GCA_937928755.1. Taxonomy (GTDB): domain Bacteria; phylum Pseudomonadota; class Gammaproteobacteria; order Xanthomonadales; family SZUA-5; genus JADKFD01. Next base: position 7,698 of record CALEZI010000139.1, on the reverse strand, counting down.
CAGACTCAGGAACCGCTGGATGCCGCGCACGGCAGGGCGAAAAAGGTCGTTTGATCCCAGGCATCAGTCGTCACTGCGCAAACTGCGTTCGCCATCGGCGAAGCGCGCCGTCAGGCGCTCTCCTGCAACCAGCGCACTGGCGCGCATGACCAGACTGCCGTCGGATGCGCGGTGCAGCATGACGTACCCGCGTTCGAGCGTGGCCTGCGGCCCGAGCAGACGCAACGATGCCCAGGCGTGATCGCTGCGCGCGCGCAATCCCCGGGTGTCGGGGCGCTCGCGTTCCAGCAGGTGAGCCGTGTGTTCGAGCAGGCCGCGCTGGCGCTGCAGGTTCAGGGTCGAGACCGCGCGCAGTCGCGCCAACAGCGTCTCGGCGTTTTGCTGGGTACGCGCGATGCGCCGCTGCGGAGCCAACGAACGCAGGCGTTCGGCGAGCGTCGCCAGAAGCTGGCGCCGGCGCCGGGCGTCCTCGCGCTGTTGCGACAACAAATCGTCGTGGCGCCGATGCAAACGGGCCAGCGCCCGTTCCAGTGCCCGCCGCGGGTCGTGCGCGCGCAGCAGGCGTTCGCAGGCGTCGCTGGTCTGTTGCCCGGCTTCGAGGCGACGGCGCATGCGCTCTCGCAGGGTGGCCGCCAGTTGTTGCAGGCGCCGTCCGACGGCGTCGACGCTGGGCGTCAACAGCTCGGCCGCAGCCGATGGTGTCGGCGCGCGCACATCGGCGACCAGATCGGCGATGGTGAAATCGGTTTCGTGGCCGACCGCCGACAGCGTCGGAATCGGCGCCGCCGCGATCATCCGCGCGAGCGCTTCGTCATTGAATGCGGCGAGGTCTTCCAGCGAGCCGCCGCCGCGCGTCAGCAGGACCAGGTCGTAGGCCGGCGACGCCGTCAGAGCGGCCTTCAATGCGGCGCGCAACTGCGCCGGCGCCTCGCCACCCTGCACCTGCGCGGGGTAGATGTCGACCTGCAGCAGCGGCCAGCGCCGTGCGCACACCGACAACACATCGCGGATCGCGGCGCCTTGTGGCGAACTGATCACCGCAATACGCCGTGCCATGCGCGGCAAATTGCGCTTGCGCGCCGGATCGGTCAGCCCTTCGGCCTGCAGCAGCGCCTTGAGGCGTTCGAACTCGCGCATCAGACGACCGAAACCGGCGTCTTCCATGTGCTCGCAGATCAACTGGTAGTCGCCGCGCGCCTCGTACAGGCTGATGCGCCCGCGCACCAGCACCTGGGCGCCGTCGCCGGGCTTGCTGCGTACATACTGGTTGTTCGACTTGAACATGGCGCAGCGGATCTGCGCGCCTTGATCCTTTAGCGTGAAATACCAGTGCCCCGAAGCCGCGCGCGTGTAATTGGAGATCTCACCCTCGACCCAGACCTGGGCGAAGGCATCCTCCAGCAATCCCCGCGCCAGCTTGTTGAGCTGGCTCGGCGTCAGGATCGGGCGCTCGCGCGCGCTGTAAGTCGGGGAGGCTTCAGTCATCGGACCAAGATAGCGCAAGCGGCGCGGCGGTTTCGGGCTTTGCTGGCGCGGCCACCGCGCGCGTTTCGATGGGTGGTGCCACAAGGCGATTCGCGCGGACGGCAATCCGGCGCGGACGGAGCCCAAGTCCGCGCGTGCCCGCCCTAGGTCAGGCCTCTCGGCGACTCTTGCTCCCAACTGCGTGGATCCTCCACCGGCTCCAGGTGCGTGAGCACTTCGATGTGCGGCACTTTCTCGCGGATTTCGTTCTCGAGTTTCTCGACCAGGTCGTGACCTCCTTGCACGCTCATTGCGCCGGGCACCAGCACATGCACGTCGACAAAGCTGACCTTGCCCGCAGCGCGCGTGCGCAGGCGGTGGTAATCGCCGCCGATGGACTTCACCTGCTCCAGCACAGCGACGATTTCCTCGCGTTCGGCCTTCGGGATGGCGCGGTCCATCAGGCCATCGAAGGAGCGTCGCATCAGGCGGAAGCCGGTCCACAGAATTTGCAGGGCAACCGCAATGGCGATCAACGGATCGAGAATCAGCCAGCCGGTGAACACGACCAGGCCGACGCCGACGATCACGCCGGCGGTGGTCCATACATCGGTGAGCAGGTGGTGGGCATCGGCCTCCAGCGTGATCGAACGGTGATCGCGCGCGCCCTTGAGCAGGAACCAGCCGCACAAAAGGTTTGCGCCCGCGGCGACTACCGACAGCGCAAGACCCAGTCCGACCTGCTCGATCGGCTGCGGTGCCAGCAGGCGCGGCAGTGCGCTCCAGACGATGGCGCCGGCGGCGACGAAGATCAGCGCGCCCTCGATGCCGCTGGAAAAGTACTCGGCTTTTTCGTGGCCGAAGTTGTGATCCTCATCCGCGCCCGAATGTGCATAAGACAGCGTCGCCAGCGCGACCAATGCCGCTGCCAGATTGACGAATGACTCCAGCGCATCCGACAGCAGGCCGACAGAGCCGGTCAGGAAGTACGCCGAAAACTTCAACACGATGGTGAACAGCGAGGTGACAATCGACATGCCGGCGTAGAAAACCGGAGAGCGCAGGTTCATTTCGGTCCTTTGCGCCGCGCTGGCCTTGGGCGAAGGCGCCGACGATTCCCACGCATTCTGGCTCGCGCCGGCAGTTACGCCAAGTTTGATCGAAGTTCAGCCCAAACGGCTCCAGGCATCGCATCATCGACGTGTCGTCGACCTGGACAAAGGGCAGTCTCCGATGCCTCGATCGATCGCCGCGCTGGTTTATTTCGCACTTTGCTGCGTGATTGTCTTGCTGCCCATGCATGCCGCGATGGTCGCCGACCCGTTTGTGCACTCGCGCGGATGGCTGTTCGAGTTCTCGGTTGCGCTCGGATTCGTCGCCTTCACGCTGATCCTGCTGGAACTGGCGCTGGTGACGCGGCTGCGAACCTTGTCGGACGCGTTTGGTACCGACACCTTGTTGCAGTTCCATCGCGGTTTCGGAATCGCTGGCGCCTTGTTCCTGGTCGGCCACGTGCTCGGGTTGACGCTGCCCGAAGGTCAGTGGCGCTGGCTGAATCCGCTGCACGGCAGCGCTGCGATGCAGACCGGCGCCATCGCCTTCTGGTCGATGCTGCTGCTGGTGCTGAGTTCAGTGTGGCGCCGACACCTGCGTCTGCCCTTCGATGCGTGGAACCGGATCCATCGCCTGGGCACGGTCGTGCTGCTGGCCAGTTCGACCGCGCATCTGCTGCTGGTGTCGGGCTACACGGCGGCCCCTGCGGTGTACGTTGTGGTGCTGGGGCTTGCCCTGGTCTTCGCTGCGCTGTTGGGCAATTACGTGGTGTTGCGTCCGCTGCGCCTGTGGCGGCGGCCGTGGCAGGTGCAGTCCAACGTCGATATCGGCGGCGACACGCGATTGTTGACCGTTCGCCCGGTCGGGCATGCCGGCTTTCGCTTCGAGCCCGGCCAGTTCGCCTGGCTGATCAGCGGGCGTACGCCGTACTCGCGCCAGCAGCATCCGATCACCATTGCCAGCAGTGCCGACCCGCCGCTCGACGACGGCAGCCAGGAATACGCGATCAAGAAGCTCGGCGACTGGTCGCGCGAACAGGTGCCCGCTTTGGCGCCGGGCACCCACATCTGGGTGGAGGGACCCTACGGCGGCATGTCGATAGACCACCTGCCGGCGCAGGGCTTCGTGCTGATTGCCGGCGGCATCGGCATTACGCCGATGCGCTCGATCCTGCTGAGCTTGCGCGACCGCGGCGATCGCCGGCCGTGCCTGCTGATCTACGCGGCGAACGATTTCAGTCGCGTAGTGTTCCGCGACGAGTTTGCGGCGCTGCAGGGCCAGATCGATTTGAAGGTCGTCTATGTACTGGAAAATCCCGTGGGCGATTACGACGGCGAGCGCGGGCGCATCGACCTTGCCTTGCTCGAGCGCCATCTGCCGCAACCGCGCCAGTATTTCCAGTACATCGTGTGCGGCCCCAACCCGATGATGGACAGTGTCGAGCAGTTGCTGTCCGAGCTGGGCATCGGCGACGACCGTGTCCACTCCGAACGCTTCAATCAGGTTTGAGCCATGCGTCAATCACTGGTCAATCGCAGTGTTATGGTGCTCTCCGGCGTGTTCGTCGCAGCCTGCATCGCGTTCGCCGTGGCGGTCGAGCGCGGTTCGCAAGATGCGGCGGTCACCATCATCGCGCCCGGCGACATGGCGCCCGCAGTCGACGTTTCTGCCGGAGCGACGCTCTACGAGTTGCGCTGCGAACGCTGCCACACGCTGGACGAGTCGCTGGCGCCGCTGCTTGAGGCCGAGCCCGGCACCGATGCGCGCGCCGAATATCTGAAGATGCTGCAACGGCATCGAAAATCCTCGGCAGAAGAGAACGAGCCGATCACCGATTATCTGCAGAGCCAGATGAGCACCATCGACCCGTAGCGTTGACTCGATGGCCCGCGCGTTGCGTCGTGCGCGAAGGTGCGCACCGAAGCAGTGCGCCAGGGACTCGCACAGAGTCTGCACGCCGACTTTCGCCGGACGGCAGCGGCAGGCGAGAATCCGGGTTTCGCCCAGCGTTCCCGACATGCCTCGAAACCCACCGCACCAGGCGTCGCTGTTCGAGACCGAAACCGCCACCAGCGAACTGTTGCGCATCGAGCAGGGAGCGGCTGCGCTGAATCCGGCGCAGCAAACCTTCAATCGACTGACCGAACAGATCGAAAAAGCGCGCGCCAAGCTGCAGCTATGGGACGCCGTCGGGCAGCGTCTGCACCAGCGCGTCGGCAGCGAAATGCAGCCACAGATCGCGGCGCTGGCGCTGCTGCAGCGGCAGTTGGTCAGCCAGGTCGACGAGTTGTTGACTCATCCACCGGCTGGCCTGCGCTTGACCCGCCGCCGTCGCGAGGGGTTGACGGCGTTCCTGCTCGACCGCATCAATGAACTGCTGGCCGAGGGCGACGACGAATCGCTGGTGGCGCTGTACGATCACTACAGCGACATCAGTCTCGCAGATCGGCGCGACGTCGAAGCGAAACTGGAGCGCGTGTTTGCCGAACAGGTGGCTGGCGAGATGTTCGGCGACGACGAGGTCGGCGATCTCGGTGCCGATCCGATCGAAGAGCTGTACCGTCGCATGGACGAGCGGACGGCCGCCGAGCAGCAGGCGCGCGAGGCCGCGGCGCGCACGCGCAAGCGCAGTCGCCGCGAAACCGCGGCGCAGGCGCGGCGTGACGAAGAAGCGCAAGGCGCGCGTCTGTCGGTGCGCGAGGTCTACCGCAAACTGGTCAGCAGCCTGCATCCCGACCGCGAGAGCGATCCGCTCGAGCGCGCACGCAAGACCACGCTGATGCAGGAGATCAATCGTGCCTACCAGGCCAATGACCTGCTGACCCTGCTGCGGCTGCAGATGGAGGTCGAGCAGATCAATCCGGCGACGCTGGCCGCGCTGCCGGCGCAGCGCCTGGCGTACTACAACGAGGTGCTGCGCGAACAGTTGCGCACGCTGCAGGCCGAGTTTGCCGCGCGCGCCGATCAGCTCGCGCAGGCCCTGGGAGCGCACGCACGGCTGCGCATCCGCGATCCCAAGGATGCCGAGCAGTTGTTCAATCGCCAGTTGCGCGAACTGCGCGAATCGCAGTCGCACTGGCGCAGCCTGATCGCGGCGCTCGCCGATCCGCACCGGCGCCTGCGCGAGATCGATGCCATTGCCCGGGCGATGGCTGAAAGTTGAAGCGCGGCGGGCGACCTGCCGCGATCCGGCAGCCGCGCGCTGCTGTGGGAGCGACCTCGCGTCGCGAGCGCTTGGCCTTCAAGCTCGCGGGACTAGCCCGCTCCCACCGCAAAGCCGCAGCGCGCGGGACCAGTCCGCTCCCAGCAGGTGCTCAGGCTTCGCGCCGCATGCGCATGTGCAAGTGCAAGTGCATCAAGCCGGCCGCCAGCATGCCCAGAAGCAGCACCACGGAACCCGGCGCGCCGCTCAAGTGCAACACGCCAGCCAGCGCGGCGCAGCCGAGTCCGGCTACCAACAGGCGTGCAGGACGTCGGTGTTGCGCGCTGTCATCGGCCGGTGCGGCCTCCGCACCATGGCTGCGCAGCCATTCGGCCGCCGGCGCGTAACCCGCCGCCGCAGCGCGTCGCAGGTACAACTGCGCCATGTCGCCGCGGCCTTCGGTGAGATAACTCTGGCCCATCTCGAAGTCGCCGAGTTCGAGGCCAAGGTCGGACGCCGCCTGGAAACAGCGCCGCGCGCGTGCGATGTCGATCGGCACGCCCAATCCCTGCTGGTGGATCACGCCGAGCGCGACCATCGCAAACGGGTTCTGGTCGCGGCACGACGACTGCCAGCACTCGCGAGCGCGGGCGAAGTCGCGCGGCACGTCGCCGCCGTGGAAATAGCGCGCGCCGCACTGGTAGTTCATCTCCTGCTGCAGCGACTCGCGCACGCCAGGATCGCGCAACTCGCCGATGCGCTTTTGGCGCAGCGCATCGGGATCGTGGCGCACGCCGTGTTTCGCTTCGCCTGCGGCCAGCCAACGTTCACGCAGCCGCGTCGGCCAGGCGTGCGCCGGCAGCACGGCCGCGATTCCCGGACGCTCGGGGTCGATCAGCAGCGGCAGCGAGACCAGGCTCAGCAGGCCATCCGGGAGTTGATTCTGCGCCACCCAGGAACCGGCCATCCAAAACGGCCAGGGCGAGACCTCGGCAGGCACGCCGGCGCCCAGCCTCGGGTGCTGGGCATAAATGAAGTCGCGCGCTGCCGGATCCGGCAATACCTCATTGTAGAGCCGATCGGCGAAACGCTCGAGCGTGGCCGCATCCACCCTGCCGGCCGGATCGTAGACCAGTTGCAGGTAGGCACCGCCGCAATATTCGGCGCGATGCATCGCCCTGAGCCTGTCGAAGGGCGAGGCTCGCGAGAGCGCCCTTCGACAAGCTCAGGGCGAACGGGACACCTTGCTCAACCCAACCCGACTGAGGTTCGATGCCAATCAGGAAACGCCTTCTGATGTCCGCAAAGCAGATGCCACCGCGGTGGCGCACGTCGCGTACTCGTTACTGGCCCTGTTGCGGACCCGGCTTCGCTTTTTGAACGCTCATTTTCGCCACTGCGCCCATGGATCGGCGCCAGCAGCTGCGGATGCCGGCTGAGTTGCCGACGATTTACCGTCGCGGATTCTGGCGCCGTTCTTGTCTTGATCGCCGGATTGGCGCGCGCTTCGTGAAGCGACACGAGCCTTGCCCGGAGCCGTTCGGTGACCAGCACTCTGGCTGCGCTCGGCAGATTTTCTTGCGCGTTTCTCATTCAGTTTTTCGGCGGCCTCCAGGCTCAGTATGGCGGGTTCGCCGGGCCGTTGATCCTCTGGCACCACTCGATCCCGGGGTGGTAACTCGAATTGTTCATCCGACGCTCTCGGCAGGCTCTTGAACTGGTACATGTAGAACGCCTCAACCCTCTCCCGTGCCCAACTTGTTTTCTTCAGGAACTTCAGGCTGGACTCAATGCTCGGATTGGTTTTGAAACAGTTGATATTCAGGTACGCAAAAAGAATGTTGAAGCCATAGTGATTGACCAGCTCAACCAGCATTTCCTTTGAGCTGACGCCGTGCAAGGGATTGTTCTTGTAATTGATTTCGTCGCTCATGGTCACGTCCAACTCGGCGGGATTGGGTCGCAATGTGACGAGTCCGATCTGGGGAACCTCTGAACAAGTCGTCATTGCGAGGAGCGAAGCGACGCGGCAATCCAGA
>CALEZI010000138.1 GCA_937928755.1 uncultured Rhodanobacteraceae bacterium | reverse complement strand
GCGTTCTGCACCGCCTTGTTCGGCGTGCGCGTGGCCAGGCTCTTGGCCGCGGTCTGGCCATAGGCGTAGTCCGACGTGCCGCCATTGACCGTGAAGTGGCTCATCTCATGCACGATGGTGCCGCCGCGCGAGTCGGTGCCGGAGTTCGGTGCGGCCCAGAACGCGTTGCACAGGTAGATCTGGTACGGCTGGCTCGGGTAGACATAGGCGAAAGCGCTGGCGTACGCCGCTGCGCATGAGCAGTTGTAGGTGACCGTCGAGTTGTTCAGCGCAGCGCTGATCTTGGTGTAGTGGCTCTTGACCGAGGTGTAACGCGAAGACGTGTAGCTGCCGAACCAGGTGGTGTAACGCGAACCACGGGTGCCGGCGTTCATGTAGTTCAGCGAATTGGTGGCGTAGGTCTTCGCCTGGGTGTGGGCACTGGAGATCTGCGACTGGCGTGTCGAGGTGCAGTTGGCATAGGCCGCTGCCTTGGTGAAATCGAGCACGCCAACCGGGGCACCCAGTCGCTGGTAGAAGGAGGGCGAGCGTCCCAGCGAGTTCAGCTGAATCGCATCCGCGTCGAGTTGAGCGGCACCAAGGTCCTCCACGTGGCCAGACTTTTCGTCGGCAGCCATCATGTAAGTCAGCTGGCCCTCGAATCCGATGGTATAGGCACCGGCGTCGACCATTTCATAGGCGGCCGCGAGGTTGACTTCCGCGCTCAGCGTCTGGCCCGGCGCGATCTTGACGAAGTCATCGGCTTCCGGATGACCCCAATGCACGATCTTTTCCATGTAGCGCACCGGACGACCCTGGTAACTGACGTTGAAGATCGAGCGCGACAGGCCGTCCAGCGGCGTTTCCCAGCGCAGCACGTAAACCGCTTCGTCGGAATGATTGGTGATCTGCCACAGCACCGATTCGCCCGGCGATGCCTTGTTTGCCTGCGCCTGGAGCTCGACGCTCAACGGAACACCCGCCGCCGAAGCACTGACGGCACCCGCCAGCAACAACGCACCCACGATCGCACGCAGACTGATCTTCATCGATGTTTCCCCAGAAGTGATTGATGGTCGCCGATGCCGCAGCACGGCCCGCCGCGGAAACATCCCCATGCCCGACAGCGAGCGGCGATTGTCAGCTTCTGTTCAGCAAAGTCAATAGGGCGTGATGGGCGCGAACAACTCGCATGCGATGTGGGTCCAGACTTGTCTGGACGCTTTTCCGGAACACCAGCGGGAAGCGTCCAGACAAGTCTGGACCCACAACGGACTTGATCGCCTGCGGCAGGTTCGTCGTGCGCCGGGTGAGACGTAAAACGTCAATTGAAGCGCGCCTTGATTCACGTTTCACGTTTCACCTGTGACTGCTCCATCAACGCAGAAGGGCGGGGATCGCTCCCCGCCTTTAGCCAAGTCCGGACGCATCGGCGCCTTGCCCCGCGCCATCCGTGCCCCGTGCCCCACTACTCACCACGCATAACGCACGCTGGCGCCGAACTGGCGTCCCGGCTGCGTGTAGAGATCGATCTCGCGGGCATCGGCGGGCAGGCCGCGTACGCCGCTCCACAGCCAGTAGCGACGGTCGGTCAGATTGAATGCGCCAATGTCGACCTGCAGGCGGTCGGCGACCTGGATGCGCCAGTAGGCGTCCAGCGTGGCGTAGCCGGGGGTCTTGAACACGTCGACCGTGCTGTCGTCGACGCGCGTCTTGGCGCTGACCGCAGTGCCGACCAGCTCGAGCCGGTGGCGGCCGCTCAGCGACTCGTAGGCGAGCCCGAGCGTCAGCTTGGCCGGGTCGACGCTGTTCAGCGGCACGTCGCGTGCGGTGTCATCGCCCTGCGTCCAGGCCAGTGCGCCGTTCAGCGTGAAGCCTTCCCAGGGCAGGCTGGTCTCGCCGCGCAGTTCGATGCCGAAGATGTGCGCTTCGTCGCGATTGACCGACTGGAACACCAGCGCGCCGGTGGCCGGATCGCGGCCTAGATTGGCGCGCGACTCGATCAAATCGCGATAATGGTTGTCGAACAGCGCCGCTTCGAACGAGGCGAACTCGCTCGACCAACGCATGCCCAGCTCGACGCCGCGCGAGTGCTCCGGCTTGAGGTTCGGGTTGGGGATGGCGACGTAGTTGAAGGCCGGGATGTTGAAGCCGAGGTTGACGTCGGACACCGGCGGCGCACGAAATCCGAGCGCGTATTGGGCGAAGATCTGCGTCGAGTGACTGAACTCGTAGCGCATGCCGAATTTCGGCGTGAACTGCGATTCATTGAGGTCGATCGCGCTGACGTTCGGATTGTCTTCGGCGTAGATGGCGTCGCTACGGCTGTCGACGCGGTAGTGTTCGTAGCGGATGCCCGGGATCAAGGTCAGGGCGCCGTCGCCGGGGCGGATTTCGTCCTGCCAGAAGGCGCCGAACTCGGTTGCCGTCGACGGCGGGAAGTCGCGCACCGGGAAACGTTCGCCGATCAAGACGTTGGTGACTGATCCATTGGCAAGATTGGTCTCCAGCGCGTCGCGCAGTTCGTTGAGGTCGGTGCGCGCGTACTCGATGCCGTAGACCTGCCAATGGCGCGCACCGAGGGCGTCGAAGCGGCCCTCCGCCTGCAGGTCCAGCCCCAGCGCATCGGTCTTGAACAGGAAACTGCGGTCGCGCAGCGTTGCCGGTGTGCGCGGCGCGACGGCCTCGCGGGTCTGCAGCGTGCGCTGTTCGGTGCGGCTGCGCTGGCGGTACAGCGTGGCACTGAGCGCATCCAGGCCCGGCGCACTGAAGCTCCACCCGCCGCCGAGGCTGAGACGCTCGCGGTCGAAGCGGTCGTCGCCGAGCATCTCGCTGGTGGTCGCGTACTGGCCGGGCCCATGCACCAGGGAGTCGATCGAGGTGTCGACCTGCTCGGAGCTGCGGTCGAGCATCAGTCCGAAGCGGCCGGCGCCGCCGCCGTCGAAGCCCAGCTTGAGCATCTCGCTGTGCTCGTTGCGCTGCGCAGGATTGCTGGAGAGGCCGCCGTCGCGCGGCAGGTTGTCGCGCTCTTCGCCGTCGCGCCGGACCACGCCGGCGAGCACGTCGAAGGCGCCGCCGCGCCACGCCGACAGACCGGTGAGGGCAAGGCTGCCGTCGCGGGTCAAGGCATTGCTTTCGACGCGCGCGCCGATGTCGCCCGCGGCGTTCGCCAGCAGTTCTTCCGGACTCAGCGTGCGCATGCTGACCACGCCGGCCAGCGCATCGCTGCCGTACAGCGTCGATGCCGGCCCGCGCAGGATCTCCATGCGCGACAGGAAGGCGGTTTCGATGGCGCCGCGCGAGGCATTCGAGAAACTGCCGATGGCGAACCCGTCGGCGACCGGCACGCCGTCGATCTCCATGCCGACCCGGTTGCCGCTGAGACCGCGGATCGAAAAGCCCTGGATGCCGAAGCGCGACGCGTCTTCCGGCGCGCTGACGCCGGGCTCGTAGCGCACCGCGTCGGCCAGGTCCTGAACCAGCGTCTGGTCCATGCGCTCGCGCTCGATCAGCGACACCGTGCCAGCGACCTCGCGCGCGGGCTGTGCGCTGCGGCTGGCGACGCTGACCACGGCGTCGAAGCGTTTCTCGGGAGGAGATTCGATGGCCGCGGCGAGGGCCAGCGGCAGCAACAGGGAAATGATCATGGTGGTCTTCCAGCGAGCGTATGCCGACAGGCTCCGCCTGCGGGCGGTCGCTTGGCGATGACCTGGGTCAAACGGATGCGGGATAGCACTTTCAGTGCTGGGTTCAACGGCTGCCGGCGCAGCGCAAGCCCAGGGCGTACTGGTCGCCCCTGGCGGTGCGCTTGTTCGCGCATCGAACTGGAGGCGACCATGCGGACTGCCATTCTTTTCCGCAAAGGACGCAAAGGACGCAAAGAGAGCCAAGAACCCAGGTGTTGATGTTCTGCTGACTTTGCTTCCTTTGCTTCCTTTGCTTCCTTTGCTTCCTTTGCGTCCTTTGCGTCCTTTGCGTCCTTTGCGTCCTTTGCGGAAAAAGCTCTTCTTTCAGATACTTGCGTTATGTTTGGTCAGAGCGGGCTCAATCCGCGACGGGTGGCGCGGGGCGGTCGCGGGTTGAACCCGCTCCCATTGGGGCGTGCTGCGACGCGGCCCGTCGCGGCGCGGTCAGTACGCCGATCCCGACCAGCACCACCGCCGTGCCCACGATCTGCACCAGGCTGATGCGCTCGTCGAGCAACCAGTGGCCGAGGAACAGCAGCGATACCGGGCCGAGCATCGACAGTTGCGAGGTGCGCGCCGCGCCGATGCGGGCAATCGCGAACATGGTCAGGAACACCGGCGCCACGGTGCAGGCCAGCGCGTTGAGCAACGACAATTGCAGCACCGGCAGCGGCTGCAGCAGCGTGCGCGGCGGATGCACGACGAGGTAATGGACGAGGCAGCAGGCGGTCGAGACCAGCATCACGTAGGACACCAGCCGCAGGCTGCCGACGCGCGCCACCAGTTCGCCCGACAGCAGCAGGTAACTTGCGTAGGCGAGCGCGGCGCCGAACACCAGCGCGCTGCCGAACACCACGTTGCCGCCGTCGAAGCGCAGGTGTTCGACGAACACCAGCACGGTGCCGGCATAGCTGATCGCCAGCGCCCAGCGCTGCCGCTGCGGCACCGACTTGCCGTAGCAGAGCACGCCGAGCGCGATCACCAGCGTCGGCGTCAGGAACAGGATCAGGCGCTCCAGCGCCGCGGCGATGTGCTGCAGCCCCCAGAAATCGAGATAGCTCGACACGTAATAACCGACGAAGCCGAGGAACAGGATGCGGCGCCACTCGCGCCCATCCAGGCTGTCGCCGCGCGCGTGTGCCCGCCGCGACTCGACCAGCGCCACCGCGGCGAACACCGGCAACGCCAGCCCCATGCGCAGCGTCATCAGCGTGATCGGGTCGATCTGGTGGCGGTACAGGAACTTGGCCAGGATCGCCTTGGCCGAGAACAGGATGGCGGCCAGCGCGGCGAGGGCGAAGCCGGTCAGTTCGATGCGACGGGTGGTGCTATTCGTGTTCGAGAGCAAGAGCGGGGCTGGGGCTGGGGGCTGAGGCGCGATGATGGGGCGTCGAGGCCAGAGCGGTGGTTCGAGATTTGTCCAGTTTTCGGGGTTATGCCCGAGCCCCGTTCTATTGTGTGCAGTGCATGTCAACGCGGTCCCAATGAGCGCGTTCTGCTATCCGCATCCACCCGTCCCTGGAGTAGCCCATGGCCAGTTCGACCCGCACCTTTGTCATCGCCGTCACCGCCGCCGTTGCCGGCGCGCTTGCCGGATTCGCCGGTTCGGTCGGCGCCGACCAGCCGCGCATGCAGTCCGCGCTCAGCCACCTGGAGTCGGCCGAACGCGACCTGGAGGCCGCCACCAACGACAAGGGCGGCCATCGCGTCGAGGCCCTGCGCCTGGTGCGCGCGGCGCAGAAGCAGGTGCGCCAGGGCATCAAGTTCGATCGGGCGAACTGAGGGCGACGCACTGCCCGAGTTGCGGAAATGCCAAGATCAAGGTGAGATGCCGGTCTGCAGGGAGTGTTGGCGGGCATCCGGGTTGGGGAGCATTGGTCCGCAAAGGACGCAAAGAACGCAAAGAAGCACTTCCGACCGTTCTTACGCTGGTCTTTGCGTCCTTTGCGACCTTTGCGTCCTTTGCGACCTTTGCGTCCTTTGCGGACAGAACGCTGTTCCGGGATGGTCGGCTAGACTGCGGCCCCCGCTACCCCTCGCAGCTGCTGCCCGATGCTCAACCCGCAACAACTGGAAGCCGTGCGTTACCTCGATGGGCCGCTGCTGGTGCTGGCGGGCGCCGGGTCCGGCAAGACCAGCGTGATCACGCAGAAGATCGCGCACCTGATCAAGTCGGGCCTGTATGCGACCCACGAGATCGCCGCGATCACCTTTACCAACAAGGCAGCGCGCGAGATGCGCGAACGCGCCGCCAGGCTGCTCGGCGAAGGTGCCAGCGACAGCCTGACGGTATCGACCTTCCACGCATTGGGCATGCGTTTCCTCGAGGCCGAGCACGCGCAGGTCGGACTGCGCCGGGGTTTTTCGATTCTCGGCGAGGACGACGCGCGCGCGCTGATCAAGGACCTGGCGCCCAAGGGCGTGAGCAACGATGTGCTCGATCGCTGGCGTCAGTTGATCGGTCGCGCCAAGAGTCAGGGGCTGAATCCCGAACAGGCACTGGCGGCATCGCAAACGCCACGCGAACGCGAAGCGGCGGAAATCTATGCCAGTTATGCGCAACGCCTGACCGCATTCAACGCCGTCGACTTCGACGACCTGATCGCGCTGCCGGTGCGCGTATTGGAAGGTGATGCGGAAGTGCGCGCAAAATGGCAACGCAAGTTCCGCTACCTGCTGGTCGACGAATACCAGGACACCAACGACGCCCAGTATCGAATGCTCCGGCTGTTGGCCGGAGATCGCGGCATGTTCACGGCAGTCGGCGACGATGATCAGTCGATCTATGCCTGGCGCGGCGCCAATCCAGAGAATCTCACGGAGCTCGGTCGCGACTATCCGAGCTTGAAGATCGTCAAGCTGGAGCAGAACTACCGCTGCGCGCAGCGCATCCTGCGCGCCGCCAATGCAGTGATCGGGCAAAACCCGCATCTGCATCCCAAGCAGTTGTGGAGTGCCCTGCCCGACGGCGACCCGATCCGCGTCGTGGCGCGGTCCAGCGATGCCGACGAGGCGGAGTTCGTCGCTGCCGAAATAACCCACCGGCAACTGGTCGACAAGTGCCGGCCACGCGACTTCGCCGTGCTGTTCCGCGGCAACCACCAGGCGCGCGCGCTGGAACTGGCGATGCGCGCATTGAAGGTGCCGTATCACCTGTCCGGCGCCACCTCGTTCTTCGATCGCCAGGAAATCAAGGACGTGATGGCGTACCTGCGCCTGTTGAGCAACCCCGAGGACGACGCCGCGTTTGTGCGCGCGGTTGCCACGCCGCGACGCGACATCGGTGCCGGCACGCTGGAGAAGCTGGCCACGGCTGCGCGCGGGCGCAACCTGCCATTGGCCAAGGCAGCCGGATCACCCGCATTGCTGACGACACTGGCTCCGCGCGCAGCGCGCGCGCTGTCGGCGTTTTCCGAGCGCCTCGAGCACTGGCGCAAGCTGAGCACCAGCGTGCGTCCGCGCGCACTGATCGAACAACTGATCCGCGACACTGGCCTGACCCAGCACTGGCGCGAACACAGCCAGAATCCGCAACAGGCCGAACGTCGCCAGCAGCAGGTGCAGGCCTTCCTCGAATGGATCGGCGAGCGCCGCGAGACTTCGCTCAGCCAGTTGTTGACCCAACTGATGCTGGAAAGCCAGGACGACGAACCCGGCGACCGCGCGCGCCTGATGACGCTGCACAGCGCCAAGGGCCTGGAGTTCCGCCATGTGTTTCTGGTCGGCCTGGAAGACGGCATCCTGCCGCACGTCTCGTCTCTGGACGAAGGCCGGCTCGACGAAGAGCGTCGACTGTTCTATGTCGGCATGACCCGCGCCAAGGAGACGCTGACGCTGTCCTATTGCCGGGTACGCACGCGCTATGGTCGCGAGGAGACGCCGGAGCCGAGCCGCTTCCTCAGCGAGATCCCGGCTGCCGAGGTGCGCTGGGTCGGCAAGGGCGAAAAGGTGCACAAGACCGTCGAGGAACAACAGCGCGCGGCGCGCCCGCACCTTGACGCGATCAAGGCGCTGTTGGGCGCGTGATTGGGGCTGGGCTTCTGTGGGTCCAGACTTGTCTGGGGCTCCTGGTGGGTCCAGACTTGTCTGGACGCTCTTGCTTTCAAAGAGAAAGCGTCCAGACAA
>CALEZI010000137.1 GCA_937928755.1 uncultured Rhodanobacteraceae bacterium | reverse complement strand
GATGTTGGTGAAGATCTTGAACTCGTCGGCGCAGCGCACGTCGTAGCCGTAGCTCGACGTGCCATAGCTGACCAGGCGTTGGCCGCCCGCGCCGTAGCGCACCTGCTCCGGCGCGAACGGCTCGATCATGCCGTTGGCCTCGGCCTGACGGCGGATCCAGTGGTCGCTCTTGATGCTCATCGCGGCTTCAGCGACGGCTGTCGAGGATGCCGTTCCATTCGGCGACCTTGGCGGCCACGCGCGGGTCGGCAAGGAAGGCATCGACATCGCCTTCGATCTTCAGCGAGCCGATTCGATCGCCCTGGCGGATCGAGTCGACCACGTTCTGTCCTTCGATGACCTCGCCGAACACGCTGTGCTTGCCATCCAGGTGCGGCGTCGGGCCGTGGGTGATGAAAAACTGGCTGCCGTTGGTGCCGGGCCCGGCGTTGGCCATCGACAGGATGCCGGCCTTGTTGTGGCGCAGCGAGCTGACGAACTCGTCGCCGAAGCGATAGCCGGGGCCGCCGGTGCCGCTGCCTTGCGGGCAACCGCCCTGGATCATGAAGTTGCTGATCACGCGATGGAAGTTGAGGCCATCGTAAAAGCCACGCTTGGCCAGGTTGGCGAAATTGGCGACGGTCAGTGGCGTCTGATCGGGCGTCAGCTTGATGCGGATGGTGCCGCGGGCGGTGGTGAAAACGGCGGTCAGGGTAGTCATGTGAACCTCGATATCAGTCAAGAAAAAGATCAGGCGAGTTGTGCGCCGGCGTTGACGATCCCCGCGCACAACGACAAGGTGGCGGCCCACAAAGCCACCGACAGGCGATCCTGTTCGATCGCCTCATGCAGATCGCGGTGCGACAGGCGCAGCACCAGGTAGACGCCAAACTGCACGATCAGGGCGATACCGCCCCACTGCGCCAGTTGCATGACGTCCTCGCTGCGCGCCATGGCGACAGTAACCGGAATGGCGAAGCCGAGCATGCTACCCGCAAGCATCACCGCCGCGGAAAGGCTGCCGGCGCGAATCAGTGCGAGTTCGCTGTGCGGCGTGATCAGCGTGTAGAGCGCCCAGAAGGTAGCGAGCAACAGCAGGCCCGTCGCAAAAAACGCCGCGAATTCCGGCAAGTTGGACAGGTAGTTGGGCATGATGGCGGGTCTCAGGCGCAGCGCCGGGAAGACTAACGATGTAATGGGGAAAGTTAAACGTTAAACGTGAAACGTCAATCAGAGCCGTGGCGCAACCTTTTTCACGCCTCACCCTTCACGTTTCACATTTCACTTTTCACCCTTCGCACCCCGGCCATGAACAAATCCATCCGCACCGAAATCTTCCGCCGCCTGCGCGAACTCAACCCGCACCCGACCACCGAACTGGAATACGCCACGCCGTTCCAGTTGCTGGTCGCCGTTGTGCTGTCGGCGCAGGCCACCGACGTCGGCGTGAACAAGGCGACCAGGCTGCTGTTTCCGGCTGCGGGCACGCCCGAGACCATACTCGCGCTCGGCGAAGAGGGCCTTGCCGACTACATCCGCACCATCGGCCTGTACCGCAGCAAGGCCAGGCACGTGATCGAACTGTGCCGCTTGCTGATCGAACGCCACGGCAGCGAGGTACCCACCGATCGGGCCGCGCTGGAGGCGCTGCCGGGCGTCGGCCGCAAGACCGCCAATGTGGTGCTGAACACCGCCTTTGGGCAACCGACAATCGCGGTGGACACGCACATCTTCCGCGTCAGCAACCGCACCGGCATCGCGCCTGGCAAGGACGTGCGCGCAGTGGAGGATCGGCTGGAACGGCTGGTGCCGGCCGAGTTCAAGCACGATTGCCACCACTGGCTGATCCTGCACGGGCGCTACGTGTGCATCGCGCGCAAGCCGAAGTGCCCGGCATGCCCGATCCGCGATCTGTGCGAGTTCAAGGAGAAGACGCCCGGTGAGCCGTCGTAGGGTGGAACCCGCGCAGCGGATTCCACCGTCGGTGACGCGGCAATCCGCATTGGTGGATTCGCCTGCGGCGGATCCACCCTACCCCGGGCTCGATTGCGGAAAAAGCAGCGGAGCAAGCTCCGCACTACAAGAGCAGCAGCGCCTACCCCAACGCCTTTTCGATGGCCGCGATCACCTCGGGCGCATCGGGTTTCACGGTGGGCGCGAAGCGTGCAATCACCTTGCCATCGCGGCCGATCAGGAATTTCTCGAAGTTCCACGAGATGTTGCCCGGATGGGCGGCGTCGGGACCCGCGAGCCAATCGTACAAAGGATGGCGCCCCGCACCGTTGACCTCGACCTTGCCGGACATCGGGAAAGTGACATCGTACTTGAGCGTGCAGAACTGCTGGATCTCGGCCTCGGTGCCCGGCTCTTGGCCGGCAAACTGATTGCACGGGATGCCGAGCACCTGGAAGCCGCGGTCGTTGTATTGCCGATGCAGCGCTTCCAGCGCGGCGTACTGCGGGGTCAGCCCGCAGCGGCTGGCCACATTGACGACCAGCACGACTTCGCCCTCGAAGCGGTCCAGCGGCAGGTCCCAGCCATCGATTCCCGGCAGCCGAAACTCACCGAGCTTGTGTGTCGCAGACATGGGCGGATAACCAAAACTTGACGAGGCTGCATAGCATGCCACCACTCGCGCGACAGAATCGTCACCGTTATGTCGCCGAAGGCGCTTATCCTTGGGCCACCTGCGACGCCTGGAATCGCCATGAACCGCCAGCTTCCCCGCGCGACTTTGCTCGCCCTCGCCGCCTGCGGCGTCATCGCCGGTACCGAGGCAATGGCCGACAATGCGCCGCAGTCAACACCGTACACGCAGGACTGGGCGAATGCAGGCCTGATCACGGCGAACGACGACTGGAGCGGGGTCCCGGGGGTGATCGGATATCTGGGCGACAATCCCGCAACCACCTCGACCACGCTCGATCCGCGAACGCTGCTGGATGACTATGTGCTCGGCACTACCCCATCGGCAGTCGATGTCATCGCCAACCAAGGCGCGCCCAACACGAATAGTTCGGGCGGCGTGGCCGAGTTCGACGGCATTCCCAATCCGGTGATCGCGCTGCAGGGCAGCGGCACCGCCGACTACCCGCATCTGTTGATCCACGTCGACACCACCGGCCGTCAGAACCTGCGCATCCGCTACAACGTCCGCGATATCGACGGCAGCGGCGACAATTCGATCCAGCAAGTCGCGCTGCACTATCGCGTCGGCAACAGCGGCAGCTACATCAATGTGCCGGCCGGCTACATCGCCGATGCCACGACGGGTCCTGATCTGGCTGAACTGGTGACGCCGGTCGACGTGGTGTTGCCGCAGGATGCTGACAACGCCCCACTGGTGACATTGCGCATCATGACCACCAATGCGCCGAGTTTCGACGAATGGATCGGCATCGACGATATCCAGCTCACCGCCGATGGCACCGGCGGGCTGCCGATCGTCAGCATCGGCGATGTGCAACTGGCCGAGGGCAATGTGCCCGGCAATACCACCAGTTTCAACTTCAACGTCAGTCTTTCGGTGCCGGCGCCAGCGGGTGGCACGCGCTTCGACGCCGCCAGCAGCAATGGCTCGGCGAGCGCCGGCAGCGACTACGTGGCGATTGCGTTGGACGATGTGCTGATCGCGGAGGGACAGAGCGGCACGACGGTCACCGTGCTGGTCAACCACGACCTGATCGGCGAAGAGAACGAGACCTTCAGCGTGACGCTCTCCGACCTGGTCGGCGGCCTGTCCGGCGACATGGTCGGCGTCGGCACCATCTTGAACGACGACCCGCTGGAGATCTTCCAGATCCAGGGCAGCGGCACCACCTCGACGCTGGTGGGCGCCGTGGTCACCTCGCTCGACAATGCGGTGACCGCGCTGGCGCCGAACGGCTTCTTCATGCAGACGCCGACCGCGCGCGACGATGGCAACCTCGCCACCTCGAACGGCATCTTCGTGTTCACCGGCGCGGCGCCGACGGTAGCGGTCGGCGATCGCGTCAACGTCACCGGCACGGTGCAGGAATTCTTCGACTTCACCCAGCTCAGCGGATCGCCGACAGTGACCGTGGTCGGCAGCGGCGCGCTGCCGGCGCCGGTGGCGCTGGACGCGAATTTCCCGTCGCCGCTGCTGACCACGCCGTCGTGCTTCAGCAATGCGAATGTCGAGTTCGCCAATTTCGAGTGCATCGAGGGGATGCGCGTGGCGATTGCGGATGGCGTGGTCACCGCGCCGAACCAGCGCTTCGCCACCGACCCGATCGCCGAACCGGTGATCGCGGCCGGCTCCGCGCGCGGCTTTCGTGAAGTCGGCCTGGAAACACCGGGTTACGCCGGCATCCCGGCCTCGATCCCGATCTGGGACCTGAACCCGGAGACCTTCGAGATCGATCCGGACAAGCTCGGCATGCCCAACCGCGTCATGAATGGTGGCACCCGTTTCGCCGCCGAGGGCGTGATCGGTTACGACTTCGGCGACTACGAACTGTGGCCGACCAGCCTGACCATCCTGCAGGACGCACCGATGCCGCGTCCGGTGGCCGCTGCCGCGCCGGGCAACCTGACCATCGGTTCATTGAACATGCTGCGCTTCTTCGATACGACAACGGCCAACAACCAGGCATCGACCAATTGTTTCGGTCTCCAGACCTGCACCAACCTCAGCGACTGCAACGAAGTGTCCGAGGACGGCGAGTACAGCCGGCGCATGGCCAAATTCTCGTCGTACATTCGCAATGTGTTGCGCGCGCCGGATGTGGTCGCGGTGCAGGAAGTCGAAAACGTCGGCGTGCTCGAAACCCTCGCAGCGAAGATCGCGCTGGATGACCCGACGCTGATCTACACGGCACATCTGGCCGAGGGCAGCGATGTCGGCGGCATCGATTCGGGCTTCCTGGTGCGCAGCGGACGGGTCAATCCTGGCTTCACGCTGACCCAACTCGGCAAGGACGAGGTGTTCACTTTCGACAACCCGGATTCCTGCCTGCACGATCGACCGCCGTATCAATTGGAAGCTGTGTTCACCAGCGGCAACCGGCCGTTTTCGGTGATCGTGAATCACACCCGCTCATTCGTCGGCATCAACGACTGCCGCGGCGCCGGTGAGCGTTTGTGCCGCAAGCGCCTGGAACAGTCCGAATCGATCGCCCGCTTCGTGCAGACCTTCCAGAGCGCCAATCCAACCGTGCCGCTGGTGGTCGTCGGCGACCACAACGCCTTCCAGTTCACCGATGGCCATGTCGATACCATCGGCACCATTCGTGGGAGCGCCAAGCTGGCCGGCGATGCGAACCCCGACAGTCTGCTGGCGCCGCTGGCGGACATCGTCGAACCCAACATGAGCAACGCCGTGGAATCGCTGCCGGCGCAGGAGCGTTACAGCTATTTCTTCGGCAACGCGCTGCAAGTGCTGGATCACGCGCTGCTGACGACGGCGGCGCAGTCGGCGTTTGTCGGCATCAGTTATGGCCGCGGCAACGTCGACGCGCCGCTGATCTTCACCCGCACCCTGGCCAATGTGCTGACCTATGGCGACGACGGACTGAAAAGCGGGTTCGAGTCGCCCAACGAATGGAGCCCGGTGCGGATTTCCGACCACGATGGGTTCGTGATCCGCTTGTTCCCGTAGGACGGGCGCCGGAAAGGCTCGCGCAGGCCGGGCTTGGGTGGGTCCAGACTTGTCTGGACTCACCAGAGCGAAGGAAGAAGAGCGTCCAGACAAGTCTGGACCCACCAGAGCGATGGAAGAAAAGCGTCCAGACAAGTCTGGACCCACCAGAGCGATGGAATATGAGCGTCCAGACAAGTCTGGACCCACCAGAGCGAAGGAAGAAGGGCGTCCGGACAAGTCTGGACCCGCCAGAGCATCGAGCGATGCGGCTACCCGAGCGCTGCCCCGGCGCGGATGCCGGCGGCGCGCTCGGCGAGCTTGCGTTTGATCGGCGACAAACCATCGACCAGGCGCAAGCCGAGCGCACGGGCGACCACCAGCGGGCCTTCGGCCACGGCGTAGAGTCGATTGAGCCCGTCGAAGGCGCGCGCCGCCAGGGTTGCCTCGCTGCGCCGCTCGCGCGCCCAGCGCTTGAGGTCGCTGTCGCCGAACGGCTGCCGTTGTGCCGCGCGGGCGTGTTCGACACTCGCCAGCAGGGCGGCCACATCCTCGAAACCCAGATTCACGCCCTGCCCGGCCAACGGATGCACCACGTGCGCGGCATCGCCGATCAGGATCACGCGCGAGTCGGCGAAGCGCTGGGCGATCTGCAGGCGCAGCGGGAATGCCTTGCGCTCGGACGCCAGCCGCACGCGCCCGAAGGTCTCGGCGCTGGCGCGCTGCAACTGCGACTCGAAAACTTCGGGGGACTGCGCAACCAGCGCGTCGGCGCGCTCGGTCGGCAGTGTCCACACGATCGATGCGTGGCCGTTGGCCAACGGCAGGAAAGCGAGCGGGCCTGACGGCAGAAAACGCTGCCAGGCCAGGCGCGGCTGGGGACGCTCCAGTTCGATTTGCGCGACCAGACCGCTCTGGCCATAAGCTGCGCCATCGACGCCGATCAGCAGGTCATTGCGAACCTTGGAGTTGACGCCGTCGGCGCCGATCAGCAGGCGCGTTGCCAGGCGATCGCCGCTGGTCAGGCGCGCCTCAACGCGTTGCGCATCGGCATCGAAGCGCTCGAGTTCTTCACCGAGCAGCAGTTGCACCCCAGGCTCGCGTTCGAGCGCGCGCCACAGCATGCCGGCGACCAGTCGATTTTCGACGATATGGCCGAGGCACGGCCATCCATAATCGCTCGCGTCGAAGCGAAGCGAACTGGCCCCGGCCGCATCGTGCACCTGCATTCGCTCGTAGGGCGCCACGCGCAGCGCACTGATGTCGGCCCATACGCCGAGCTTCGCCAGCAGCCGCTGCGCGTGCGGCGCAATCGCAACGACGCGCAGGTCCATCGCCTCGCCAGCCTGTGGCGGGAACACCGGATGGCTCTCGACCAGCGCCACCTTCAGCCCCGCGCGCGCCAACCCCAGGGCTGTCGCAGCACCGACCATGCCAGCGCCGACGATGATCACATCGAGTTTTTCGCGTGCAGGACTGCGCATCACATTTCTCCCCGCGCCAACGCTGGTGTGGTTCCCCGATAACCCATGCCGCCGAGCAACAGATGCTCGCGCAGCGGTTCGACCCGGTCGGCGGCCAACAGCGCAAGCGAACGCAGCCAGCGCGCCGGTAGCGCACGCACGCCACTGACCTCAGCCAGTGCGTGGCTGAGCCCGGTGGTCGCCTTGCGATCGTCCTGGCGCGCCAGCGCGTAAGCCTGAAGCAGCGATTCCGCGCCGGGATCGCGACCACCGGCCGCAGCGTCGGCGAGCAGCCCGGCGAGCACCGCCGCGTCTCTCAGGCCGAGATTGAATCCCTGGGCGCCGACCGGATGGATCGCCTGCGCCGCATTGCCGATCAACACCTGGCGCGGCGCTGTCAGCCGCTCGGCCAATATCCGTCGCAACGGGTAGCTGATGCGCTCACCGGCGCGCAGCAACCGACCCAGGCGATAGCCGAAAGCCGATTGCAGTTCGCTCAGGAACTCACGCTCGGGGAGTTCGGTCAGGCGCGCCACATCGGCACTGTCGACCACCAGGATCGCGCCGCAGCGGCCGTGCGCCTGCGGCAGTAGCGCCACTGGACCATTGCGGGTGAATCGTTCAAAAGCGGTTCCGCCGTGATCGCGCTCCGGCGTCACCACGCAGCAGATCGCGTGGCGTTGGTAGTCGTGACGCACGCAGGCAATGCCGGCGGCGCTGCGCAAAGCGGAGTCGGCGCCATCGGCAATCACCAGCAGGCGCGCATGCAGCGTCGCGGATTGGACCGCGTCGCCGCTCAGCTTGAGCAACACGCTGTCGCTGCCGGTTTCGGCGCTGACGACGTGCGCCGGGGCGAGCACGCGAAGATCCGCGCACGCTTGCACCTTCTGCTGCATCGCCCACAGCAGTCTGCGCGCGGGCGCGACGGCACCGAAGCGCACGCGGCCAGCATCTGCAGCCGACCAGCGCGCAACGCCGAATTCGCCGGCACTGGACACATGAATCGCTCTGATCGGGGCGGCATCCGATCCGAGCATGGCGAGTACGCCGAAACGATCGAGGATGCGACAAGTCACTTCGGAAAGCGCCAGATGGCGTTCATCGGCGGGTCGTTGCCCACTGTCGAGCGGCGCCGGATCGACCAGGATCACGCGCTGCCCGGATCCGCTCAGCGCCAGCGCGAGACTCAGCCCGACCAGACCACCGCCGGCGATCAGCACATCACATTCGATTGCGGTCATCGCTCATTCGTTTGCCAGAACTGACCGCCGAGCATACGTCCGGAGCCACCGCGTAGAGACTCCAGACACGCGTCGTCGCGCTTTGCCGACTTTGCCTGATCGCCGGCCGGCCCTACAATGCGCGCCCTTCGCCGCGGAGTACGAACATGAAACTGGATCTCGGCTGCGGCAGCCAGAAAGCCGAGGGGTTTCTCGGCGTGGACATCTCCGCGCAGTGTGGCGCCGATATCGTCCACGATCTGCGGCAGACACCGTGGCCATTTGCCGACGCCAGCATCGACGAAGTGCGCTGCTCGCACTTCCTCGAGCACCTCACCGGCGCCGAGCGCATGACTTTCATGGATGAACTCTGGCGCATCCTCAAGCCCGGCGGCAGCGCGCTGATCATCACGCCCTATTGGCAGAGCTATGGCGCAGTGCAGGATCCCACCCACCAATGGCCACCGATCTGCGAGGCATCGTACTTCTACTTCAATCGCGAATGGCGCGAGAAGGCCGGCGTGGCGCACTACCCGATCGGCTGCGACTTCGACCTGAGCTATGCGTTCTGGCTGGGCCCTGACTGGATCAACAAGGCGCAGAACGAGAAGTCCTTTGGCCTGCGCCACTACGCCAATGTCGCGCAGGACCTGCACGCCACTCTGAAGAAGCGCGCCTAGTGTGGTGTCCCAAAAGCAACTTGAAGAAATTTCCGATGGATTTCGGCCCGAGGCAAGGCGCGAGAAGGGTGAAAGCCGGCTGTTTGCGCGGCATGCCGCGCGCCGGCTTGAACGCACGCAACTTGTTGCGGGCCGGGACCGAAGGTCATAGCAGGGCTATGGCGACAGTGAGACCGATCAAGCTTGTGCGGCATGCCGCGCGATCGGTTGAACGCCCGGCGGCTATGCCGACGGGCTCAAGGCAACGCAGCATTCGGGTCGAAAGACGCGGAAATCATTCAAGGTAATTTTGGGACACCACACTCGTGTGAGGTCGGCCCATCAAGTTCCGGCGCTTGCAGTATGCTTGCAGCCTGTTTGCGAACCTGATCCGGAGAGTCCTGATGTCGAATGACGCCGCTGCGCGCTGGTATCCGCGCACGACGCTGGTGGCCGCGCTGATCCTTCTGGCCGCCCTGTCCCGATTGCTGCCGCATCCGCCGAACTTCACGCCGGTCGAAGCGATCGGTCTGTTCGCGGGCGCCTACCTGGCCGATCGGCGACTGGCATTCGTGATTCCGTTGGTGGCAATGGCTCTGGCCGATCTGGTCCTCGGTCTGCACAGCGGCATGCCGGTCATCTATGCGCTGATCGCCTTCAACGTCTGGCTCGGTTTGCGCCTCGGGCCGAATCCCGGAGCGGGGCGTGTGGCCGGCTTTGGCCTGGCCGCGGCGAGCGTGTTTTTCGTGGTCAGCAACTTCTCCGTGTGGGCGATGGGCGCCGGCCACTTTTACAGCCACGACCTGGCGGGGCTGATCGCCTGCTATACGCTGGCGCTGCCGTTTTTCGGCTACTCGTTGCTCGGCATGGCGGTCTATTCGACCCTGCTGTTCGGCGGCATGGCACTGGTTCGACGCCAGCAGGGTGCGCTCGCGCAGGCGTGAACCGTATCGTGACACCTGCTGCCGGCATTATCCGGGACCTCTTGCAGCGGGATCGAGGAATCCATGGGTAACCGCCTTTCGAAGATCTACACGCGCACGGGCGACGACGGCAGCACCGGACTCGGCGACGGCAGCCGCGTCGCCAAGGACAGTTTGCGCGTGGCCGCCTACGGCACTGTCGACGAAGCCAACAGTTGCATAGGCGTGGTGCTGGCGCAAGCCGGCGTCGGCGACGCCATTGCCGCGTGCCTGACGCGGGTGCAGCATCAATTGTTCGACCTCGGCGGCGAGCTTTGCATTCCCGGGATGGCGCTGATCCAGGACGGCGACATCGACGCGCTCGAGCGCGACCTCGATGGGTTCAACGAAGATCTGCCGCCGCTCAAGGATTTCATCCTGCCCGGCGGCGGGCCTGGCGCGGCCCACTGCCATGTTGCACGTACCGTGACCCGCCGCGCCGAACGCGAGGTGATTGCGCTGAGCCGAGTTGAAGACGTACGTCCGCAGGCGATCCGCTACCTGAATCGTCTGTCCGACTTGCTGTTCGTCGTCTCTCGCGTGCTGGCGCGCGAGAATGCTGCCGGCGAGGTGCTGTGGGATCGCAACAAACGCGGGTGAGGCGAAATCGCCAGCGGATCAGGCGGGCGCCACGGCACATCACTTGCAGACTTTGCGCTTCTCTGCGTCCCTCGTGCGCCTTTTCGCGGGCAGAGCCCGCCCACAGTTTGGCAGCCCGCAGCCGCTGGGCCAGTCGAGTCTGAGGCCCATGCATATCTACAGCCACCCTGCCTGCCTGCTGCACAACCCGGGACCCGCGCATCCGGAACATCCGCAGCGCCTGCAGACGGTCATCGACGCACTGCGCGCTGCGCTTGGGGAGCGCGTGAGTTGGCAGCGGGCACCGCGGGCCAGCAACGCTCAGTTGTTGCGTGCCCATGGTGCGCGCATGGTTGCCGACCTGCGCAGGGGTACTAACGGCGAAACACCGCGCAACCTGGATGCCGACACCGTGATGTCGGCGGGCTCGCTGGAAGCCGGGCTGCGCGCGGCCGGCGCGGTGTGTGCGGCGATCGACGCGGTCGTCGCCGGCAGCTCTCGCCGCGCTTTCTGCGCCGTGCGGCCGCCGGGACACCACAGCAGTGCGGACCAGGCCGCTGGCTTCTGCCTGTTCAACCCGATCGCGGTGGGCGCCCGTCATGCGCGCGCCGCCCACGGCGTGCAGCGCATCGCCATCGTCGATTTCGACGTGCATCACGGTAACGGCACGCAAGCCATCTTTGCCGCCGATGCATCGATATTGTTCGTCTCCAGTCAGCAGATTCCGCTTTATCCGGGCAGCGGCCTCGAGTGCGAAACCGGCATCGGCAACCTGGTCAACGGTCTGCTGGCGCCAGGCGACGGCTCAGCGGAATTTCGCGCCCTGTGGAGCGACCGGCTGCTTCCGGCCATCGATCGCTACGCGCCGGACCTCATGCTGGTGTCGGCGGGCTTCGATGCGCACCGCCTCGATCCGCTGGCCGATCTGAACCTCGGCGCCGACGACTACGGATGGATCACGCGGGAACTGGTGGCGCTGGCCGAGCGCCATGCGCAGGGCCGTCTGGTATCGACCCTCGAGGGCGGCTACTCGCTGACCGCGCTGCGCGAATCGAGTGTCGCTCATGTGACGGCGCTGCTCTAGTGTGGTTTGCCATTAATTGGCTGAAGAAATTTCCGATGCATTTTGGCTCGAGGCTAGGCGAGAGGAGGAGTCATAGCAGGGCTATGGCGACGACGAACAACGACGCATTCGGGTCAAAAGGCGCGGAAATGATTCAACGAATTAATGGCAAACCACACTAGTCGAGATCTCCGGCGGCCAAAACCCGCCGACGGCGCCGGTCAACGCTTGCCGCCGAACTCACGGTAAAGCCACTTGTCGAGCATGCGTTTTTCGTAGCGGTACGGATCGGCAACCGGTCCACCACTGCCGATATCGAAACCCAGATCGCGCAGTCTGGCATCCCCGGTCCTGAGCACGGCACCGGCTGGGTCCTTCAGCGTGTAATTGAGGCTGATCCCCGGCGGGTAAACGTTGGTGACCAAACGCACGTCGAGCAACCACGGGTTGGTTTGCGCCCGATGATCGCCGGCCAGATCGACATCGGTGACCCGGATGTGCAGCGTCTGGCCCGCAGCGAGATAGCGCGGCACGCGCTTCTCGAAGTGCTTGCGCAGCGCATTGAGGTGCGGATTGCCGTCGACGCGAGGGCGCCGAAAACCTTCGCGGATGTCGGTGAACCCTTGCGGATCAACGTATTCGACAGTTACCGGACCGCCAGCGGGTGTCGCGGCTGCGGCCGCGAGCGACAACGCCAGCGTCGCGAACATTGCTGCAAGAGTGCTTCGTGTCGACATGCTCGCTGCTCCTGACCTCAACCGCTAAAAACCACACCCGACGCGCCGCATCAGGTCCGTCAAAGTTATCATGGGCGCAGTTTGCGCTGGATCAAGTCGGCTGAACGCCGATCGACGAGCGCCGCGAACGCTGGACGCGGCGATCGAGCAGCGACCATCACCCGCCGCACTTCCGCCTGGCGACAGATCGGTGCAATTCCGCCGGTTCGACTGCGCGCCAGTCGTGGCGATCATGGTTCCCACCCACAACCGCTGCTGACCGAGGTCACCCATGCACGACACCTGGCCGCGCCTGCAGGCACACCGATTCCCGGCGATCGAACGCGATCGCATCGACACCTTGCAGTTGAACCTCGGTTATCTGTGCAACATCAGCTGCATTCACTGCCACGTCAATGCCGGCCCAAGGCGCACCGAACTGATGGACCGCCAGGTCATGGCCCTGGCGCTGGCGGTTGCCGCCAAACTCGGCGTGCGCAAGCTCGACCTGACCGGCGGCTCGCCGGAGATGAACCCGCACTTCCGCTGGCTGGTCGAGAGCGCCGTCGCCCAGGGCATCCAGGTGATGGACCGGCTCAACCCGACCATCGTCGAGGAGCCCGGCTACGAATGGGTGGCGGAGTTCCTCGCCGCCAACCGCGTCGAACTGATCGCTTCATTGCCCTGCTACAGCCAGGCTAATGTCGACGAGCAGCGTGGCAACGGCGTGTTCGAGGCCTCCATCGTCGCCCTGCGCAAGCTCAATGCGCTCGGCTACGGGCACCGGGACGATCTGCCGCTGAACCTCGTGTACAACCCGAACGGTGCCTTTCTGCCACCCTCGCAGAGCCAGCTCCAGGCCGATTACAAGCGTCTGCTGCACGACAATTTCGGCATCGTTTTCAACCAGTTGTATGCGCTGGCCAACATGCCGATCCAGCGTTTTGGTTCGTGGCTGATCTCGAAAGGCAAGTTCGACAGCTATCTGGACACACTGGTGGCCGCCCATCGCGACGAGAACCTGGCCAACGTGATGTGCCGCAGTCTGATCAGCGTCGACTACCGCGGTTACCTCTACGACTGCGACTTCAATCAGATGCTGAAGCTGCCGCCCGGCGACGGCGCTCGCGAGGTGCATCTGCGCGAGTTGCTGGATGCACCGCTGCCGCGCAAGATCGCAGTGGCCGGCCATTGTTTCGGCTGTACCGCCGGGCAAGGCTCCAGTTGCGGCGGCGCGCTGGCCGCTGCGGCAATGGTCGCAGTGGAGGCGTGAAGCGCGACTGGCCGCGGCCGGTGGCTGTGTGGTCGACGCCAACGCAGTTGCGCTGAACGACTCTGCGTCGCGAGCCTTTCCCGGATGCGCCACGGCAGAACCCGCTCGCGACGCAAGGTCGCTCCCACGCCAGCAGATCAGCGCCGGAACCCCAGGACCGCATCGCGCAATGCTTCGAGATCGATATCTTCGGGGCGCGGGCGCGGGCCAAAGTGCGCGTCGTACAAGGCGGCAGCAGCGTCTTCGGCCAGGCTTCGCTGCTTCGGATCCAGTGCCACCTGCAGCCGCGCCAGCGCGGCCTCCGCACGCGCCTGATCGGTGCCGTTGCAGACGCTCTTGCACAAGGTCGCGTAGGTCCAGGCCTTGACCAGATCCTCGCCGAGCACCTGCTGCAGCGGGTTCAACGGCCGTACCGCATCCATCATCTTGCGAATGGCCTGGTTCTGCATCTCGGTGCCGCGTCCGGCGTGACCGCGCCAACCCTCGAAATAGTGCTCGTAGGCATCCATGAAACCGGCCACGGCCTGACCACTGCCCTGCTCCAGCGCACGTTGCAGGTACTGCGGCGCCTGTTCCTTGTAGACCTCCAGCCGATCCATTTGCAGCAAGGACTTGTTCAACGACAGCGCCGGCACCAGCGCAAAACCGAGCTGGCCGGCAAGGTCCCCGGCGTCGGCGGCGCGACGCTGCACCTCGAACAGCAGGGCTTCGTCGAAGTCATCCGGCAGCTCGGCGCAGTGCTCGCCCAGCCTGGATACCAGTTCCGCCGCCGACGTCATTGCCTCCTGCATGCGCGTGCCGCCGCGGCCGCCACGCGGAGAGTCTTCGAAGGCGATGATCATGTCCATGCGCAGACTGGCCCAGCGGAAACGCTGGCAGTCGGTCAGTTCCCTGAGCAAACGCCGGGTCGCCGGCAGGTGACCGACGCGGTGCGCTTCGAGCAGCGCTGCGGCGGTTTCGCGCAGCGGCAAGTCATCCGACGGCAAATCGACAACCTGGGTGGCCATGCCGGACGCACGACTGGCGTTGCTTCGGGGACGCTCGACAACGACCGCCGGCCGCGAGACAGCGTCCGGCCCTGGTTCAGCGTCTGCAGCGCCCGTGTTCACCACGGCGACGGCATCCGACACCTCCACGGGGTTGCTGCCGGCAACCGGAAGTGGCGTTTGCGCCTGCCAGAGCGCGATGGCGGCGAGTGCGGCGAGCACGATCGCCGTGGCGACAATCAGGACTCTTCTCATCTGGGTCTGCACCGGGAAAAGCGGGCCACGCGTCATCTTGCCCGTCGTCGACGCCCAGGTACAGTGTCGGAGGTCCGGGCGTTCAGTGGCCAGGCCGGTTGCCGACCCTGGCACCGTGCACCAGCAACACGGCGATCGCCGCCGAGGCCAGGCGCGTCTCCATCGAATCGGCACGACTGGTCAACACCACCGGCACGCGGGCACCGAGCACGATGCCCGCCGCGTCGGCATGCGCCAGGAAACTCAGGCTCTTGGCCAGCATGTTGCCGGCCTCGAGGTCGGGAGCGATCAGGATGTCGGCGCAGCCGGCAACCGGCGAAATGATGTTCTTGACCCGCGCCGCCGCGAGGTCGACCGCGTTGTCCAGCGCCAGCGGGCCATCGAGGATGCCGCCGACGATCTGGCCGCGGTCCGCCATTTTGCACAGCGCTGCGGCGTCCAGCGTCGACTGCATCTTCGGATTGACCGACTCGGTCGCCGACAGGATCGCCACCTTGGGCTGCGCATTGCCGAGCGCGCGCGCCAGGTCAATGGCGTTCTGCACGATGTCGGCCTTGTGTTCCAGCGTCGGAAAGATGTTGACGCCGGCGTCGGAGATGATCAGCACGCGGTCCAGCAGCGGCACATCCATGACGAAACAATGGCTGATGCGGCGCCCGGTGCGCAGCCCGGACTCGCGCGATACCACCACGCTCAGCAGTTCATTGGTTTCGATACTGCCCTTCAGCAGCATCTTGACGCGGCCTTCGTGCACCAGCTTCACGGCTCTCTCGGCGGATGCCTGGCTGTGCGGTGTGTCCACCAGTTCCAGCGCGGAGATATCCACCGCGGCCTCGCGCGCGGCCGCCTCGATACGTGACCGCGGCCCGACCAGGATCGGCCGAATCAACCCGATCTCGCCGGAACGAACGGCACCCAGCAGCGAACTTGCATTGCACGGATGCACCACCGCGCACGCCACGTCCGGCAGCCTGGCGCAATGGGCGATCAGACGCAGGTACTTGTCGTGCCGCGTCGAGGCGTCGTGCTCAGGGTGGTCCATGGTGCGCTCGTTCATGAGGTGAAATGTCGCCGCATATGCTGCAGCGCAACAAGCCTGCCTGAGTGCGCGAAAGTGTTCAACCAACGAGCCTGCGTGGCAGCAAGCACCCGTCATCCAAGGGCCGGCGCGCGTGCCGGTCGTTCCTGATGCCGGTCAATGTCACCGAGGCGGGGACGGGAGTAGGCTCTCGGGCAGTTCCTGCGTTTCGATGCCTCGAAAGGAGCACTGGCATGATCGATCTGAAGCTGGCGATGCCGCTGCTGGCGCGCCACGAGGGCGTCTGGGAAGGCCACTACCGCTATTTCGATGGCGACGGCGCGTTGGTCGATGAGCACGCCTCGCGACTGATCTGTCGTTTTCCCGTCGACGGCCCCTACCCGTACCATCAGACCAGCATTTACTGCTGGGCCGACGGGCGCGCCGAGACTCGCGACTTTCCCGCGATCTGGCGCGACGGGCGACTGTTTTGGGGCAACGCTGCGACCTCGGGTTGGGCGGTCGAGGTCAACGAGGACCCGCACCGGCGCACCTTGATGCTTTACTGGGCGCGACAGGACACGCCAAACGCCTGGCTGTACGAACTCATCCAGATTTCCGACTGCGGCCGCTATCGCTCGCGCGTCGGCCAGTGGATCGAGGACGGTCGGGTCAAGCTGCGCACGCTGATCGACGAGCAGAAGGTCGAGTCGGGCTAGATTCGGCGGCGGAATCTTCGCCGGTGGCGAAGGTTTCGCGCTACGAGGACCGGTAGGGCGGATCCCGCGCAGCGGAATCCGCCATCGATCTCACCGGATCCTGAGCCGGCGCTGACCTACTGGATCAGGTTCACCTGGGTGCTTGCGGTGCTGGTCAGCAGGCCGAAGTGCCCGAGCGCAAAAGTGTAGGTTCCGGTTTCATTGGGCACGCTGGACGAGTGCACACCACCGACGGTGCAGAAGCCGGTCGAACAGACAATCTGATCGCTCCAGGACTTGATCGAATAGCTGCGTGACGCGAAGGCCTGGCCCTGCAGGCCGTTGACGAAAGGATTGTTCACCGACAATCCCCACGCGCCGCAAGTGCTGGTGATCACATTGAACGGGTAGGTACCGCAGCTCCAAAGACCGCGGAAGGCGCCGGCGATGCCGACAAAGGTGTGCACCGATGCGGCCAGCCCGAGTTTGCTGATCTGGCGCGCGGCCAGCGTGGCCCCCATCGAATGCCCCAGCACGTCGATCTTGCCGGTGCACGAACTCGCGCGTGCCGACGTCAACGCGTTCGCTACCGGGGTCTCCTCGCTGCCGAAATGATCGTTGCACGCGGCGCAGGTCTTGCTGCCCCAGTTCGGCCGGAAGATCTGACTGGCGCTGTATCCGCGCGCCAGCAGCGCGTTGTAGGTGTTGTCAAAATCCGCCGGCTTGCCGGCATTGCCATGCACCAGCACCACATTGTCGACACATGCTGCATGGCCGACCGCGCCTGCGGCGCCGCCCACCAGCATCACGATCGCCACCGCAACTCTTGCGTTCATGTCACCCTCCCCGGTGCGGAACGGACCGCGGGGGCCCCGCGGCGCTGACGCGAGTGTAAGCTTGCCGTCTTTGGTTCCGCCCTTGGCCGTTGGTACAGGGCTCGCCGCTGGACGATCGCAATCGCATGAGTAGCGTGCATCCCTGCCTCAGTTGTGGCGCCTGCTGCGCGGCGTTCCGAGTCGCCATGTACTGGTCGGAAGCGGACGGACGCGGCATCGACGCGGCGCTGGTGACCCGGCTGGATCCGATGCGCGTGGCGATGCGCGTGGATGATGCGGTCAACTTGCGCTGCGTGGCCCTTGCAGGGACCGTTGGCGACGACACCCGCTGCCGGATCTACGCAAATCGTCCGACACCCTGTCGCGAGCTGCAGGCAGCATGGGAGGACGGCACGCCGAGCCCACAGTGCGACCGGGCGCGCGCACGCCACGGCTTGCCAGCGTTGACGCCGCTGGATTGGCAGGGGCCGGCGCTCGATTCGTAGCGCTTTTTGCACTGCAAAAATTTTTCGCGCTGCAGATAGCAGAAGCCCGGCGCTGGGCCGGGCTTCCGTTGTCGCGGTGCAGCTATCTGGAACGATTACTGCACGTTCAGATCGGTGCGACGATTGCGAGCGCGGCCTTCGGCCGTGTCGTTGGTGTCGATCGGACGCGACTCGCCGTAACCATTGACTGCCGAAATCTTGGCACCGGAAACGCCGTTGCCGGTGAGGTAATCACCGACCACCTTGGCGCGGCACTCGGACAGCTTCTGATTGTACTCGTCGGAACCGACCGCATCGGTGTGGCCAGCGACTTCGACGCGGATGTCGTTGCCGTTCAGCACGCGGACGGCTTCGTCGAGGATGGCGATCGCATCGGCACGCAGCGTGCACTTGTCGAAGTCGAAGTTGACGCCGTTCAGCGTGATCGACACCGGCAGCGGCGGCGACACTGGCTCTGGCGGCGGAGCCGGCGGCGGCGGCGGCGGCGGCGCGACGGGGGCCGGTGCCGGTGCCGGTGCCGGCTTGGCGCCGAAGTAATGCGAGAAGCCGAACGTCACCGTGGTATCCCAGAAGCCGGTGCCGAAACCGCTGTCGTCGAAATCGGAATACTTGTGGCCGACTTCGAAACGGAAGGCGCCGGAATCGGTCATGTCCCACTCGAAACCGACGATCGGGCCGATGTGGTATCCGCCGTCATCCGGCCCATTGTCGACTTCATTCTGGGCCCAACCGAACGCAATACCGAAATACGGATGCGCGTTGCCCATGTCGTGCAAGTAGCGCACCGACGCTGCGAACGACAACTGGTCCCACTCCAACGGCTCACCTTCGCCAGCATCCTCATCGAACTGGCTGTAGCCGACTTCGCCTTCGATGGTCCAGTTCTGCTTGAACACGTAACCGAATCCGAGGGCCGCGTGCACGCCATTGTCGGACAAGCGATCCGCATCGGCCCAGCCGTAACCCAGCTTCGGCGAGATGTACCACTGACCCTCTTCACGCGGTGCTGCGGAGGCAGCCAGCGGCAGGGCTACTGTCACCGCCAAGGCGGCGCACAAAAGCGTCTTTTTCATGTCAACTCTCCAATTGTCGTCAATCCAGCCAGAGCATTCCAATGCCACTCCGCGATCGGACGCGGTACATTCTGGAAACCCAAGTATGCGCTATTACCACGATTCGTTATTCGCCGATGAACGATACCACAGCGCTTTTCGCATTGTATCCTTAACCGGGGTTCAGGTTGGTTGAACGCCGCATGGGACCAAAGTCCCAGCCGCGATGACAGCCGCTGTCCGATGCAAGCTAGACTGTGCCGACGCGTCATGATCGCGGCCACCGGCAAGTCCGCAATGCATTGCTCCCACCCGGAACACCGTCATGCCAGCAGCGATCTGGTCGGGCGACTGGAGTTCGCCTGCGCCGAGCGCGGTTTGCGCCTGACCGAGCTGCGACGCCGGGTATTCGAACTGGTGGCCGACAGTTCGCGCCCGGTCAAGGCGTACGACCTGCTCGAAAAAGTGCGCAAGCAGGGTTCTGGGCCGGCAGCCCCGCCAACGGTTTACCGCGCACTCGATTTCCTGATGACCCACGGTTTCGTGCACCGACTGGAGACGCTGAACGCCTACGTGCCCTGCCCGCACCCGGAAGTCGAAGCGCATGGCAGCCAGTTCCTGATCTGCGAGCAGTGCCACGAGACGATGGAGCTCGACAGCGCCGACATTGCCGACCGTCTGCGCGATCAAGCCCTGCAACAGGGCTTCAAGCCGCAGCGCCATATCGTTGAGGTTTATGGACTATGCGCAAAGTGTCGTTCCGCGGCCTGATCACCGGCCTCGGCCTGGCAATTTGCGCATCGGCTGGTCAGGCACTGGAATCGACGGAGGCCGACCCCGCATCGACGCAGGCGGTTGCGACGGAAACTGACGAGGCCGCTGCTGCGGAAACTGACGAGGCCGCTGCTGCAGACGATCCCTCCGCCACCGGCGACGCGCCAACAAGCGCACCGATCGAAGACGATCAAGCCACGCTGGAGGGGGCAGCCGCAACAGACATCACGATCGCGCCGGATCCCGCTTTTTTGCTGCTCGACCAGCGCGTGCAACCGGGATCGCGAGCACGCGTTCCCTGGCGCTCGGGCGCATCCTTCATCGGCGATTCGATGGAGGTGCCGATTTCGGTGGTGCACGGCGCCAAACCCGGACCGATCCTGTGTCTGACCGGGGCCATCCACGGCGATGAGCTGAATGGCGTCGAGGTCATCCGCCGAGTGCTTGGCGCACTCGATGCGTCGGACCTGGTGGGCACCGTGATCGGCGTGCCGATCGTGAATCTGGCGGGATTCTCGCGCGGATCGCGCTACCTGCCGGACCGCCGTGATCTCAATCGCTTCTTCCCGGGCAATCCCAATGGCAGCAGTGCGTCGCGCATCGCCCATGATTTCTTCGTCAACATCGTGCGTCGTTGTGACGCGCTGGTCGATTTCCACACTGGCTCGTTCGACCGTTCGAACCTGCCGCAGGTGCGCGGCGACTTGCGCTTGTCGACCGTGCTCGAGCTCACGCGTGGATTCGGCGCAACCTCGGTACTGCACACGCCAGGCGCACCCGGCATGCTGCGTCGCGCAGCCACCGATGCCGGGATTCCTGCCGTCACCTTTGAACTCGGTGCGCCGGTGCGCCTGGAGCCAGTCGAGATCGAGCACGGCGTCACCGCCATTGAAACGCTGATGAACAATCTCGGCATGACCCAGCGGGTGCGCCAGTGGCGCGAACCGCAGCCGATCTACTATGAATCGCGCTGGGTGCGCGCGATGCGACCGGGCATGCTGTTCAGCGACGTCAAGCTCGGCGACCGGGTCCGCCAGGGGCAACGCCTCGGGCGGGTGGTCAATCCGCTCAGCGACGAAGTGTCGGAACTGGTCGCCCCGGTGCGCGGGCGCGTGCTCGGCATGGCCCTCAACCAGGTCGTGTTGCCGGGATACGCGGCGTTTCATGTCGGCGAGGAAGCGTCCGAAGCCCAGGTCATCCGCGACGCAGCGCTGGTGCCGACGCCGACCGTCGAGACCGAACGCATGGACGAGGGGGCAACGTCGCCACCCGAAGAAGGTTCGACCGAACAGGTCGACGAATACGACGACGGCGAAGAAGGCGGTCCCACCGAATAATCCAGCATCCGGCAGCCGCGCAGCTCTGCAGATGCGCTCGATTTCCGCGGCTCCGCTTACGCCGATTCGGTGGCGCGCCCGACCCAGTCGCTGAGGATCGCCTGCTCCGCTGGCGCAATGTCGATGATTCGACAGCCGGTCCAGAAGGTGCGCTCGGTGCGTGCGGCATCGCTCCACATGCACTGAATGCCGACTTCCATGCGCCGTCGCTGGCGCTGGGCATCGTCCAGCAGAAACTGGAGCTGATACAGACGCCCTTCCGGAAGCAACTGCTGGGTGATCAGCATCATGCCGTCGGCCGACAAGTTGCCGATTCGCCCCAGCGTTTCGCCGGTCATGGCGTTGGTCACCATGATCGAGTCCTTGGCGCGCTTGCGTTCAGATCGTCGGGTTGGCATGGATCGCTTCCGCAGGCGGTGGTTCGGTCGATGCCGATCGGGCGCGCTGTTCCGGCGCAGGCAACGCTGAGCCAATCGCTCGCCACGCGCGGTCGACGGGTGGCTCGCGATCTTCCACCACCAGGCGCACGCTGCCGCGCAGCAGCTCGCGCGCCAGTTGTCCGATCGTGCGCTCTTCGCATTTGCCGCCGCGCGCATTCAGGAACATGCAGCGACCAGTGACCCGACTGTACCAGCTCAAGCGCGCGCGACCACTGCCGCCGCCTCGGCCGCTGCCGAATTCGAACCAGGTCCCTGCAGGAAGCTGCTCGATGCGCTCGATCATCGCCCGCTCCGCGGGATCGAGCCGTTGCTCACCGAGGTCGATCGGCAGGTGCTCCGTGCGACCCGACGTACCTTCGCCGCCGAGCCGTGAACTCTGGCACAGCAGATTGCCGATGGCATGCGCCGCCGCATGCTGTTCATGATCCGGTCGCAGTTGCGCGAGCGCGCTGATGTCGTCCCATGCGGCGGCGACGGCATCGTCGTGGAATCCGACCGCAGCCAGGCCTTCTTCCAGCACCCTGCGCAAGCGGCCGAGCTCGGCAATGCGAATTTCATTCGATCGACCGGGCAGGAACACCTCCAGCAGTTGCTGGCCGAACATGATGCGCTCGCTGGTACGCGGGTGGTCCACGCCCTGCCGCAGCAGCGAAAGTGCCACGGCGTCTGCCCAGGCGCTCTGCAGCAGGGTGCGGATCGCTTCGGGCGCCGCACAGCCGCTCAACTGCTGCTGTACGACCTCCTGCGCCGCCGCACGCGCCAGATCCAGTTTCTCGCGCCCTTTTGCCGCCTCCACCTGGCGGCGCTCGGCGACCTCGGCCTTCTTGCGCATTCCCGCGACATACTGGTCGATGTCGCCCAGGCAGCGTTCGAAGCTGGTGCTGTCGTCGGCGAACTCGCGAGCCAGGCGATCGGTCACCATCTGCAGCTTCTCGATTACCTGGCGATCAGTATCCTCGTCGCCCACCCAGTCCCGCAGACATTCGACGAAGGCATTGAGCAAACGCCGGGCCGGATGGTTGGGTCGGGTGAAGAAACCCGGATCGCTCAGCGCCTGTTTCAGCAGCGGAATCTGCAGGCGGCTGAAAACCGCGTGGCTCAAACTGTTCGGACTGTAGGCCGCAAGCAACTGCTCGAACAGCAAGCCGATGATGTCGACGGTCTGCGAGTCTTCATCCCGCAGCCTCGGCGTACCGCCATCGCCAAGGCCGCGCAACTGGTTCACCAGATCCTGCTTGATGTGCGCAACACTGCGATTGATCCACTTGCCGGCATGCATCACCGGCCCCGGCGCTTGCGCCTGCAACGCGCAAAGTGCCGCATGCAGTTGCTGCCGACCGACCGGCGTGCCTGCATTGCCAGCTTCCGCATTGGCGATCCGGCTGGCGCTTCGAAGTGACATGCGCTCGCGCAGTCCCCGGAAATAATCGTCGTCCAGCGCCAGTTCCGCCACCGACGGCCGCCCGACCGCCAATTCCTGCATCGGCGCTTCGATCGCCCGCGACTTCTCCGCACTCGCGCGCGACGACATTTCAGTTTCCACGCTCGGTCGCTCGGCCACAACAGGAGGCACCTTTGGCATTGAAATCCTGCCGCCGGCCGGCGGCAAATCGTCGTCCGCCGCCACCCTGGGCACCGCGACCGCGACCTGCGCCGCGACGGCCTGCGGGATCGGCGCTGTTGCACCCGACGTCGGCTCGGACGACGGCAACAGTTGCAGATGCGCGAGCACTCGATGCTGGATCAGATAACTCCGGATCGCGTCGTAGAGCGGGCGGGGGTCGGCGAACAAGGCCTTGTCGATGCGCCGGTAGAGCGCCAGGCGATGCGCCGGAATCACCTCGAAGCGCTCGGCAGCGGCCCGGATCGCCGCGCACAGCTTGTGGGGTCCGAGTGCCAGCGATTCGATTTCGATCGGCGGGCTGCAGGCGATGACACCGAAACGATAGGCCAGAGCCTGCAGCTCGTTGGCGACCCTGATCTCGGCGCGAGTGGCGATCTGCGACAAGGTCAGATTCTCCTCGCGCGCGGCGACGTCGCGACCACCCGTTTGCGCAGGGTCGTTGCGGACGCTGCCGATGGCCAGCGTCTCATCGCTTGCCGACGGATCGATCAGCGCCAGCAGGGAACGCTGTATGCCCAAACGACAAGCGAGCACGAAGTCGGCGCGGCAGCGCCTGAATTCGCGCAAACTGGCCAGACACTGATTCTGCTCGCCGGGGCTCGAACTGCGCTCTCCAAACGCATGCAGGTCGCGATCCAGGTCGTCGAGCGCGCGCGTGAGCGCCGCGTCGATGATCGGTTGCGCCGCCTGATAGACGCCCTCGAGCAATCCGCGCACACGCGGCGCCACGCCCGACTGTGCAAGCTTGACGAACGGATACGGATCCAACCCGTTGTTTGCCACAGGGCCCACCACGCGCACTCGCGACGACGACCTGATTCTATGGGACTGAACCGCTCTGGCGCAGCCTGTCGACCACGGAACTTGCGTCTGCGGGCTGCCAATCGACGATGACCGCTTGTCGGTACGCTGCGGGGAATGCAAAATCAACCCAGCACATGCGTGGAGCGCGCCCGGATGATCGATCCGGATGGCTACAGACCCAATGTAGGAATCGTCTTGATGCAGGAAGGAGGACGCGTCTTCTGGGCGCGGCGCGTCCGTCGTGACGGCTGGCAGTTCCCGCAGGGCGGGATGAACAGCGACGAGACACCTGAAGAAGCGATGTACCGCGAACTGGCGGAAGAAACCGGCCTGGCGGCCGAGCACGTCCAGATTCTGGCGGCAACGCCGGGCTGGTTGCGCTATCGCCTG
Source organism: uncultured Rhodanobacteraceae bacterium (assembly GCA_937928755.1). Taxonomy (GTDB): domain Bacteria; phylum Pseudomonadota; class Gammaproteobacteria; order Xanthomonadales; family SZUA-5; genus JADKFD01. The sequence continues at coordinate 51,895 of CALEZI010000137.1, read as the reverse complement.
CCGCGCCACTGCGTGCGCACCAACGTGCGGCCGGTGTGCATCGGACAAAAGCAGGTCTGGTTCCTGCTCAAACTGACCGCCGACGATAGTTTTGTGCGCCTCGATGGGACCGACCGACCGGAATTCGACCTGTGGCGCTGGGTCGACTTCTGGTACCCGCTGGACCATGTCGTCACCTTCAAGCGCGGTGTCTACGAGCGCGCATTGCGGCATCTTGCGCCGGCGGCGCGGCGCTTGATCGACATTCCTGAGGAACCGATGGCCGCTTTGGCCAGCGGGCGGTTGAATTCCCCGGCGCAGGCGGCGCCACGCTGATCTCGATCAAGGCAGGTCATCGATAGCTGTGGCTGAATGACATCGCGTTGCGACTCCAGTGCGAATTGACAACCATTCGCATTGGCAATACGCTCTGCAACAAGCGTCCAGGAGCCATCGACCATGTACGTCTGCATGTGCAACGGTGTTACCGAAGCTGCAATCCGGCGCGCGGCTCGATCGGGTATTCGCACCCTCGGCGAACTGGCCATGAGCACCGGTTGCACGGCTGGCTGCGGCTGCTGCTCCGAAATGGCGGAAGCGGTCCTGCACGAATCGCTGAGAAACGACTCGCCGTCGCTGCGACTGGCCCGCGGCGACGGCATGCCGGCGCTCGCCTGAGCACTGCCGCTGACGGGCACCGTCATGCCAGCATCAAGGAGCGTAGTCACGCAAGAAGATCAAATGGCGAGTTGAGTCAGGGAACGGCGCCCGACGCGGCGATCAGCTCGCGCAGCCAGCTTTTTGGCTTGCTCCCGAGTTCGTTTCACGCGCGCGTACCTCTTTGCGGCTTATGATTGGTCCTCCGATCGGTATCCGATCGCGCGCAAAGGACAGCCATGAAAGGCGACGCAAAGGTCATTGGCCACCTCAACAAGATCCTCGCCAACGAACTGACGGCGATCAACCAGTATTTCCTGCACTCGCGCATGTACCGCAACTGGGGCTACCAGGCGCTGGCGAAGCACGAATACGAGGAATCGATCGACGAAATGAAGCATGCCGATCGCCTGATCGAACGCATCCTGTTCCTCGAAGGCCTGCCCAATCTGCAGAAGCTCGGCAAGCTGCTGATCGGCGAGAATCCGAAAGAGGTCATCGCCTGCGATCTCAAGCTCGAGGAACTGGCGATTCCCGATCTGCGCGACGCCATCGCCTACTGTGAAACCGTACGCGACTTCGGCACTCGCGAACTGCTGGAAGACATCCTCGAGAGTGAGGAAGAGCATGTGGATTGGCTGGAAACGCAACTCGGCCTGATCGACAGCCTCGGCGAAGCCTTGTATCTGCAGGGCAAGGTCGCGGGTTAGCAGCCGGCTGCCACGCAGGTAAAGGGTCCGGACGAGTCTGGACCCTTTTGTCCGGACAAGTCCGGGCATGCCCGCTCGGCAGCGTTGGCAAACGGGTGCATGGATTTTTGCAGCGGCCGGCGCTGCCGACGAGCAACAACGACTGACCCGAGTTGCTGCTCCACGCGCAGACGAGTAGACTCCGCGCCCCCGTCCAGGCTCCCTGGACGGCTCCTCGCTTCACTGGATTGTCCGGGAAGCTATATCCGAGAGGAATCTCATGCGTCATTACGAAGTTGTGTTTCTGGTCCACCCTGACCAGAGCGAGCAGGTGCCGGCGATGATCGACCGCTACCGCAGCATGATCGAAGCCGACGGCGGCAAGATCCACCGTCTGGAAGATTGGGGCCGACGCCAGCTGGCGTATCCGATCGAGCGCCTGTTGAAGGCGCACTACATCATGATGAACATCGAATGCTCGGCTGCTGCGCTGAAGGAACTGCAGGATGCGTTCCGCTTCAACGATGCCGTGCTGCGCCACCTGATCGTGGTGATGAAGGAAGCGGTCACCGAAATGAGCGCGATCATGAAGACCAAGGACGAGAAGCCGCGTCGCCGCGACGACGACTCTGGCGATTCCCCAACTGCCGTCGGTACCGGTGGTGAGGATGAGCCTGTCGCCGAAGCCAGCGTCTGACCGATTCCCAGGAGATAAACCATGTCGCGTTTCTTTCGTCGCAAGAAGTTCTGCAAGTTCACCGCTGACGGCGTCACTCATATCGATTACAAGGATCTGAACACGCTGCGCCAGTACGTCACCGAGACCGGCAAGATCGTGCCGAGCCGCATCACCGGCACGCGCGCGCGTTTCCAGCGCCAGCTCTCGACCGCGATCAAGCGCGCCCGTTTTCTGGCGCTGATCCCGTACACCGACAGTCATTGAGGAGCTGATCCATGGATGTGATCCTGCTTCAGAAGGTCAAGAATCTCGGCAGCCTCGGCGACCGCGTCAAGGTCAAGGCCGGCTACAGCCGTAACTTCCTGATCCCCTACGGCAAAGCCGTGCCGGCCACGGCAACCAACGTTGCCGAGTTCGAAAAGCGCCGCGCCGAGTTCGAAGGCAAGGCCAACGAGATCCTGGCCGCCGCCCAGGCACGCAAGGCGGGTCTCGAAGGCGCCTCGGTGACGATCAAGGCCAATGCCAGCACCGAGGGCAAGCTCTACGGTTCGGTCGGCCCGCGCGAAATCGCCGAAGCTTTCAGTGCCGCCGGCCTGCCGCTGGAGAAGTCCGAAGTGGTGATGGGTGAAGGCCCGATCCGCCGCGTCGGCGAGAGCGACGTCGAAGTGCACCTGCACGCCGACGTGCACACGACCGTCAAGGTCGTGGTCCAGCCGGAAAACTGAGCTTCATCGCCGCACCCGAAAGCCCGCGATGCCGAGAGGTATCGCGGGCTTTCGCTTTTGTGGCTTCCGGGAAAGAGCCTTTGTCCGCAAAGGACGCTAAGGACGCAAAGAGAAGCAAGATAGACTTTGAAGGGGTCGCGAAAGCTCCCGGCAGCGCTTGGCGTGATCACAAGGAAATCCGCACTCACTTCGTGTCAATGCTTCTCTTTGCGTCCTTTGCGTCCTTTGCGGACCAAAAAAGCCGCTCCCGACCACAGCGAACTGCCAACCCCGCCGTGAACGTCTGAAGTCACCTCATCAGCACCATCGGAACCCCATGACCGATCCTCGCCACGCCAACACGCGCACGCCGCCCTATTCGCTCGACGCCGAACAGGCGGTGCTGGGCGCATTGATGTTGTCCGACGAGGCCTACTTCAAGATTTCCGACAAGGTGGTCGCCGACGACTTCTATCGTCAGGACCATCGCATCATCTTCCAGGCGATCGCGTCGCTGAAGGAGAAGGGCCAGCCGTGCGACGCGGTGACCCTCGGCGAATGGCTGGAGCGCAAGGAACAGGCCGAAGCCGCCGGCGGCATCGGCTACGTCATCGAGATCGCCAACAACACGCCGGGCGCGGCCAACATCGTGGCCTACGCGGAGATCGTGCGCGAGAAGTCGATCCTGCGCCAGTTGATGGAAGCCGGCACCCAGATCGTCGACGACATCCTGGTGCCGGAGGGGCGCAGCAGCGAGGAACTGCTGCAGGGCGCCGAAAAGCTCGTGTTCGATATCGGCGAGCGTGGCAAACGTGGGCGCGGCAGCTTCGTGCCGGTCGCCGAGGCGCTCAAGGAAGCCTATCGCGCCATCGAGTTCCGTTATTCGAACAAGGGCGTACTCAACGGACTCGACACCGGATTTGCCGATTTCAACAATCTGACCAATGGCTTGCAGCCGGGCGACCTGGTGATCGTTGCGGCGCGGCCGTCGATGGGCAAGACCTCGTTCGCGATGAACATCGCCGAACATGCGGCAATCCAGAGCGGCCAGCCGGTGGCGATCTTCAGCATGGAAATGCCGGTCGCCCAATTGGCATTGCGCATGATCTCCTCGCTCGGTCGGGTCGATCAGAAGCGCCTGCGCAACGGCGATCTGGCCGACGAGGACTGGCCACGGGTGACCAGCGCGATCACCTTGCTGACCGGCGCCAAGCTGTTCATCGACGATACCGGTGGCCTGTCGCCGTCGGAGTTGCGCGCCCGCACGCGACGACTGAAGCGCGAGCACGGGCTGGCGCTGATCGTGGTCGACTATCTGCAATTGATGCAGGTCCCGGGCACGCGCGAGAACCGCACCAACGAGATCTCCGAGATTTCGCGCAACTTGAAGGCAATCGCCAAGGAAATGAACGTCCCGGTGGTCGCGCTGAGCCAGCTCAACCGCTCTCTTGAGCAGCGTCAGGACAAGCGTCCGATGATGTCCGATCTGCGCGAATCCGGCGCCATCGAGCAGGACGCCGACCTGATCTGCTTCATCTACCGGGACGAGTACTACAACCCGGATTCGGCCAAGAAGGGTATCGCCGAGATCATCATCGCCAAGCACCGCAACGGACCGACCGGCACCATGGACCTGTGGTTCCGCGGCCAGTACACGCGCTTCGACTCGATCGCTCGCGAGGGCGGAGGCGTGTTCGAGAGCTACTGACCAGCGTAGGAGCGACGTGTACGTCGCGACCGTCGATACGCCCTGGCAGCGTCGCGCGCGCAGGCGCGCCGACAAGGATCGACACGTCGCAGGAGTTAGCGCCGCGACCGTCATGCGATAAGGTCGCGACGTACACGTCGCTCCTGCAATCTTCACTGCCCTCGCCATTCCTTTGCAATCCCGCCGCCGTTGCGCTGAACTCCGCGACCTCGATCGAAACTCCAGCCGCGCATGCCGCTACGCCTGAAACTGCTGCTGATTGCGCTGGTCGCCGCGGTGTTTCCGCTCGCCGGCTGGCGCTTCATCGTGCAGATGGAAACCGCGCTGCGCGAAAGCCAGGAGCGCGCGCTGATGGCGTCGGCGCGCACGCTGGCGACCGCCTTGCCGGTTGCCGAGCCCGCCTTGCGCGCCGCGCTGGTCGCACCCGCCGTATTGCATGCGCGGCCGATGCGCATCGACATCGACGCCGACGGCTACGCCGACGACTGGGGTTCCTGGCATATCGATCCTGAGGCCTTGTACAGCCCCGGCGCCGGCCTGAACGCGAAACTCTATGTCGGCCAGGGTCCGGGGGCGGTCAACCTGTGGCTGGATGTGGATGACATCACCTCGGTGACCACTGCGGTCGATGGATCCTTCGGCGAGCGCGCCGACCATGTCGAGATCTCGCTGCGCGATCGTTTTGGCGAACGGCGCTGGCGCGTGGCTCGCAGCGTCCAGGGCGTCACCGCTGCGCAACCGCTGGCCGGGGCGGACGGCCGCGAGCCGAGCTTCGCACTGCCGGCCGCCTGGATCGAACGCAGCGGCGGCTATCGCCTGGAGCTGAAGCTGCCGATCGCCGATCCAGTCTTCGATCTCGCCATCGAAGTGCGCGATTACCCGGTTTCCGGCGCCGACCTGCCACGCGCAACGGCGAGCACCGCAGTCCGCGGACTGCGCTATCGGCCATTGGCCCTGTTGTGGCAGGAAAGTCCACTGCTGCGCAACCTGGTGCCGGACAATGCCCGTCTGCGCGTGCTCGATCGCATGGGCTATGTGCTCGCGCGAAGCGGCAGCCTGCGGCCCGGCAGCGATACGTCGGACGACGACAACGACTTGTCCTTCCTGCGCTGGCTACGCGCGCTGGTGTACCGCCATCTGCTGGCGCCGGAGATGTCGCGCGGCGACGGCTATGCCTTCAACCTGCTGCGCCTGACCAATACCCAGGTGGATGCGACCTTGACCGGCACCCCTGGCGCCAACTGGCGCCCCGCCGCCAGCCAGGCCAGCGTGATCCTCACCGTGACCATTCCGGTGCTGCATGGCAGCGATGTGGTCGGCGTCGTAATGCTCGAACAGACCAGCGACGCGCTGCTGTTGTGGACCAACCGCGCGCTCGGCAGCCTGTTGCTGGGTGGACTGCTGACGATGCTGGTTGCTGCGGCGATCCTGTTCGGGTACGCCGGTTATCTGTCCTGGCGCATTCGCAAACTGCGCAATGCGGCCGAAAATGCGCTCACCATCGAAGGCCGCGTGGTCGGCAACTTTCCGCGCTCCAACGCGGTCGACGAGATCGGCGACCTGTCGCGCAGCTTTGGCCGACTGCTCGACCAGGTCAGCGCTTACACTGACTATCTGCGCACCCTCGGTGGCAAGCTTTCGCATGAACTGGCGACGCCGCTGGCGGTGGTCAAGTCGTCGCTGGAGAACCTTGAGCAGGAGGCGATGACCGAGTCGGCGCGCATCTATGCCGAGCGCGCACGCTCCGGCGCCGAGCGCCTCGGTGCGCTGCTGCGCACGCTGTCGCAGGCATCGCGCATCGAGAGCGCGATCGCTGCCGCTGAGGCCGAAGATTTCGACTTGCGCGAATTTCTGAATGGCGCCGCGGCCGGCTATCGAGACCTCGCCGAAGACCGCGATTTCCGCCTGGTGGTACCGGATTTCCCGGTGCCCTTCCACGGCGCTCCCGAACTGATCCATCAAGCGCTCGACAAGCTGGTCGACAATGCGCTTGGCTTCTGTCCGCCCGGCGGCTGGATCAAGCTGGCGCTGGAGCTGAAGTTGGGCAGTGTCGACCTGGTGCTGTCGAACAACGGCCCGCCGCTGCCGCAGAAGATGCAGGACCGTTTGTTCGATTCACTGATTTCGGTGCGCGATGGTCGCGCCACGGTATCCCCGCACCTGGGCCTGGGCCTCTACATCGTGCGCCTGGTCGCCGAACTGCACCAGGGCGATGCGAGCGCCAGCAACCTGCCGGACATGGCCGGTGTCGAGTTCCGCATGCGCCTCAAGGGGATGCGCTGAGGTCATGGCGCAGTGCGCAGGGCATTGGCGCGAGGAGCATGGGTCCGCCAAAGGTCGCAAAGAACGCAAAGAGAGCGAGAGCAGGTGGCGCAAGGCCGACCGCGCGCCGACTTCCAGGATCTGCTTTCCTTTGCGCCCTTTGCGTTTTTTGCGGACAAAAAGCAATGCCGAATTGAGCGACACATCCGATCGCCACCCGTAAACTGACACGACCCTCCTGGAGCCAGTGCCCATGCATCTCGACCTCACAGGCCATCACGCGCTGGTCGGCGGCGGCAGCCAGGGCATCGGCCGCGCGGCCGCGCTGGAACTGGCTACCCTCGGCGCCGATGTCACGGTGATCGGACGCGATCCGCTGCGGCTGGCGGCGGCGCTGGTGGAATTGAAGGCCGCGGGCCGCGGGCGCCCGCATGCGCTGCATGCCGACTACGCCGATCGCGCGCGGCTGGAACGCATCGTCGGCGAGTGGCTGGCGGCGCATCCGGCGCAGATCCTGATCAACAACACCGGCGGCCCGCCGCCGGGCCCGATCGAGCACGCCTCGGAGCAGGCCTTCCTCGACACCTTCGGCCAGCACCTGCTGTGCAACCAGTTGCTGACGCGCCTGGTCCTGCCGGGCATGCGTGCGGCCGGCTACGGTCGCATCGTCAATGTGATCTCGACCTCGGTGAAGGAACCGATCAAGGGTCTCGGCGTGTCGAACACGGTGCGCGGCGCGGTCGCCTCGTGGGCGAAGACGCTGGCCACCGAACTGGCGCCGGAGGGCATCACCGTCAACAACGTGCTGCCGGGTTTCACGCGTACCGCGCGACTGGACGGCCTGATCGCCGGCAAGGTGCGCAGCAGCGGCCTCGGCGAGGATGAGGTCGCCAAAGGCATGATGAGCGTGGTGCCGATGGGCCGTTTCGCCGACGCCAGCGAAGTTGCCAACGCGATCGCCTTCCTGGCCTCGCCGGCGGCGTCCTACATCACCGGCGTCAGCATCGCAGTGGACGGCGGGCGTACGCTGGCGTTGTGACGTTCGGGTCATCGCGCATCGAACCTGTGGGGGAGCGGCTTCATCCCGCGAAAGCTCTCGCGGAGTAAATCCGCTCCCACATGACAATCAATGACTTACGGCAATTTTGGTGAGAGTCACGGTCGCCCCTGGCGGTGCGCTTATTCGCGCATCGAACGTGGGTGTCGCAAGAATGCGGACTGTATTTCTGGACGCAAAGGACGCTAAGGGACGCAAAGGACGCAAAGGAGATCAACAGCCAGGACTTTCATGAATGGCCGCTGGCATCTGCTGTTTTTGCGTCCTTTGCGTGGCCCGGTCCACCAGCGAGCTGGTGGCCGTTCGACGGCTCGCAGCATGCCGCTCGAAAGCCCGCCTCACCCTTGCGGACAAAAGGCTCTGGCTGGACTCCCGATCAAACGTCGTATAACGGTAGCGGATCACGTCCCGCGAAACTTCGGATGCCATGCGCGATTCCCTGCTGCGACTGACCAACTTCATCGATGGCGACTACCGGGCGCCGGCGACGGGGGCCTACCTGCCGGTGGTCGAGCCGGCGACCGGCAAGGTTTACGCCGAGGTGCCCGACTCGGGGGCTACCGACATCGACGCCGCGGTCGCCGCCGCTCGGCGCGCCGAGCGCGGCTGGGCGACAACGCCGCCGAGCCAGCGCGCGAACCTGCTCAGACGCATTGCCGATCTGATCGAAGCGCGCCTCGACTCATTGGCCGAGGAGGAGTCGCGGGACAGCGGCAAACCGGTCAAGGTCGCGTGCAGCGTCGACATTCCGCGGGCCGTCGCCAATTTTCGCTTCTTCGCGGCGATGGCCGAGAGTCAGGCATCCGAGAGCCATCACGGCGAGGCCGGCACGCTCAACTACACGCTGCGCCAGCCGCTCGGTGTGGTCGGCTGCATCAGCCCATGGAATCTGCCGCTGTACCTGTTCAGTTGGAAGATCGCGCCGGCGCTGGCGGCCGGCAACTGCGTGATTGCCAAGCCGAGCGAGATCACGCCGGTCAGCGCGTGGTTGCTGGGCGAGATCGTCCAGGCCGCCGGCCTGCCGCCGGGTGTGCTCAACATCGTGCACGGCGGCGGTCCGCGCTGTGGTCAGGCTCTGGTGGTACACCCGAGGGTCAAGGCGGTCTCCTTTACCGGCAGCACCGCTACCGGCGCCGCCATTGCAGCGGCGACGGCGACGCAGTTCAAGAAGCTGTCGCTGGAGATGGGCGGCAAGAACGCCACGGTGGTGTTCGCCGACTGCGATTTCGAGCGCAGCGTCAACGAGAGTGTGCGCGCGGCCTTCTCCAACCAGGGCCAGATCTGCCTGTGTGGCTCGCGCATCCTGGTCGAGCGCTCGCTGCTGCCGCGCTTTCGCGAGGCCTTCCTGGCCCGGGTCGCCGAACTGGTCGTCGGCGATCCGCGCGACCCCGCCAGCGACATGGGAGCGCTGGTTTCGGCGGCGCACCTCGCCAAGGTGCAGGCTTACATCGACCTGGCGCACGAAGAGGGCGGTCGCCTGCTCGCTGGCGGCCGGCGCATCACGCTCGACGGGCGCTGCCGAGAGGGTTATTTCCTGGCGCCGACGGTGTTCGATCAGCTCGATGCGCACTGTCGCGTCAACACCGAAGAGGTGTTCGGCCCGCTGGCGACACTGACACCGTTCGACGACGATGCGCAGGCGCTGGCGTTTGCGAACTGCACGCCATACGGACTCGCCTGCTCGCTGTGGACCCGCGACCTGGCGCGCGCGCATCGCTTCGCCGCAGCCGTGGAAGCCGGCATCGTCTGGATCAACTGCTGGATGGCGCGCGACCTGCGCACACCGTTCGGCGGCGTCAAACAGTCGGGCCTGGGTCGCGAAGGAGGCGTCGAAGCGATGCGCTTTTTCACCGAGCCGAAGAATGTGGCGATCCACTATTGAAGCGGCGTAGGTCACGTTGGCCCGCAGGGCCTACGTGACACCGCAACGAGCCATTGTCACGTAGGCCGTTTCGGGCCAACGTGATCTACCCGACTTACTTTCCTCCGAGGAGAGCGAAGCGCATGACCAATTCGATCCAAGCCCAGGCCGCGCCGAAGCCAGTAGGCCATTACCCCCACGCGCGGCGTGTCGGCGACCTGCTGTTCCTGTCCGGCATCGGCCCACGTTCGCCGCAGGACAACTCGATCCCCGGCAACGTCCACGATGCGGCCGGCAACCTGGTCGGCTACGACATCGCCGCGCAGTGCCACTCGGTGTTCGCCAATGTGCGCGCCGTGCTCGAAGCCTGCGGCGCCGGTTGGGAGGACCTCGTCGACGTTACCGTGTACCTCACCGACATGGCGCGCGACTTCAAGATCTACAACCGCATCTGGGCCGAGTACTTCCCCGATCCTGAAACCGCACCCTGCCGCACCACACTCGGCATCAATGCCCTGCCAACACCGATCGCGATCGAGCTAAAGTGCGTGGCGGCGGCGCCTGCGGTGCTTCCGGGCCTGTGATTCTTGTCCGCAAAGAACGCAAAGGACGCAAAGGAAAGCTGAATCAACCGTTCAATGATGCTCGGCCCATCGTGTTGCCGCTTGGCAGCTGTCGTCCTGGCTCTCTTTGCGTCCTTTGCGTCCTTTGCGGACAAGTGCTCCTGACGCCGTCTATCCGCTAGCCTAAGCGTCATGTCGCACTCCGGGTGAACGCCATGTGGACCGTACCGATCGACTTCCAGGGCTGGATCGACGAGCACCGCCATCTGCTGAAACCGCCGGTGGGCAACAAGTGCATCGTCGACGGCGATTTCATCGTGATGATCGTCGGCGGACCGAATCAGCGTACCGATTACCACGTCGAGGAAGGCCCCGAGTTCTTTTATCAGGTCGAAGGCGAGATGGTGCTGCGCCTGCAGATCGACGGGCAGCCACGCAATGTGCCGATCCGCGCCGGTCAGATCTATTACCTGCCCCCGGGCGTGCCGCATTCGCCGCAACGTTTGGCCAATTCGATCGGCCTGGTGATCGAGCGCAAGCGCCTGGCGCATGAGCGCGATGGGTTGCAGTGGTATTGCGAGTCCTGCAACCACAAGCTGTACGAGGAGTTCTTCGTGCTCGAAAACATCGAGACGCAATTCCCGGCGGTGTTCGATCGCTTCTACCGGTCGAACGCGAATCGCACCTGCAAGGCGTGCGGACATCTGAATCCGGCACCGGCGAAGTACGGATGAAGCGGGTGCTGGCAGGCGCCGGCACGCTGTTGGTGGGTCCAGACTTGTCTGGACGCTCTTCCCACCGGAACACCTGAAGCGTCCAAGTCTGGACCCACCAGAAGCCCGAACGCCGGCAAGCGACACTCACGCCGCTTCCCCGATCGAAGCGTTAGCATTCACGATTCCCCGAACCTGAGAGGACCCGAACCATGGCCATCGAACTGCCTGCCCTGCCCTACGCGCGAGACGCGCTGGTTCCGCACATTTCGCCGGAAACCATCGACTTCCATTACAGCAAGCACCACCAGGCCTACGTCACCAATCTCAACAATCTGGTCAAGGGCACGGCTCACGAGAACCAGAGCCTGGAAGAGATCGTGCGCTCGTCCAGTGGCGGCGTGTTCAACAACGCTGCGCAGGTCTGGAATCACACCTTCTACTGGAACTGCCTGAAGCCCAATGGCGGCGGCGCCCCGACCGGCGCGCTGGCTGCGGCCATTGACGCCGCGTTCGGCAGTTTCGACAAATTCAAGGAAGATTTCACCAAGACCGCGATCGGCACCTTCGGTTCCGGCTGGGCCTGGCTGGTGCAGAAGGCCGACGGCAGCCTGGCGCTCGCCAGCACCAGCAATGCAGCCACACCGTTGACCGGCGACGACAAGCCCCTGCTGACCTGCGATGTTTGGGAACACGCCTATTACATCGACTACCGCAACCTGCGCCCGAAGTACGTCGAGGCCTTCTGGAACCTGGTCAACTGGGACTTCGTCGCCGCGCAGATGCGCTGATCGCGCGCAGCATGAATCCTTCGCCGCAAGGCGAAGGATTCATCACCTCGACGCGATGGTTTCGGTGGAATCCGCTGGCGCGGGTTCCACCTACAAAACCGGCGCGGATAACCGGGCGATCGCCGGTTCAATCTGTATCTGGCGATCGAGATACTCGGCCGCCTGACGCAGCCGGTTCGCCAGCATGACCCGATCTGGTGCGGTGATCGTGGCATGTCCAACCTTGCGCCCCGCGCGCGCCGACTTGCCATAGTCGTGCCAGTGCAGGCCCGGCACCTGCAGTGCGCGATTGCGATCCGGCAACTCGCCGATCCAGTTCAACATGCAGGAGACGCCGCGCGCAGCGGTATCCCCCAGCGGCAGCCCGGCCACCGCGCGAATGTGGTTCTCGAACTGGCTGGTCACGGCACCTTCGATGCTCCAGTGTCCGCTGTTGTGGACCCGTGGCGCCATTTCGTTGGCCACCAACTGACCATCGACATCGAAGAACTCGATCGCCAGCACGCCGACGTAATCCAGGGCGTCGGCGACCCGGCGCGCGCAGCGCTCGGCCTCAGCGGCCAGCGTCGGCGCGACTTCGGCGGGCGCCAGCGTGACCGACAGGATGCCGTTGACGTGGATGTTCTCCACCAGTGGGTAACAGCGAAAATCGCCATTCAGTGCGCGCACGGCGACCAGCGATAGCTCGCGCTGGAAGCGCACCCTCGATTCCAGCACGCAGGGTGCGTTGCCGAGCCTGGTGTAGGCATCTTCCAGCAATCCGGCATCCGCGACGCTGATCTGACCCTTGCCGTCGTAGCCGAATCGGCGCGTCTTGAGGATGGCAGGAAAGACGACGCTGGCCTCGGCGGCGGCCATCTGCTGCGCATCATCGATGACGGCGAACGGCGCCACGGCGGTATCGATGCGCGCGAACAAAGCCTTCTCGGCAGCGCGATCCTGCGCCGTGGCGAGCGACAGCGGGTTGGGCCGCACCGGTCGCACCGCCGCCAATTCCGCCAGCGCCGGCGCCGATACGTTCTCGAAGTCGAAAGTGATCGCGTTGCACAGATCGGCAAAACGATGCAGCGCGACCAGATCGTCGAACGCGGCTACTTCGAGTGGCGCGACGTCGCCGGCGCAGGCATCGACTGCAGGATCCAGCGCATGCACGCGAATCCCCAGCGGTGACGCCGCCAACGCCAGCATGCGTGCAAGCTGGCCGCCACCGATGACCCCTATTCGCATGCCGGCCTGCGCGGATCGGGCTCGGCCAGCACGCGCTCGGTCTGCGCCTGGCGCAGTTCCTGCAGCCGCAGCGCCAACGGCGGATTGCTCAGAGCCAGGATAGCCGCTGCGGCCAGCGCAGCGTTTTTCGCGCCGGCCTGTCCGATCGCCAATGTCAGCACCGGCACGCCGGCCGGCATCTGCACGATGGACAACAGCGAATCGACGCCGTTCAGCACCCTGGACTGGATCGGGACGCCGAGCACCGGAATCCAGGTTTTCGCGGCCAGCATGCCCGGCAGGTGCGCAGCCCCTCCGGCGCCGGCAATGATCACGCGCAGACCGCGCTCCACCGCCTCTTCGGCGTAATTGAACAACAGATCCGGCGTGCGATGCGCCGAGATCACCCGAACCTCATGGGCGATACGCAACTCTTCGAGCAATTCGACCGCAGCGGACATGGTCTCCCAGTCCGAGCGCGAGCCCATCACCACTGCCACTTGCGGGATGATCAATTCCAAGGTCGGTTCTGGAGTAGCGGGAACGAGCGCGCTATGTTAGCTCTCCAGCCGCAACCGACCAACCATGAACATGGCCATCGACCGACGCTTGCTCGAGATCCTGTGCTGCCCGGTATCCCACCGGCCCTTGCGGATGCTCGGCAAGGCGCAACAGCAATGGCTCAACGACGCCATCGCGGCCGGATCGGTGGTGGATGTCGATGGCCGGGCGGTGACCATCACCCTGGACAGCGGTTTGATCACCGATGACGCCAGAGTGATCTACCGCATCGAAGACGATATCCCGGTGCTGTTGCCGGAAGAAGGCATCGGCACTACCCAGTTTCAGGACTTTCCTCACTGAGGTCAGCGAAGAAGTGTGATCGCCGTCCGCTTTTCGGCCCTTTGCAGAAACAGTCAGGCGTGCATGAGGTACGCTGTACGCCTATCGACATAGCCGAAGATCCGTCTTTGGCTTATCCAGGGGAATGCGTGTGAGTACCGGCAACGACAACAACAAGGTTGTCGACCTGCAGCAACGGCAGGTCAACCAGTCGCAGCAGTTCGATCGTGTCGGCGATCTGATCAAACAATGCCGTGGCCTGACGCAGAAGCGACTCGCTCTGCTGGTGGGGACGCTGTTCGACAGCGTCGACGACGCCTTGTTCGATCTCGCCGAAAAAGCCGAGAACAACAATGTGCAAACGCGCTATTTCGACGGCATGCGCGAGGTGCGCAAGAAGCGGCAACTGGTCGAACGCCTGTTCCAGGAGCAGTTGACGCGCGAGTTTGCGCAGTTCGGACCGGCGGCGGTGCGGCCGGTCGAGGAGTTGACTTCGGCACAACCGAGCGGTCTGGCGCTGGTGGAAGACAAGGACCTGGAAGAATCGCTGGCGGTATCGGCGATGGTCGGCAAGGCCACCAATCGACTGGCCCAGCACCTCTATGCCATCGAGCAGCGCATGTCGGTGCTGGCGGGCGGCAACAAGGTCGATAGCCAGAACAATCCGCTGGGTCCTCGCGCTCTGTGCCACAGTTTCCAGTCGACCATGGTTGAGCTCGAAATCGAACTCAACGTCAAGCTGATGATCCTCAAGTTGTTCGACAAGCACGTGATGGGCGGACTCGACCAGCTCTACGAGGAAGTCAACCACCACTTGATGCAGGCCGGCGTGCTGCCGCAGATCAAGTACCCGGTAGCCAGTGCGCGTCGGCCGCCAGCGCCTGCGGGCAGGCCCGGTGCCAGCGCGGACACCCCGGAAGCGGCGGAGTACGACACCCGCGCCGGCAGCAATGTGTATTCGCCGGCAGCGGTTGCCGAAGCGGAACTGCAGATCGAGCTCTACAACACGGTGCGGTCGTTGCTCTCCTTGCGCCGCGGAATCACGCCGGGGCCGCCGACCGGGATTCAGGGGCAGGCCTTCGCCACCAACGATCTGGTGAGCGCCCTGAGCGTGCTGCAAAGTCAGGCCATGAGCATACCGGCGCAGGCCAATCTGGGCCCGATGATACAGTTGGTTCCCAGCGGCCAGATCAAGGAAGAACTGACCCATCAGTTGCATCGCCTGGGCACCGGCGAAGGCAAACACGCGATGGCCGCGGTCGATGAAGACACCATCGACCTGGTCGGCATGCTGTTCGAGTTCATCCTGCAGGATCGCAATCTTCCGGCCGAGATGCAGGCATTGCTGGCGCGCCTGCAGATCCCTTATCTGAAATGCGCGATTCTGGAAAAGGAGATGTTCGCGCAGAAGGAGCACGCAGCGCGTCAGTTGCTCGATGAACTGGCCCACGCTGGATTGTCCTGGAGCGAAGAGAGCGACAAGGACGGGCGCTTCTACGAAAAGGTCAAGAGCGTCGTCGAGGCCCTGCTCAAGGATTTCAGCGACGATGTGCAGATCTTCGATCGTCTGCTCAAGGACTTCCGCGATTTCGTCGGGTCGTCGCGCAAGCGCGCCGAGGTCGCGGAGCTGCGCGCGGCTGAAGCCGCGCGCGGGCGCGAACGCTTGCAGGGCGCGCGCAAGACGGCGGCCCGCGAGATCCTGTCGCGCATCGAGGGCAAGAAGCTGCCTGAGGTCATCCGCCACATTCTGACCCGCCCCTGGGCCAACGTGCTGGTGTTGACGATCCTGCGCCAGGGCGAGGGCTCGCATCCGTGGAAAACCTCGCTGCGGGTCGCCGACGAACTGGTCTGGGCGGCGCAGCCGAAGTCCACCGATTCGGAGCGTGCGCGGCTGCGCGCATTGATACCGGAGCTGGAAAAGGCGCTGCGCCAGGGACTGGCCATGGTCGCCTATCACGACAACGACGTGCGCCAGTTGCTCAGCGATCTCGGTTCCTTCTACGAGACGCAACTGGATCCGCTGATCAAGGCTCCGGTGGCGGCGGAAGTCTCCGCGAGCGCAGATTCCGCGAGTGCCGAAAGCGATCAGATTCCGTCGGCCTCCGGGGAGACGCCGACGGCAGACGAGAACTTCGTCGATGAGCTGGCCCGACATCCCGAAAGCAGCGAGGTCGAGGCCGATCCCGAGGCGGAGATCCAGGACAGCTACTACGACATCGCGCGCGCCATCAAAGTCGGCACCTGGGTCGAGTTCAAGCATGCGGACGGCCGCGCCGAACGCGCGAAGCTGTCGTGGATCAGCCCGATCAGCAGCAAGTATCTGTTCGTCAATCGCAAGGGTCTCAAGGTCGCGGACAAGACCCTGCTGGGGCTGGCTGCGGAATTGCGCCATGCTCGGGCGATGCTGCTGGAGGACGTACCCTTGTTCGACCGCGCCCTGGATGCCATTGTCGAGCGTCTGAAAAGTTCAGTCGGCCAGTCCGGACCGGAGTCCGGCGGGAGTACGGCGCCTGCCGGCGACAAAGCCGCGGTTTGAGGAATCAAGCGGCCCAGGCTCGACCGAGGACATCGCCATGCCGCTGATCGATTTCCCGGACTTGCCGCGCGAGCCGATCGTGGTTGGCGCCCCCTGCGCCGCGATGGTGCTCGCCGATGCGCGCCGCGCGCTGGCCGAGGATATCGGCAGCGGCGATGTCAGCGCGCAGCTGATCGACGCCTCTGCGTCGGGTGCGGCAGATGTGATTGCGCGCGAGCCGCTGGTGCTTGCCGGACAGGCCTGGTTCGACGCTTGTTTGCGACTGCTCGATCCGCAGTGCGCGATCAACTGGTGCTATCGCGATGGCGACCGCGTGGATGCGCAGTCACTGCTGTGTTCCATCGTCGCGCGCTCGCGGGCACTGCTCAGTGGCGAACGCAGCGCGCTCAATTTTCTGCAGACGCTGTCGGCGACGGCGACGACCACCGCCGCCCATGTCTCGCTGACGCAGGGCAGTCGAACCCGGCTGCTGGACACACGCAAGACCTTGCCTGGATTGCGTTATGCGCAGAAATACGCGGTCAAGGTCGGTGGCGCGCAGAACCACCGCCTGGGCCTCTTTGATGCGGTTCTGATCAAGGAAAACCACATCGTGGCGGCCGGCGGCATCGGCCCCGCAGTCGCGCGCGCGCGTGCGTTATGGCCGACGCTGCTGGTCGAAATCGAAATCGAGAACCTGGACGAGTATCGGCAAGCGCTGGCCGCGCGTCCCGATCGCATCATGCTCGATGAATTGTCCCTTGCGGACATCGAGACCGCGGTCGCCGAACGCCCGCCCGGGATCGAACTTGAGGTCTCGGGCGGCATCGACGCGACTCGGCTGAGTGCCTTGTGCACCCTCGGCGTCGACTACATTTCCATCGGCGCACTGACCAAACACGTACGCGCCATCGATCTGTCGCTGCGCTGGCGGCAGTCACCGACCAACGACTGAACCGGCGCTGCGCCCTAAGCCTCGAGTGCCTGGCCCGCATGGGCACGGGCGCCGCAACGCGCACGCCGGAGCGGGCGCAATTGCCTGCCGCTCAGATCACACCCATCAAACGCGCAGCCACCGCACCCAGCGATAGCAGCGCGACGACCACGATGGCCCACATCAGACCGGTGCGACTCTTGCCGGCAACCGCATTCGGGAGCACCGGAGCGGTCGCTGCGGCAGATTCCTGACGCGCACCCTGGTTCATCTCCTGACCCGGCGCCAGCAGCAAGAAGCGAATCGTGTCCAGGCGCAGCTCGTCGCCAGCCTTCATCAAGTGCCGCGTAATGCGACGATCGTTGATGTAGGTGCCATTCGACGACCCCAGGTCCTCGACCATGATGCCATCCGGCGTCACCCGCAGTTCGGCATGGCGACGCGAGACTTCCTCGGAAGGAATGGAGATTTCGCATTCACTCTGGCGACCAATGACCGCGCTCGACTGCAGCGGGAAGATCTTGCCGAAAGTGACGCCGGAAACCCCACGCAGCACGTACTTGGGAAGCGCTACTCGGACCTTGGTGCGCCCGTCATCGTCGAGCTGGACCTCTCGCGGGCGCGGCGGCGGCGCGCTGCTGGCCTTCTCCACTGCCACCGCGCGCGCGCGCACGCCGGCGAAGGTCACCAGGTCGCCCGGCTTGAGCTCGATCGGCGCGGTGACCGCTTTGCCGTTGACGCTGACGGAGTTGTCCGGATGCGCAAGCGTAAGCTTGGCGGTTACGCCGAAAAACTCGATCTCGGCATGGTGGGGCGCAATCCCGGGCGCCATCAGCACGATACCGGCGTCGGTGGCGCTGCCCACCATGGCGCGACCTGAGTCGAGCTCGACTGGCGCGTGCTCACCATTCGGAAATAGAAGCTTCATTCATCCCCCAAAATAAGGCCGATTCGGCCATCACTGCGGATCAACGCGGCGCCGCGCCCGGCGAGGCCAGATCGCGAGCCACGCGAAAGCCGACCGTATTGCTGAGCCAACTGCGCCGCTCGCCGCGCCTCGAAACAACCGCCGGCTCGCCATTGTCGCTGTGCCATGCACTGCCCATGATCATGCGCTGGGAACAGTCGCCGCTGGTCCGCGCCGATTGGTCGGGCTTGCGGCCCAAATGGGAATCGTTGTCGCAGTCCGCGACCCATTCGCGAACGTTGCCTTCCATATCATAGAGCCCGGCAGCAGTAGCCTCAAAGCGTCCACCCGGCGAAGTCGCGGCGAAGCCGTCGTCGCAGCTCAACGCGCCGCTGCCGCCCTCGACCTTGCGATAGGCCTGGTCGGCGCGATTGCCGGTCGCGCAAGGTCGCGGCTTCACCTGACTGGCCAGGTATTGCCACTCCGCTTCGGTCAGCAAGCGATAGCTCTTGCCGCTGCTTTGCGACAGCCACTTCGCGTAGGCGTTGGCGTCGTCGAAGCCGACACAGACTACTGGATGGTCGTCGCTCTGGCTGATCCCCGGCGCGCGCCAGGTGCGCTCTTTCGACGCCGAAAAGAAGCCCTCGCGATTGCGGCAGCTCTCACGGGTAACCACATGCCGGGTGGTCTCGACGAAGCGCTTGAATTCGGCCACGCTGATCTCACGCACCGCCACGGCAAACGGCGCAGCGACGTTGACTTTGACGTCGCCACCACGACGGGCGCCGACCAGCATCGTGCTGCCGCCACCCACGATCACCAGTTCCGGCAAACCGGCAGCGTCGCGAAAGCGATAACCCGGCTTGCCGACGCTCCTGGCCTCACGCAACCATCGGGTCAACTCGGCATCACCGGGCAGCAGCGCCAATGCGCGCTCGATCGCCGCCTGCGCGTCGCTGCCGCGCCACTCGCCAAGCGCCACCCGCGCACTTTCGCGCAAGGCACCGACCCGCCGATCCCAACGCTCGTCGATGCGCGCGATCAGCGCCCTGGTGTCCAGTCCGGGCGTCGCCGCGACCTGCCGCGCACGATCGAGTCGCTCCTTGCCCTCCTTGACACGATCGGCGTCGAGATCCGCATCCGCCAATGCCAGATAGGCATCGACGACCGCCGACAAGCCCGCGCGCGCAAGCTCGTTGGTGGGCTCGAGCTCCAGCACCCGGGCAAAGAACAGCGTCGCATTGGCCTCGGCGGGCAACTGCAATCGTTGCATGCGCAGCAAGGCCTGACCCAGTTCGAGAAATACGCCAATCCGCTGCGCCGGCGTCGGCGGTCCGAAGTCCGCCGCTGGAGGATGCACGTAGTCGGCAGACACGCCCTCCGGATCCAACTCGGAGGGCGTCGTCGACGGCAACTCGGGCTCGCCGAGGATCACGTCGGTTGGTGCTTCGACCGCCGGCGCTGGTTGGCTGGGCGCAACCGTGGCGAGCGCTGCAGGGTTGCCTTGCGTTACGGCCGGCGTCGCCACCGGCGCGCTCGCCATCGACGGTGGGGCCGGCGGCGGCGGGCGCCGCCACAGTCCGTACCCGACTGCCGCGAGGCCACCGATCAGGACCAGAATCAACGCGTAGCGACCCCAGGGGAAAGCCGGCCCTTTGGCGCCCGTTGCCGGACCTACCTGCCGCGCCAGACTCTCGATCACGTTGGTGGTACTGGGCACCGGTGCCGGCAGCGAATCGCTGGCTGGCAGCGGCAACCGCGCGGCGACCGCCGGCGACAAATCCACCGATTGCAGGCCGGCGATGAAGTCTTCGGCCGAAGCAAAGCGGTCCTTGGGATCCTTGGCGAGCGCCTGATCGATGAACGCCTGCCAGTGTCGGAGGTCTGCCGGCAAACGTGGTATCGGCTCGAAAACGTGGGCATAAGCGACGGCAAAACCGTCCGGTCCCTGGTACGGCGGATGCCCGGTGAGCGCCTCGAACGTCAGCGCTCCCAGGCTGTACAGATCGGAGCGGGCATCGACATCGCCGCCGCGAGCCTGCTCCGGACTCATGTAGTTGCTGGTGCCGATGCTGACGCCGGTGCTGGTGATCCGGGTCGATCCGCTGAGCGCCCTGGCGATACCGAAGTCGGTCAGCAACGGCGTATCGGCCGCATCGAACATGATGTTGCCCGGCGTCACGTCCCGATGCACCACACCTTGCTGGTGAGCGAATCCGAGCGCCTTGCCGATGCCCGAAAGCACGCGCACGATCTCGCCCTGCTCGACGCCCTTGCGCATGCGTTGGGCGAAGTCGCCGCCCGGCAGGAACTGCATCGAGAAGTAATGCAGGTGGTCGGTGGTGACTCCGACTTCGTAGACAGCGACGATGTGCGGGTGGGTCAGCGCGGCGATGGTGCGCGCTTCGCGCAGAAAGCGCTTGGAGAAGCTGGCGTCTGCGGCGAGCGCCGGCGCCATAACCTTGAGTGCGACGCGACGCTCGAGCGATGACTGGATCGCGAGATAGACGCGCGCCATGCCGCCGACCCCGAGCTCGCGCTCGATCTCATAGCCTGGTATCGAAATTGGCGCCACGCCGAGGTCACGGTCCGGTTTGATCAAGAACGCCGCATTGTAGCCAAACGGGAGCCTCAGGGCCCGTTCCCGGATGGAAATGCGGCCTGCGGTTGGCGGCATACCCGGGTGCTCCGCCCAGATGCGATCATTCCCGGCCCCGAACCACCTCGCGAGCATCGATGTCCAGCACTGCGGCCCTGATCGGCATGCTCGTTCTCGCCTGCGCTGTGCTCGCCTGGCAGGCGCTGAGATCGATGCACGAACGCGCGCTGGCGATCGCCATCCGCAGTTGCCGCGATGCCGGGCTGCAGTTGCTCGACTCGACAGTCTCGCTGCAGAGGATCCGTCTGAGTCGCATCGACGGGCAGTTCGGCTGGCAACTCGACTATGGCTTCGATGTCAGCGCCGATGGCCAGCAACGACGCCACGGGCGCATCCGCTTTCATCGCGGCGCACAGTTGTGGATCGAAGTGCCGGGCGCCGATGGCGGCCGCGACTTGTGGGTGGTGCCTGACGCGAAGGAGCGCTGACCGCGGGCTGAGCAGCCTACTTGACGATGCGCAGTGAAGGCCGCATGCGTTCCGGCGGCGGTTGCGGCGGCTCATCGTCGGTTGGCGCACTGCTGGGCGCCAGGGCGATGCCCGGCCGGCTGTCGTCGACCGCTTCATCCGCGCCGGCATCGGCGGGCGATTCGGCTGGAAACATCATGCCCTGGCCATTCTCCTGCGCATAGATTGCCAGTACCGCCGCAACTGGCGCGACGATCGACTGGCTGACGCCGGAAAAGCGCGCATTGAAGCGAATCTCTTCGAGTCCGAGATCGAGCCGGTCGATCGAGTGCGGCGCGATGTTCAGCAGCACCTGGCCATCTTTCACCGCCTGGGGCGGAACACGCACACCGGGGACACGGGCATCGATGAGCAGGAACGGCTTGCAGTTGTTGTCGACGATCCACTCGTAGATCGCTCGGATCAGATAGGGTCGCGTTGAAGTCATGTCCATGTACTTGATTGCTCCTTGACCCTGAAGACCCCGGTTGCAAGGTCGACGGCAGCTTCCAGGGTAACTGCAGGCGGCGCGCGGCGCACGCCCAGAGCCGTCAGCCAGCGTCTCCCGCCAACGTGCGTTCGGCATCGGAGAGGGTGCGCTGGAACAACGGGGTGGTAAACAGGCGCCGGGAATACGCATCGATTCCCGCCCCAAGGTCCTTGAGCAGCAGACCGTGTGCCGGCAGCCGCCAAAGGATCGGCAACAGCATACAGTCGGCGAGCCCGATGTCCGGACTGAGGAAGTATTTGGCGACACGGAACAGCGGCTCCGATTCAGCCAGCGCCGCGCGCAATTCGGCGCAGATGCGCTGGTCGGCACTGGCGCCATCGCGGCCCAGCTGATCCAGCAGGCTCAGCCATTCCTGCTCGATGCGATAAACCGTCAAGCGTGCGCGCGCCCGCCCGAGGGGATCGCTCGGCAGCAACGGTGGATGCGGAAACCGCTCGTCGAGGTACTCGGCAATGATGCGTGGCTCGTAAAGCACGACATCCCGTTCCATCAACGTCGGCAGCACCACGTCGGGAACCGCGGCCTTGAGGTCGGCCGGAGGATGCGCCGGATCCACATAAACCAGATCGTGCGGCAGGCCCTTCAATGCCAGCACGAAACGGATCGCGTGGGATCGCGGACAATTGACATGCGAGAAAAGCGTCATCGCACTGCGCGATCGCGGCCCTGGCGGCGACATGGTTGAGCGGTCCTCCTCGATAAAGTGCCGGCAACAGTGGGGCGACACCGAGGGTCGCCGACCGCTGCGTCGATCAGATTAGCGGACCGCCATGGGCGAATCTACCCAGTTGAGCCGATCGTGGACGAGCGCGCCGACAAGCGCGCTCACAAGGCCGACAATTCCTCGCAGCAGACGCCGTTGCGTCCATTGACCTTGGCACGGTACATCGCAGTGTCGGCACTCTTGAGCAATTGCAGTTCGTCGGCACCATGTTCGGGATGAATGGCAACGCCGATGCTGCAGGAGATCGTGGCGAAGTGGCCGCGCAGATCGAACGGCTGGCACAGGGCGATCCGCAGGCGATGGGCCACGTTGACCGCTTCGATGCTGTCCACGATGTGCGGCAGCAGCACCACGAACTCATCGCCGCCATGGCGTGCCACGGTGTCCGCCGCTCCCACGCAATCCGCCATGCGCTGCGCAGCCAGCTTCAGCAGCAGATCGCCGACATCGTGACCGAGCCCATCGTTGACTGCCTTGAACAAATCCAGATCGATGAACATCAGCGCCAGCTTGCTGCGGTTCTGGCTGGCCGACGCCAGTTGCTGGCGCAAGCGGTCGATCAGCAGCGCCCGGTTTGGCAACCCGGTCAACAGGTCGTAGTTGGCCAGATACTGAATGCGATCGGCTTCGACCCGTTGTTTGGTGATGTCCGAAAAAACCGCCACGTGCCTGAGTTCGCCGTTGCTGTCGTCGCGCACCCGGTAGATCGACAGCCACTCCACGTACAGCTCGCCGTTCTTGCGTCGGTTGCGGATCTCGCCTTGCCATTTGCCGTTGTTCACCACGGCCGACCAGAGTTCCCGGTAGAACTCCGGGGGATGCGTACCGCTCGACATGATGCGCGGATTGGCGCCGATCGCCTCGTCGGCGGCGAATCCCGTAATGCGCGAAAACGACGAATTGACGCGAATGATCTGGTTGTCGGCGCTGGTCACCATGACCGCCTCGTCGATGGCGTCGAACACGATCGCGGAAATGCGCAGATCATGTTCTGCCTGCCGACGTCTGGCGATTTCCGACTTCAACTGTCGATTCGCCCGCAACAACTCGATGGTGCGCTCGGCCATGCCCTCGTAAAGGTCGCTGACGCTTTCGATGAGGCTGTCTACACGATCGCCGTGTGAATCGGTGACGTGCGACGGCGCGGTTCCCGATTCGAACGCGGCAACGTCGCGCGCCAGGCGCGCATCCACGCGCGTGACGTGGTGCACCAGCCACTTGACCATGAAGGCCAACAGGCATTCGACTACGGCACCGGAATCGGTTGCCACCAGTTCATCGAACTCGTCGAGGCGCTGCACGAATCCGGCGTGCGCCGCCAGATGACTGCGGCGAAAGCCGGCGTCGATCGGGTAGCGCAGCATCAACTGCGCTTCGGTGCGAAAGTGGTAAACGGTGTAATCGCGCAGTTCGCGAAGCGCGCCGCGCAGTTGCTCCGCATTGGCCTCGCCCTGATGCAGTCGGCCGACCTGGTTGATCAACTCGATCAACCGCTGATGCTCTGCATCCAATTCCGGTCGCCCGGTGGCCAGTTGCGCGCTCCATGCCAACCTGAGCGGTGAACTTTCCGATCGTGCGGGCATGCGAAGGTGGCCCGTCAAGGCGATCTTGGCAGCTTACCCAATCGCGCTGAAAACGCCTTTGATCCGCGACAAGCGCGAACGCTGACCGGGATACACCGGATCCACGCGGCGCCAGGACGAAAAAGCCCCGGTTTCCCGGGGCTCAAGATGCAAAACTGATCGGCGTTGGCGCTCAGTGCACGTCTTTCCAGTACTCGTGTTTGAGCAGCCAGGCAACGCTGGTGAACAACAAGAGATAGAGCAACACCCAGACGCCGTACTTCTCGCGATCGAGCGCAGCCGGTTCACCGACGTAAAGCAGGAATGCGGTGATGTCGCGTGCATCCTGACGATACTCTTCCGGCGTCCGGGTTCCCGGCTTGACCAGGTCGAAGGTCGGTCCAGTGGCATGACCACCGGCGTCCTCGGCATGTTCGTCGGGCGCCCGCAGCGTCTGGATTCCCTGCCGCTCCCAGAGCACATGCGGCATCGAGGCGTTCGGGAACACGGTGTTGTTCCAGCCGATCGGACGCGTGGGGTCCGGGTAGAACGACATCAGGTAGGTGTAGGTGTAGTCCGCGCCACCGAGGCGCGCACGCGCGATCAGCGACAAGTCGGGTGGCGCCGCGCCGAACCAGTCGGCAGCGCCGATTGCCTCGTCGCCGGCACCTGCCGGCATTGCCGCATGGATGGTGTCGCCGAACTTGCCGCCGGTGAAATTCAGGTACTTCATCACCTGCTCTTCGGTGAGGCCGAGATCCGCGGCCATCCGCGAATAACGCACATATTGCAGCGAGTGGCAGCTGCCGCAGTAATTGAAGTACAACTGTGCGCCGCGCTGCAGCGAGGCCTGATCGGAGATGTTGGCTCCGGACTGCATCAGGACCGGACCCGCACCCGCCGCAAGCGCCGGGCCGGCAACGAGGAAAAGAAGCCAGGGAAGCAGGCGCTTAATCATGCGTGGTCACCCGATCAGGCACCGGCTTCACCGAATCCATCTTGGTGTAAACCGGCATGAGTAGGAAAAACAGGAAGTAGATCGCGGTGCAGATCTGCGCCACCAACTTCTGCAGCTCGCTGCCCGCCTGCAGGCCGAGGTAGCCGAGCGTCACGAACGACACCGCGAACAGCGCCAGTGCGATCCTGGTGATCGGCCCACGGTAACGGATCGAACGCACCGGGCTGCGATCCAGCCAGGGCAGAACGAACAGGATCATCACCGCCGCGCCCATCACCACCACGCCCATCAGTTTGTCCGGGATCGCGCGCAACATCGCGTAGTACGGCGTGAAGTACCACACCGGCTTGATGTGCGCCGGGGTGACCATCGGGTCGGCCGGATTGAAGTTGTCGTACTCCAGGAACAGGTCGCCGAAGGTGGGCGCGAAGAAGATCACGAATGCGAACAGCATCAGGAACACACCGACGCCGAACAGGTCCTTGACGGTGTAGTAGGGATGAAACGGGATGCCGTCGAGCGGAACACCATTGGCATCCTTTTTCTTCTTGATGTCGACGCCGTCCGGATTGTTCGAGCCAACTTCATGCAGCGCCGCGAGATGCAGCACCACCAGACCCAGGAGCGAGATCGGCAACGCCACCACATGCAGCGCGAAGAATCGGTTGATGGTGGCATCGGACGGCAGGTAGTCGCCCTGGATCCACTCCACCAGGCCACCGCCGATCACCGGGATGGCGCCGAACAGCGACACGATCACCTGCGCGCCCCAGAACGACATCTGGCCCCACGGCAGCACGTAACCGAGGAAGGCCTCGGCCATCATCGCCAGGAAGATCAGGACGCCGAGCACCCAGACCAGTTCGCGCGGCTTCTGGTACGACCCATAAAGCAATGCGCGGAACATGTGCAGGTAGACCATGATGAAGAAGAACGAGGCTCCGGTGGAGTGCATGTAGCGCAGCAACCAGCCCCATTCGACGTCGCGCATGATGGTGAGCTCGACCGAAGCGAAGGCTTCGAGCGCGCTCGGTTTGTAGTACATCGCCAGCCAGATGCCAGTGACGATCTGATTGACCAGTACCACCAGGGCGAGTGAACCGAAGTAGTACCAGACATTGAAGTTTTTCGGCGCGTAATACTGCGCCAGGTGCTTGTTCCAGAAATCGACCACCGGCATGCGCTGGTCCAGCCAGCCGAGGATTCCGGTCTCCGTCGTCGTGCGCTCGCCTGCCATTACGCCGCTCCTTCGGTTTCGCCGATGACCAATCGCGTATCGCTCTCGAAGCGATAGGGCGGCACCACCAGGTTGGTCGGCGCGGGCGAGCCTTCGTAGACACGACCGGCAAGATCGAAGCGCGAATTGTGGCATGGACAGTAATATCCGCCCTTCCACTGCGCATCCCAGGGTTCCGGCTGCACCTCGGTGTGCAGCTTGGGCGAACAGCCCAGATGCGTGCACGAACCCACCAGAACGAGCACATCCGGTTTCAGCGAACGATGTGGGTTCTTGGCAAAACCGGGCTGCTGTTCTTCGACCGCCGATGCCGGATCCTTGAGTCGACCGTCTTCGGACGGAAGGGTAGCCAGCATTTCCGCGCTGCGACGGACGATGAAGATCGGGCGACCGCGCCAGGCGACGGTCATCTGCTCGCCAACCGCCAACTTGCTGATGTCGGCGGTGACCGGCGCCCCCGCTGCGACCGCTTTGGCGTTGGGCTTCCACGCCGCAAGAAACGGTATCGCGGCAAACACACCACCGACACCACCCACCACGACGGTCGAGGCCGTCAGAAAGCGGCGCCGGCCGTGATTCACGGACTCTGCTGCCATGCTTGACTCCATGCAGAACGAAAGTGCCTTCGGCGACCGTCTACTGCGGCCCCGAAACCCGTCAAGTTTACAGGATCGCCGGAAGTGCACACAACGAGAGCGAAGGCCTTGAGGCGCTCGCGGTGCACCTACCACACCAGGTCGTCGGGTACCTGGAAGCGTGGGTCGCTGTAATCCTCATCGGGGTTGGCCGATGCGCCGATGCCGTCGGGCACGAACAAAGCGACATGCTGCGGCGCGACGGCAAGCACTTCGGCAATGAGCTCCGGCGTCAGGATCAAGAATCGTCCATCGACCTGAGCAACGCCCAGCTCACCCGCGTTCAGTTGGCGGAACTGTTCTGCGGTCACGTTGACCTTGCGGATCTTCTTGCCATAACTGAAGTTGCGCACATGCTCGGCGTCGCGCTCGTTGAGCGCCTTGCCCGCCACCAGAGCGGCGAGTTTCAGGCGCTGCTCGCGCTTGCGCGCAGCCTCTTCCTGAGCGCGCTTCTGCGCCTCCTCGCGCTCACGTTTTTCGGTTTCGGCGCGAATCTGGTAGGCATGCGCCAGCGAAGGCTCTCCCGACGCCGGAGGGCGAGTCGCCTTCGGGCGAGGTTCGATCGGTCGCGTTGGCGGCTGAACCGGCTTTCCGTCGCGGCGCTGTGTTGACGGCTGCCCGCCGCGTCGCTGCGCCGACGAATGCTCGCGCCGCAGTTCCGGCTTGCGCTCTGGCTTGGGCTCTGGCTTGGACTGGGTGAATCCGGCCTGGAGCAATTGATCGCGCAGCGATAGACCCATATCGGCGTCCCGAATTCCTTGCCCGCATGGCGCACGGTCAAGGACCTGCGCGGCTTTGGAGATCGTCGACCGGGCCGCCGCTGCTGCAACGGCCGGGTTCGACGCAAAACGGGCCGCCTCAGGCGGCGACCTGCGAGCCTTCCAGCTGATCTTCCGGCAGATTGACCTTGTTGTAGTCGCCAAGCACGCGCATCAACAGGATCACACGCTCAGAGCCATCAGCGGTCAGAAACACGCCACCGAAATCGACCAGCGTGCCGGCGGCAAACTTGGCGGCGACGGCCTGGCGGGCGGCGCCAGTCAGCTTGATCACGCCGCCTTGCTTGTCGCCGCAGATCTGCAGTTCTTCGATGACTTCTGGCGGAACTTCAGCCGGTTCCAGGCCGAAACGAACCAGGTTGCGCACGCCGCGTGTCGAGCGCACCCGCGCCAGATTGTCGGTCATCGGGTTGGCATGCAGAAACAGGTAGTTGGGAAACAGCGACTCGACACGGTCGACCAGGCCTTTGGTCGTGCGCAGCGTGCGCCGGATACGGGGATACAGGCACTGGTAGCCCTCACGCGTGAGGTGCTCCACGGCCCGAGTCTCTTCGCGGGGGCGGGTGTTGACGACGTACCACTTCACGATCGCGGTCCTCTCCTGCAGTCTGGCGAGTGCGAACCACCGTCCGAAAACGGGCGACCCCTCATCGACGCGTAGACATCTCGTCTGCACGCGCAAGCGATTTGGATGAAGCCGGCCCGCTGGGGGAGCCGTGGAGGGCGAGGATTCTAAAGAAAGCCGAGTCTTCCGACAATTCTTGACGTGAGGCAAGGAACGTGCAGCGGGCGCCAACCTGAATCCGTCGTTCAGTTAGCAATCCCGGCTGCTCCTGTGGGTCCGGCGTCCAGACAAGTCTGGACCCACCAGAGCAACACACTAGCCCGCGAGCAGATTGCGGAAGTAGTCCACGGTCGGCGGCAAGCCCTGATCCAGGCTGATGCCGGGTTCCCACCCGAGTTTCTGGCGCGCCAGGTCGATCACCGGCTGACGCTGCGTGGGGTCATCGGCCGGAAGCGGTCGAAAGTCGATCGTCGAGGTCGAGCCCGTGACCGCAATCACCTTGCGCGCCAGTTCGAGGATGGTGAACTCGCCGGGATTGCCGAGGTTCACCGGCCCGCTGAAGTCGTCCGCGGTGTTCATCAGGCGAATCAGGCCATCGACCAGGTCGCTGACATAGCAGAAAGAGCGCGTCTGGCCGCCCTCACCGTAGACCGTCAACGGCTCACCGAGCAAGGCCTGCACGATGAAGTTCGAAACCACGCGGCCGTCGTGCGGATGCATGTGCGGGCCGTAGGTATTGAAGATCCGGGCGACCTTGATGCGCAACCGGTGTTGCCGGTGGTAATCGAAGAACAGCGTCTCGGCGCAGCGCTTGCCCTCGTCGTAGCAGGAGCGGATGCCGATCGGATTGACGTTGCCCCAGTAACTCTCCGGCTGCGGATGCACCTGCGGATCGCCGTAGACCTCGCTGGTCGAGGCCTGCAGGATCTTGGCCTTGACCCGTTTGGCCAGACCGAGCATGTTGATGGCGCCATGCACGCTGGTCTTGGTGGTCTGCACCGGATCGTGCTGGTAGTGCACCGGCGACGCCGGACACGCCAGGTTGTAGATCTCGTCGACTTCCACATACAGCGGGAAAGTCACGTCGTGGCGCATCAACTCGAAGCGCGGATTGCCGATCAGGTGCGCGATGTTGCCTTTGGCGCCGGTAAAAAAGTTGTCGACGCAGAGGATGTCGTGGCCCTCGGCGAGCAGGCGTGCGCACAGGTGAGAGCCCAGAAAGCCGGCACCTCCGGTGACCAGGATGCGTTTGCGGTCGATCTCGCGCAAGTCAGACGAATTCCGGCCGGGCGACACTGCGACCACGGCCGATGCCGTAATAGGCCATGCCGGCGGCCTCGACCGCCTTCGGGTCGTAGATGTTGCGGCCGTCGAACAGCACTTTGGCCTTGAGCTCCTGCGCGATCATGGCGAAATCGGGACTCCAGAACGCCTTCCACTCGGTGATGATCGCCAGCGCATCGGCGCCTTCGAGCGCGTGATGCGCGTCGGCGCAGAGCACCAGGTCGTCGCGCTGGCCGAATACCCGCTCGGCCTCGTGGCGCGCCTCCGGATCGTAGGCACGCACCTTGGCGCCGGCAGCCCACAAAGCCTGCATCAACGGCCGGCTCGGCGCTTCGCGCATGTCATCGGTGTTCGGCTTGAACGACAGGCCCCAGAAGGCGATCGTGCGGCCACCAAGGTCGCCACCGAAGTGTCGCAGCATCAATTCGAACAACTTCGACTTCTGGTCGTAGTTGACCGCCTCCACCGCATCCAGGATGCGCGTCGAGTAGCCCACGCTGCGCGCGGTGCGCCCGAGCGCCTGCACATCCTTGGGAAAGCAGGAGCCGCCGTAGCCGATGCCCGGATAAATGAACGAATAACCGATACGCGGATCGGAGCCGATACCCAGGCGCACGGACTCGACGTCCGCACCTACACGTTCGGCGATGTTGGCGACCTCGTTCATGAAGCTGATCTTGGTGGCCAGCATGGCGTTGGCGGCGTATTTGGTCAGCTCCGCAGAACGCTCGTCCATCAGCACCAGACGCTCGTGATTGCGGTTGAACGGTGCATACAACGATTTCAACGCTGCAATCGCCCGGACGCTGCTGCTGCCGATGACGATGCGATCGGGTTTCATGCAGTCCTTGACCGCATCGCCCTCCTTGAGGAATTCAGGATTGGAGACGACATCGAAAGCCACCTCCGCGCCACGCTCAGCCAGCACAGCACCGATGGCGGCGCGCACACGATCGGCCGTACCCACCGGCACGGTCGACTTGTTGACCACCGTCGCATAACGCGCCAGGTGCGCACCGATGGTGCGCGCGACCGCAAGCACATAACGAAGGTCGGCGCTGCCGTCTTCATCGGGCGGCGTACCGACCGCAATGAAAATCACCTCGCCGTGGGCGATGGCCAGCGTGGCATCGGTGGTGAACCGCAGGTTGCCCGACTGCCGGTTGCGCGCCACCAGATCGTCGAGGCCGGGTTCGTAAATCGGGATCTCGCCCTGGTTGAGGCGCTCGATCTTGCCGACGTCAACATCGACGCAGATCACGTCGTTGCCGGCTTCTGCGAGGCAGGCGCCGGTGACCAGCCCCACATACCCCGTTCCGAATATTGCTACGCGCATTGATCAATCCACTCTGCTGAATGGGCCCGAGCCGCGCCTCCCGCGCACCATCGGCAGCCCGAAGGGCGCCGACTATAGCGATGCGCACGGCACCAGGCACCCCCAAAACGACGAAGGCCGCCTTGCGGCGGCCCTCGGATCAACCGGTCGGATATCCGATCAGTTGAGGATCTCCAGCAATTCGACTTCGAAGATCAGCACTTCGTTCGGGCCGATGCCGCCCTGCGGCTGGCCTTGTTCGCCGTAAGCCAGGTTGCCCGGGATGAACAGCTTGTACTTGCTGCCCACGGACATCAACTGGAGCGCTTCGGTCCATCCCGGAATCACGCCATTCAGCGGGAAGGTGGCCGGCTGGCCACGGTCGATGCTGGAGTCGAACTTGGTACCGTTGAGCAGCGTTCCGACGTAGTGGACCTTGACCTGGTCGGTGGCCTTGGGCTTGGCGCCGGCAGCTTCCTTCATGACCGAATACTGCAATCCGCTCTCGGTGGTCTTCACGCCCGGCGCGGTCTTGTTCTTGGCCAGGAACTCGTCGCCCTTGGCCTTGTTCTCGCCGGCAGCCTTGGCCTGCGCAGCCTGACGCTTGTTCTGCACAATGGTGCGGAATTCGTTGCTGACTTGCTGCATTTCGGCTTCAGTCATCATCGTCTTGCCGCCGGCAATCGAGTCTGCCATCGCCTTCTGCACCAGGGCGACGTCGATGTCGTCCTTGAAATCCTTGAGCTGCATGCCGAAGGTCATGCCGATCATGTAGCTGTGTTTGTCCTTGTCGGTCTTGAGCGACGGGTCCATCGCAAGCGCCGGCAGGGCAATCAGGGCCGAGCCCAGGGCGAGCGCAACGGCGCTCTTGGCGAGCAAAGAGTTCATCGAAGGTATCCTTTGAAGGTGAAAGTCGTGAGAAAAGAAGTCGAGGCGACAGCCAGGTTGCGGGTTCGCCGGTTTCGGCCTGGCTTGGACCACAACGGCAGCACTTGGTTCCCGAGCCGGCTATTCTGCGGTGAATGACTGAATTTCGGCAAACACTCAATGACGAGTCCTTGTTTCCGCCATGTTCGTTAGCGTCGTGTTTCCGGATGGACCCGGCCCAGTGAAGTCGGGAGCGCCGCGATGATCCGCGCGCGGGCACTGACTCTCGCACGTGGCGGACGCGCGCTGATCCACGCAGCGACCTTCGATATTCCACCGGGCGCCCGCGTCGGCATCGTGGGCCGCAACGGCACCGGCAAATCCTCTTTGTTCGCGGCCATCGCCGGGGGGCTGGCCGCCGATTCCGGCGAACTCGTGGTGCCGGGGCAGTGGGTGCAAGCCAGCGTTGCCCAGCACATGCCGCGCAGCCAGTCGACGGCAGTCGCCTACGCGCTCGCCGGCGACGAGGATCTGGCGGTGTTGCGCCAGCGCTGGGAGCGCGCCCAACACCACGGCGATGCCCATGAACTCGGACACTTGACCGAGGCGCTCGATCACGCCGGCCATTGGGATGCCGACGCGCGTGCCGCGCAACTGCTGCGCGGCCTCGGCTTTGCCGATGCCGATCTTGGCCGTGCGGTCGACGAGTTCTCGGGCGGCTGGCGCATGCGCCTGGCGCTGGCGCGCACCCTGATGTGCCGCTCCGATCTGCTTCTGCTGGATGAGCCGACCAACCACCTGGATCTGGACACGGTGCTCTGGCTGGAGGGTTGGCTCAAGCGCTATCGCGGCACCCTGCTGGTGATTTCCCACGACCGTGATTTTCTCGACTCTGTATGCACGCACACGCTGTACCTGGATGGCGAGAGCGCCGAGCTGTATGTCGGCGCGTTCTCGGCGTTTGCGCGCCAGCGCGCTGCGCATGTCGAACAGGCCAAACGTGAAGCGGCCCAGGTGGCGGCACGGCGCGCGCACCTGCAGCGTTTCGTCGACCGCTTCAAGGCCAAGGCGACCAAGGCCAGACAGGCGCAAAGCCGGGTCAAGGCGCTGGAGAAGCTGACCGCCGCACCGGTGCCTGCGGAAGAATCCGAAGTCCATTGGGTGGTACCCGTTCCGAGCAAACTTCCGGATCCGTTGTTGCAGATCAGTCGCGCTGCGGCCGGTTATGGCGCGCGGCGAGTGCTCGACGGCGTCTCGCTGTTCCTCGAACCCGGCGATCGGGTGGGACTGCTGGGCCGCAATGGCGCCGGCAAGTCGACCTTGATGAAGCTGCTCGCCGGCGTGCTCGAACCCACTGCGGGCGAACGCAAAGCCGCGCGCGACCTGGCCATTGGTTATTTTGCCCAGTCGCAGGTCGAAGAATTGCCCGCGGACGCAACGCCGCTGACGCTGATGCTGGCACGCGCACCCGGCCTGTCCGATCAAGCGGCACGCAACTATCTGGGCGGCTTCGGCTACGGCGGCGAGATGGCCACCATGCCGCTGGGTCCGCGCTCCGGCGGTGAAAAGGCGCGCCTCGCCCTCGCCTTGCTGCTGGTCGACAAGCCCAACCTGATTCTGCTCGACGAACCCACCAATCACCTCGACATGGCCGCACGCGCAGCGTTGGTCGAGGCGCTGCAGGATTTCCCCGGTGCGGTGGTACTGGTCAGCCATGACCGGGCGTTGCTGGAGAGTTGTTGCGAGCGGTACCTGCGCGTGTTTGCGGGCAACGTGTCGGCGTTCGACGAAGACCTCGACACCTACGCCCGTCTGCTGCGCAACGAAGTGGCGCCGAGCGCCAGTCCCGATGGCGCGGCAGCGGCGCCAGCCAAGGCAACGTCGGGCATCGACCACAAAGAGCGCCGCGCGCTGAACAACCGACTGAAGCGCCTGGAAGAACAGGTCGACAAGCTGACCCAGGCCGAACGCGCTGCCGAACGCGCGATGGTCGATGCGGCGACACACCAGGGCAGCAATGCACTGGAACTGGTGCGCCTGGAGCAGGTGCGCAGCGACGCCGCCGCAGCCCGCGAGCAGGCCGAGATCGAATGGTTGGAGTTGGCGGAGAAGATCGAGGCGGGTTGAGCCGTCAACGGCCAGCGTGGGTTGCCAATCTGCCGCGCACGCCCGCATTTCTCACATCGGTCGCGGATGATCGCGAAGGACGCGAGCCGGCGAGCTCACGCAGCGAACGCTGCGCGCCGGCTCGAACGCCCGGCTAGCGCGCCGACGTCGCCAGCAGGACTTCGCGGTTGGCGTCGCCAGGCGCGCTGGCGCTGGAGTGCAGTCGGCGATAGTTCAGCACATGGGCGGCCGCCATGCCCAATCCACCAATGACTTGCAGGATCACGTGCAACAGATCGTCGCTGTGCCAGTGGCCGAACGCACCACTGGCCATCAAGGCGCCGGCCAGCGCCGCCACAACCAGCGGCAGGCGCTGGCGGTGCCGCAAAAAACCGCGGATCAACACGATCGCAGCGAAAACGATGACCGTGGACACCACCACCCGTTCCGCCTCATGCGACCAGAGCAGCCACTGCGCCAGTCCATGCCATTGGCTATCCCACGTCCGCAACGCCAGTTGCAGGCTAGGCAACAGCCCGAACAGCAGCGGCAATGCCGCGCAGTGCACGGCGCAGGCGATCGAGACGCCGGCGCCCAGTCCGTCCCAGTTGACTGATCCGCGATGGGGATGACGCATGACGGTCCGTGCTTGCATCGACAAGGGCGTAGTGTAACAGTATAACATCGAGAAGGCACAAGCCGCAGTGCGCAGAACCACAGATCGCCGCGCGCGGGGTGCGATCGCGGAACCAACGACGAGCCGAGCACGGACGTGTAATTCACCGAACATCCAAGCTAATCTTGCGGTTGGCAGATCCGGCCGGCGTGCAGATCGCAGGTGGTCTAGCACCGCTGGCCGACGGCCTGAGCATTCGCATCCGACTTGCCGGTCCGCCTGACTGCTTTTCTTGTCTTGATTCCTGGCCCTCCATCGAGAACTCCATGCGCTTGCTGACGTTGATTGCGGGCTTGTTGCTGCTGATGTCGGCGCCATTGTCGGTTGCTGCAGAAGGCCCGCGCGAGCTCGACTGGCTGGAACTGATGCCGAAAGACGAAATCGACGCGCTGATGGAAGCGCCGAGCGTGCTCCACGAAGGTAGCTTCAAGCAGCAGCAGACCGGCAGCTTCCGCGTCATCCAGGAACTCGATGGGCTCAAGGTCAAGATTGCCGGTTACATCGTGCCAATCGAGGTCGACGGCGACAGCCAGATGAGCGAATTCTTCATCGTGCCCTACTTCGGCGCCTGCATCCACGTTCCGCCACCGCCACCGAACCAGATCATCCTGGCGCGTTTGCCCAAACCGATCCCGGTTACCGAGATCTACGACGCCTACTGGATCGAGGGCACGCTGAATGTCGAAAAGGCCGAAAACGAGATCGCGGCAACCGCCTACACGATGACCACGGACAAGGTGACGTTGTGGGAGTGAGTTGCGAGGGCGGCAATGCAGAGGGGGCAAGGGGCAGGGGACCCACCTCGGCGCTTGCTCAGACCATGATGCAAGATGGGACTCTGTCTCACGCTCGACGCGCGACCAATCGCACAGGCGGTTGCATCGATCATCGCCACGGTACGGAAATGACACATGGCTCGGCCCCTGCCCCCCTGCCCCCTGCCCCGCTCTTCCGGGGCATTGCGCCGCTCGGAGCCTGAGCACGCCACCCCCGTGCATCTTCACGCGCCGCCACGCATCATTCGCGGCAACTCCGACCACACGCCATAGCATGCATATCAGCCTCGAAGCCTTCGTCATGCGCAAGGTCGCCGTCTGGGGCTATGGCCAGGAAGGCCAGGCAGCTTTGCGCTTCCTGCGCAGCATCTTTCCGGAAAAGAAGTTCGGCGTGATCCTGACGCCGGCCGAGGCCGCAGCCTGGGACTTCGGCGATGATCCGCTGATCGAGGTGGTCGCCGAAGAGGTCCAGGCAGGTACCTTCGGGCCATACCAGATCGTCATCAAGTCGCCGGGCATCAGCCCTTACCAGCACGCGCGGGCGATGGAGTGGGCGCATTTTCGCGGCACGCGCTTTATCTCTGGAACGTCGATGTGGTTTGCCCAGCATCGCCACGACAAGACCATCGTCATCACCGGCACCAAGGGCAAGAGCACCACCAGCGCGCTGACCGCGTCGCTGCTGCGCGCCACCGGCGCGCGCACGGTGCTGGCCGGCAACATCGGCCTGCCGCTGCTTGACGTCATGGAGCCGCAGCCCGACCCGGATTACTGGGTCATCGAGCTGTCCAGTTACCAGGCTGCGGATTTCGTCGGGCACCCGGCCATCGCCGCCGTTCTCAACCTGTCGCCCGAGCACCTCGACTGGCACGGCGACGAGGAAACCTACTACCGCGACAAGCTCAAGGTGTGCATCGACGGCAACGCCGATCTCGCCGTGCTGAATGCCGCCGACGCGCGCCTGATGGCGCACGCCGAGCGCATCGAGCGGCGCACCTTGTTCAATCATCGCGGTTTCTGGCATGCGCGCGGCGCCGAGGTCTGGCATGACGACGAACATGTCATCGATCTCGCCGAGACCCATCTGGCCGGCGCCCATAACGCCAGCAATGTTGCGGCCGCCTTCACCATGGTCGAGTCCTTTGGCCACGACCCGCGCGGGCTGCTCAAGGCCGTGCGCGATTTCAAGCCGCTGCCGCACCGACTTGCGCATGTCGGGACCCGCGACGCAATCGCCTATGTGGACGACAGCATTTCGACGACGCCGGAGGCGACGCTGGCGGCACTGCGCAGCGTCGCACCGCGCCCGACCGTGGTGCTGGTCGGTGGCTTCGACCGCGGCCTCGACTGGGGCGATTTTGCGCGCCAGATTGCCGCCGATCCGCCGACCGCGGTCATCGCCATGGGCCAGAACGGCGCGCGCATCCACGCTCAGATTGAAGCGACTTACGCGGCCAGCACGCGGACTCCGCGACCGACGCTGAAGCTGGTCGCGACGCTCGACGAAGCGGTCGCTGGCGCGCGCGCGCTGGTGCCCAGCGGCGGCGTCGTCCTGTTGTCGCCCGGCGCCCCCAGTTTCGACCAGTTCCGCGACTACGCCGAGCGCGGCCGCGCGTTTGCGCGGCTGGCCGGATTCGAGGTCGGCGAAGAACGCATCGAGGGGATCGGCCTGTGAGCGCGGCGACCACGACCGGGGCGCGCAGCGTGCGCGTCTGGGACCTGCCGGTCCGACTGACGCACTGGGCGCTGGTGATCTGCATCGTTGGCCTGTACGCCACCGGCGAATATGGCTGGCTGAGCATGCAATGGCATTTCCGCTTCGGCTACGCAACGCTGGCCCTGGTGCTGTTCCGCATACTCTGGGGCCTGGTCGGCAGCGAACACGCGCGTTTTGCCGATTTCGTGCGCGGTCCACGGGCGATAGCCAGTTACCTCGGCAGTTGGGGCGCCCACAGTTATCGTCCGGCGCTCGGGCACAACCCGCTCGGCGCAGTTGCCGTGCTGGCGATGCTCGCGCTGATCTTCGCGCAGGCGGTCAGCGGCCTTTTCAGCAACGACGAGATCGAATGGTTCGGACCGCTGTCCGAGCGCATCTCGATGGACGCGAGCGCGGACTGGACCGACTGGCACCAGCTCGGGCAGAAGTTGCTGCTGGCCTTGATCGTCGTCCACCTGCTGGCGGTGTCGGTCTACCGCCTGGTCAAACGCGAGGATCTCGTCACGCCAATGCTGACCGGTCGCAAACTGCGTGAAGATGGCGCCGATGCGGTTTGGCGTTCGCCGTGGCTGGCGCTGCCGCTGTTCCTTGCCTGTTGCGCTGTGGTCTGGGCGATTGCGCTGTACGGGCCACCGGGTGCGGTCTAAGCGGATCAACGGACAAGCACAGGCAAGCGAGTGCGCGTGCAATTCATGAAACATCCGGGCTAGAGTAAAGGTCCATCCACACGGAGGCCGGCATTGGCCAAGCCCAATTATTCGTTCGACAAGCGTCAGCGCGAGCTGAAGAAAGCCAAGCAGCAGGAAGAAAAGCGGCTGAAGAAGCAGGCCGCCAAACCGTCGTCGCCCGACGACGACGCGCAGCGCAACGCGCAAGACAAGCCGACCACACCCTGAGGCGCCCGCTCTGCCCGGCGGGCAGGGAGTGCGTCAGCGCAGTGCGCTGGCGCCGCCGCACGCCGGCGCATCGGGATCGAGCAGCGCCAGACGGACGGCGCTCGCCAAGGGTTGTCCGCTCTGGCGCAGTCCCTGATACCGCGCGATGCACGCCTGCGGACAGCAAGGCGCGCCGCCGCTGCCACAGCGCGGCAAACGGTCGACGCAGCGATCCATGGTCGCTGCGTCGCCATGCGCGCAGTGCAGGAACCGCTCCGAGCACATCGCCAATTGTGCTTCGCTGACGGCAGCCCCTGTGCCGCTGCGCGGCAGCGACAGCGGGCGCGAAGTTGGTTGGCCACGACCCGCATCGCTGCGTTGCCGATAACCGTCCAGCCACTGCTGCAATGCGAGTTGGCTCGCAGCGGAGTCGTCACCCGCCTTGATCATCGGCGCCGTGCTGGCGCCAGCGCACGGGTGGTCCTGGTAGCTGACCGCACCGGCAGCGTCCTTGCACCGATAGATATCGCCGGGCGCAGCCAGCGCCACGGCCAGCAGCAAAGATGAAAGCGTCAGCATCGGCAGCGCATCCTGATCGTCGGATTTGCACGACACAGTCCGCGCAAACGCGTCGATTGTGCCAGATCGGGCGTTCCCCGGCGCGTCAAGGTTCCTCGACCTCGTACCCACGCGCGCGCAAAGTTTCGAGGTATCCCCCGGCGCTGACCACCTCGCGCATCGGCAGGATCGCGAAGGTCGACTTGTTGCGTTTCAACGCCGTCTCGGCTGCCGCCAGCCAAGCCGTGCCCAGGCGTTCGCGCATGTCGTCGAGGCCGCGCTCGCGAGTGAAACCGGCGTGCAGTATGGCGTCGGCACAGATCTGGTTCTGATCGGTGAACGGCAGCGACCGCAGCGCCTCGATGTCGCCGGTCGCCCAGGCGTTGGCGCGTTCGCGCATGGTGTCGAGATCGGTTTCGAGGCGATCGAGCGTTCTCGCAAAACAATCCAGGTCCTCCAGATGGCTGTCGGCAAAGTCGTTGAGGGCCTCGCGCGGATTGCCGATGTCGATTTCGATTTCCGGGCGGTTGACCGGTACCTGGTGCTTCTTCGCGATCTTCTTGACCAGCGGCAGGACCACGCTCTCCTGCGTCATGCGGTTTTTCTTGATGGCTTTTTCGTAGAGCTTCAAGGCCGCGAACAACGGCCGCTGCTTTTCGATGCCGCGGCTGCGGCCGATGTACTTCGCCTTCAACGGGGTCCAGCGCGCATACAGTTCGGGCGGCACTCGCTCCACCAGCTTTTCGCCCTCGGGATTCTTCCGCGAGCCCAGCGCCGCCGGCAACAGCAGCAGCCCCTGGAACATGCCAATCTCTTTCTTCAGCTTGGCGCCAGGTCCGAGCAACACTTCCTGCGACTCGGCGATCACCTGCTCGACCTCGCGCGACACCCACTGCATCTTCTTCGGCAGCGGCATCAAGGTGCCGAGCACCCACATGACGTTGTCGCCCTTCGAAACCCGCCACAGCCCGGGACCGGGCTGCACGCCACTGACGACCATGGCATCGAAGATCTGCACTCCGGGATCGGACTGCTCAACCGTGGATGCCTCGACAGGGAGGGTGGCGCTGGTCTGAGCCGCGGCGTGCGCGACGTTCAGCAGGCAGAACGCGGCGAGTATCCAGGTACGCATGGGCAGGACAGAGCAGGGCGATGGGGCGCGATATTGGCGAAGCGGGTGCGGCGAGTGCGTAAAGACCGCGTTAGTCGGCGAAAAACTTGTGGCCTATGCGGGTTTCGCCGGGGCGACGCGTGCGCGGCGCTTTCGCACCGAACACGCCGTAAGGCTTTGATTTCCATGTGGGAGCGGATTCACTCCGCGAGTGCTTTCGCGGGATGAACCCGCTCCCACAGCTAGAGCTTTTTCCGCAAAGGACGCAAAGAACGCAAAGAACGCAAAGCCAGCAGACCATCAACACCTTGGCTCTTGGCCTTCTTTGCGTCCTTTGCGTCCTTTGCGGACAAAAAAGCAGTCCCCTAGTGTGGTTTGCCATTAATTGGCTGAAGAAATTTCCGATGCATTTTGGCTCGAGGCTAGGCGAGAGGAGGAGTCATAGCAGGGCTATGGCGACGACGAACAACGACGCATTCGGGTCAAAAGGCGCGGAAATTATTCAACGAATTAATGGCAAACCAACTAGCTTCCTTTGCGTCCTGAAATACAGGCCGCAGTCTTGCCACGCCTCTGTTCGATGCGCGAACAAGCGCACCGCCAGGGGGCGACCGTGACTCCTACAACGCTAGCCAATCGCGCAAGCGTGCGTAGACATCGGCGCGGCTGAGCAGGTCGAAATGGCTGCACTGGTGCGCGATCCATTGCTGCTGCTCGGGGATCGCCAGGCTGTGGGTCGGATCGTGGTGCTGCCCGAGCGCGCTGGCGATCGGCACCAGGCCATCGCTCGGCAGGCTTGCGACCGGTCGATCGGCACGACCGCGGGTGGCGGCGACGGCATAGCAGCGCACCCCATCGGGCAACGGCACCGGCTCGCGCGTGTCGTGTCGATGGCGTCCGCGCGGCACGGCATCGGTAACGTGGCCGAAGCGCAAGTCCTTGATGCCGGCGCTGCGACTTTCGCCGAGGCGCAGGAACGGCGCGCTGTAGGGGCTCTGGCTGAGCAGGGTGTCGAACCAGTTGCCGGCGCGTTCCAGCGGCGCGCCATGATGCGGTGTGCCGAGAAAGGCCATGCTGCGCAACTTTCCGGTCCACGACAGCCCTTCGGCCTGGGCGTAATGCGCAGCGCTCCGCGCGAGCAGGCCGCCCATGCTGTGCCCGAGCAATGTCAGCGACTCGACCGGGAACGGCCACGTTGCCAGCAACTGCTCCAGCAGGTGCGAGAAATCGCGGCCGTTGTCGGCGACATGGCGACCGCTGTTGTAATGCAGGTAGATCGGCGTGTAGCCGAACTCGGTTGCCAAAGCCGCGGCGTGGTCGTGGCCGTTCCGGCACCACTGGCGATCGTTCATGCACAGGCCGTGCAGAGCGATCAGCAAATGCGGGCCTGGATCGGGCAGCGATTGCCGCAGCGACTCGCCATCGAGCGCCAACGGCACGCCTCCGCGACGCAGCGTCATCGGAATCGCCAACGGATTGCTGCTGCGTTCGAGGTGGTCGCCGTAAACGCCATTGAGCGCCGCCACCGCCGCATCGCGCAGCGGCATCGGCTGTGCCTCGCGCAGCAGCGGCGATGCTGCCGCCAGAGCGGCGTCTATACCCTGCCCGACCAGACGCGTGGCGCCGCGCACGCTGCGATAGACGAGCCCTGCAATCCCGCCCGTTGGTCCGGGCACGGCCTTGCCGATCGGCGGCGCGATGCCGCTGATGGTTCGATGCATGGCCTCGACCAGATCGGTGACGCCGGTCACCGCATCGATGGCCAGACGCGAGGCGCCGCGCAGATCGTCTGCGGGGCGCGTGGTCGCACCGACGACCGGCCGCGGTTTCGGATTGGACATGGTGGCATCTCAAAACGGTTGGATGGCGTCGATCTTGTAGGGCCGTGGGCGTGGTGCGATTGCTCCAGGACACCCCGGACCGCACAACAGTCCGTGGACCCGGTTTGGTGCATGGCGCCGGCCGCACCCTGCAGCGCGCACCACCGGGGGGCACCGGGCGAGAATTTCTCTGCCAACGCTTGACGTGCCCGGCGCCCCTCGGCAGGCTCAGGCCGCAAACACGGGATCCACGATGAGCGACACGGCGGTTTTCGACGAGATGGGCTGGCCGGGCGAGACGCGCGCACCTTACGCGCTGGTCGATGCGTGGCTGAAATCAGTACCGCACGAGCAACTGGCGCTCAAGCGGCGCGAAGCTGAAGGTCTGTTCCGCCGCATCGGCATCACTTTCGCCGTCTACAGCGAAGGCGGCGACCCCGAGCGCCTGATCCCGTTCGACCTGATTCCGCGGGTGCTGGCGCAGGCCGAATGGCAGCGCCTCAAACTCGGCCTGGAGCAGCGAGTCAAGGCGCTGAACGCCTTCATCCATGACGTCTACCATGACCGCGAGATCCTGCGCGCTGGCCGCGTTCCGGAACAGCTGGTGATCAACAATTCGCAGTTCCGGCCAGAGATGGCGGGCTTCGACCTGCCCGGCCACATCTACTCGCATATCGCCGGCATCGACATGGTGCGCACCGGTCCGGACCAGTATTACGTGCTCGAGGACAATTGCCGAACGCCGTCCGGCGTGTCCTACATGGTCGAGAACCGCGAGGTCATGCTGCGCCTGTTTCCCGACCTGTTTCGGCGAGCTTCGGTGGCACCGGTGGCGCATTACCCGGACGAACTGCTGGAGACACTGCGCTCGGTACCGCCGCCGAACTGCCGCGGCGAACCGACCGTGGTGCTGCTGACCCCCGGCATCCACAACAGCGCCTATTACGAACATGCCTTCCTTGCCGACGAAATGGGCATCGAACTGGTCGAGGGCGAGGATCTGCTGGTGCAGGGCGATGTCTGCTACATGCGCACCACGCGCGGCCTGGCGCGCGTGGACGTGATCTACCGGCGCATCGACGACGACTACATCGACCCCCTGGTGTTCAACCCCAACTCGATGCTCGGCGTGCCGGGTCTGTATTTCGCCTACCGCGCGGGCAACGTCAACCTCACCAACGCGATCGGCGCCGGCATTGCCGACGACAAGGCGGTCTACATCCACGTGCCGGAGATGGTTCGCTTCTACCTTGGCGAAGAACCGCTGCTGTCGAATGTGCCGACCTGGGACTGCCGCCTGCCGGAAGACCTGAAGTACGTGCTGGCGCACCTCGATGAACTGGTGGTCAAGGCGGTGCACGGCTCCGGCGGCTACGGCATGCTGGTCGGGCCGCATGCGACGCAAGCGCAGCTGGCCGAGTTTGCCGCGCTGTTACGGGCGCGCCCGCACGACTACATCGCGCAGCCGACGCTGGCATTGTCGACAGTGCCGACCTTCGTCGAAAACGGCATCGCACCGCG
Source organism: uncultured Rhodanobacteraceae bacterium (assembly GCA_937928755.1). Lineage (GTDB taxonomy): Bacteria > Pseudomonadota > Gammaproteobacteria > Xanthomonadales > SZUA-5 > JADKFD01. Next base: position 9,125 of record CALEZI010000137.1, on the reverse strand, counting down.
CCATGTCGACCTGCGGCCATTCGTGCTCAGCGGTGGCGATCGCATCCGCATCGTGCCCGGTGGACTGACCCGCGTGGCACTGCGCGAGGGGTCGCTGGTGGTGAACTCCTCGCAGGGCGGGGGCACCAAGGACACCTGGGTGTTGGAGGGCTGATGCTCGCGCGCACTGCCGAAAGTCTGTTCTGGCTGGCACGCTACCTGGAGCGAGCCGATTACGTGGCGCGCCTGCTGCAGGGCGCCGCGCACATGAGCGCGGCGCGCGTGGATGCCGATCGCAGCAGCGAATGGGAGTCGGCAATCATCGCCGCCGGCTGTCAGCCGGCATTCGCCGCCGAACACGCGCAGGTTTCCTCTGCCGCAGTGATCCATTACCTGGCCTTCGACACGCGCAATCCGTCATCGATCGTCAGTTGCATCGAAACCGCCCGGCGTAACGCGCGCACCGTGCGCACCGCGCTGACCGCGGACTTGTGGGACACGGTCAACACCACCTGGCTGGAGATGCGCGGATTCGACCCGGGACAGCTCGACGACGACCGTGTTGCGGCGTTCCTCGACTGGGTCAAAGTGCGATCGCGGCTGTTCCACGGCGCCTACACCAGCACCATGTTGCGCGCCGACGGTTTCCATTTCACCCGCCTCGGGCAGTTTCTGGAGCGCGCCGACAACAGCGCGCGCCTGCTCGACGTCAAGTACCACGTGCGCCTGCCGAACCCGGAAGACGTCGGTGGCCTGGTCGACTATTACCAATGGCTGGCGATCCTGCGCGTGGTCGGTGCGCGGCGCGCCTACCGCGTGCTGTTCAAGGGCCAGGTGACACCGATCAACGTCGCCGAACTGATGATCCTGCGCCCCGAGTTCCCACGCTCGCTGGTGTTCTGTTTCGAGCAGATCACCACGCAACTGGACAAGATCAGCGGCCAGGATGCGCAACGCACGGCCGAAGGCAAGCGCCTGGCGCACTCGCTTTACGCACAACTGCGCTTCGGCCGCATCGACCACATCTTCGGCAGCGGCCTGCACGAGTACCTGACCGATGTCATCGAGCGCAACGACGAACTGGGGCGGGAGATAGCGAATGGGTATTTGTTTTAGCCCGCGCGTGACGAATGTAGGTCACGTTGACCGCGCCAGCGGTCTACGTGACAGCCGGTCGCGATGTCACGTAGCCGGCTCCCGCCAGCAACGTGACCTACGTCCAGGCACGCTCACACTCCGAGGCACGCCATGCACCTGACCATCCACCACGGCACGCTCTATCGCTACGGCGAAGCCGCCAACCGCGTCTTCCAGGCGCTGCGCCTGTGGCCGATCCCCGGCGGCGGCCAGGTGATTCGCGACTGGCGCGTCGAGATCGATGGCCGCAAGCTGCGACCGACCTGTCGCGACGGATTCGGCAATCCGGCTGCCACCCATGTGATCGACGGCCCGGTGGCGTCGCTGTCGATCGTGGTGCATGCCGAGGTCGACACCCAGGATCGCCACGGCGTGCTCGGCGATGCCGTCGAATCGCTGCCGCCGTTGTTCTATTTGAATTCGACCGAACTGACCGCCATCGATCCGGCGCTGCAAGCGCTCGCCGACGCCCAGCGCGACACCAGCGGCGGCGAAATCGCGCAACTGCACCGCCTGTGCGACAGCGTGCGCGAGCGCGTCGAATATCGCAGCGACAGCACGCATGTGACCACCTCTGCCGCCGAGGCACTGGCGCATGGCGCTGGCGTCTGCCAGGACCATGCCCATGTGCTGATTGCCACCGCCCGCGCACTCGGCTTCCCGGCCCGCTATGTCAGCGGATATTTGTGCGCATCCGCCGATGGCGCCGCCGCCAGCCATGCGTGGGCCGAGATCCACGTCAGCAAGCTCGGCTGGGTGGGATTCGACGCAACCAACCGCATCTGTCCGGATGAACGCTATGTGCGTGTCGCCGTTGGCCGCGATTATCGCGACGCCGCACCGGTGCGCGGCGTGCGCCACGGCGGATTGGCGGAAACGCTGGAGGTGCGGGTCAGGATCGGCGAAGGACAGTAGGTGAAGCAGGTGTTGGTGTCGGTTGTTGGTGTTGGAAAAGGCAACTGCCGAGGTGACGATCTATCCAGTCCATTGATCGAGTAGCGAAGAACGTTGATTCGTCGTTGCGAGCGCAGCGAAGCAAACGCTTCACCCGCGGAGCGCATCCAGTGACTCTGCTCTCGGTCCTGCTTCGCCACTCTCAAAAGCGAGAGCAACGTCACTGGATTGCTTCGTCGCTTCGCTCCTCGCAATGACGGTTTGCTCGGCAGGCGACACACCCGCTCTTTCCAACACCAACACCAACAACTGACACCATTCACCCCGTCTTGCCGATCTGCTTGACCATCGCCGACAAACCGCCAGCCAGCGCGAACGCCTCGAATCCGAGCTTGGTCAGGATGAAGGCCGCCGCCGCACTGCGCTCGCCGGTATTGCAGTAACACACATAAGACTTGTCGCGGTCGAGATCCAGGGTGAACTCGCGCAAGCGATACAGCGGCATGTTCAGCGCGCCCTTGATGGCGCGCTCTTCGAACTCCTCGGGCAGACGCACGTCGATGATGCCGGCGCCCTGGCGTACCAGGATCGAGGCCTTGCCTGGGGTCAGCCATTCCACCGTGGGTTGCTTGAGCAACTCGCTGAAGTCGCTCTTGCGCAGGCGCATCAACTTGCCCGCCTTCATCATCGTCACCGAAGCGTTGCGTACGCTGTTCGACAGCAGGGCGTCTTCGCCGAAACTGTCGCCACGCACCAGGTAAGCGACCACCGCCGGGTCGCCGTCGCCCGCCTGGGTCACGCTCGCTGCGCCATCCTTGATGACGTAGTAGTAGTCGCCGTCATCGCCTTCCCGGACAACAGTCTGGTTGGCGTCGACGCTGATTTCCTCGAAACGCGCAAACAGCCGCTCGAGATTGCCCGCCGGCACCTTGCGCATGGCGTTGTTCTGCAGCAGGCGGAAGATCCAGCGATTGCCGTCCGGGTGTTTGTCGAGCAGCTTGAAACCGGACTGACGGGTCAGTTGGTCGAAGGTGATCAGCTTTTCCAGGAAGCGTCGGTCGAACGACACCAACGTGGCCGTCAGCGAAAGAATCGTCGCGGTGAAACGCCGCGGCATCAGATCGCCGATCGGGTATCTGCCCTGCAGGGAGTCAGCACTGATTTCCTTGCGCTTGCCGTCCGGGTACTCGGCGGAAACCATTCCGGCAAGCAGATAGTGGGTCGTCTCATCCTGATCGCCGGCACGGAACAGTACCTGGCCATTGCCGTATTCGGCCGACTCGGCTTCGCGCGCGATCACATCCAGATGGTCGGTGCGCAGGGAATCCAGCGGATACAGGTGCCTGAGCTGACTGGCGTCAATCGACATGGGCACCCCTGGGCAGCGTGATGGCCGGACTATAACCGCATCGACCCCGTGCCTGAACGGCGGCAGGGTCAGGCGCTACCAAGGTTGACCTCGAATGGCCTGAGCCGGCGCTCTTGTAGAGCCGAGCTTGCTCGGCAGCGGGTCGCGAACAGCAGCGGAGCAAGCTCTGCTCTGCCAAAGCAACTGCGCGCCTCAGACCCGCAGAAACTGCCGTACCACCGGGTTGTCGGTCTCGTCGACGCAGTCGAAGCCGAGTGCGTCGAGGTTGGCGCGCAAATCACGCTCGTCGTCGGCATCCGCCACCTCGATGCCGGCAAACACGCGCCCGTAGGCGGCACCATGACTGCGGTAGTGGAACAGCGTGATGTTCCAGCGCGTGCCCATCTGCTCGAGAAAACGCAGCAGCGCGCCGGGGCGCTCGGGGAACTCGAAGCGATAGACCCGCTCGCGGCCGTTGATCGCGGCACGGCCACCGACCATGTGGCGGACGTGCAGCTTGGCCAGTTCGTTGTCGGTGTAGTCGGTCGCCAGATAGCCTGCGCAGGCCAGGTGGGCAGCGACCTCGGCGCGTTCGGCGGCGCCACGGCGCAACGCGATGCCGACGTAGATCTGCGCGGAGGCTTCCGGCGTGTAGCGATAGTTGAACTCGGTGACGCTGCGCGGACCCAGCGCGCGGCAGAAATTGAGGAAGCTGCCGGGTTGCTCGGGAATCGCGACACCGAACACCGCTTCATGGGCCTCGCCAATCTCCGCGCGCTCTGCAATGTGGCGCAGACGGTCGAAATTGACATTGGCGCCGCTGGCCACCGCGCACAGCGTCGCGCCGGGCGTCGTCAGGCCTTCGGCGTAGCGCTTCAGCCCGGCGAGCGCCAGCGCGCCGGCCGGTTCCAGCACCACGCGGGTATCGTCGAACACGTCCTTGATCGCCGCACAGATTTCGTCGGTATTGACCAGCACCATGCCATCGATGTGCTCGCGCAGCACCTTGAAGGTGTGGTCGCCGATGCGCTTGACCGCCACGCCGTCGACGAACAATCCGACCTGGTCCAGCGTCACCGGCTCGCCTGCCTTGAGCGCGGCATCAAGACAGGCCGCATCGATCGGCTCGACGCCGATGACCTTGATCTCCGGGCGCAACGCCTTGATGTAGGCGGCCATGCCCGCTGCCAGTCCGCCGCCACCGACGGGAATGAACACCGCGTCCAGCGTGCCGGCGTGCTGGCGCAGCAACTCCATTGCCACCGTGCCCTGCCCGGCGATCACCGCCGGATCGTCGTAGGGATGCACGAAGGTCAGGCCGCGCTCGGCTGCGATGCGCTTGCCGACCGCGGCTGCCGCGTCGTAGCCATCGCCTTCGAGGATGATCTCGGCGCCATACGCGGCGACTGCGTCGACCTTGATCGACGGCGTGGTGCCGGGCATCACGATGGTTGCCTTGCAGCCGAGTTCGCGCGCGGCGAGCGCCACGCCCTGGGCATGGTTGCCGGCGGAAACTGCGAGCACCCCGGCGGCGCGCTCAGCGGGTGTCAGGCTCGCCATCTTGTTGTAGGCGCCACGCAGCTTGAACGAGAACACCGGCTGCAGGTCCTCGCGCTTGAGCAGCACGCGGTGACCGATGCGCCGCGACAGGCGCCGCATTTCGGTCAGCGGCGACTCGATCGCCACTTCGTAGACGCGCGAGGTGAGCACCGCGCGCAGGTAATCGGGCATCGAATCGGGCATGGGGTTCCTCCGAACCCCCGATGTTGCATTGCAACAGGCGGCGGTGCAACCGAGGTGCAAGCGACCGATCGATGGTGCTGACTCAATACGAGGGCTGGCCCGCGCGCGAGTGCCTGGCGACCTGCCGGAAGATCGTGGGCGGACTAGGAACCTGGAGGCGGTACGAAGCGTCGCCGAAAAAGTCTCTGCGCGTCAGGTCAAGCGCGTTTGATTGCGCTGATGACTGCCAACACAACCACGGCGCCGATGGTCGCGTTGATGATCGCCGCGATGATGCCGCCGCCGATGGCGATGCCGAGCACACTGCCAAGCAGCCAGCCACCCACGAAAGCGCCAATGATGCCGATGACGATGTTGCCGACCAGGCCAAGGCCGCGGCCGCGCATCAGCACGCCCCCCAGCCAGCCAGCCACTGCCCCGATCACCAGCCAGATTACCAATCCGGTCAGACTCATGCGTCGCTCCCGTCGTTGACTACGCAGTGAAAATGCGACTTATTTGTGCGCATGGCAAGAGTGTCTCCTGCCGTCATCGTTCCTGAGAAACTGCGGTTCACTGGCTCTTGCCGTCGGGCTCTCGTAAAGTCGCGTCCCCGCCCACCTGTCGTCGAGGCTGCCCATGGCACTGGCCGAGCTGTACCCGGAACATTTGCGCGAACAGCTGCGCCGCGCCGACGCCGCGCTGCAGCGCGCGGGCCTGGAACACCTGCTGATCGCGAGCGGCGTCGAGCATTATGGATTCCTCGACGACCAGACCTATCCATTCCGCCCCAATCCGCATTTCCTGGCGTGGGTGCCATTGAATCGCCATCCGTCGAGCTGGATCGCCTACACACCGGGCAACAAGCCGGTGCTGGCCTACTACCAGCCCGAGGACTACTGGCACGAGCCGCCGGCAGCACCCTCTGGATTCTGGACCGACCATTTCGACGTCCGCGTGATCCGCGAACCCGATCAAGCGCGCGCGCACCTGCCCGCCGACCTTTCGCGCGCCGCGATCCTCGGCGAGGCCAACAGCGCCATCGGCGATTGTCTGCCGAACAACCCGGACGCGGTGATCAATTACCTGCACTACCACCGCGCGTGCAAGACGCCGTACGAGATCGCGCGCATGCGCAATGCCAGTCGGCGCGGCGCCAGCGGCCACATCGCCGCGATGGAGGCCTTCCACGAGGGTCTGTCGGAGCACCAGATTCATCTCGAGTATTGCGCCGCTGCCAACCACACCGAGCACGACCTGCCCTACGCCAACATCGTCGCCCTCAACGAACACGCCGCGATCCTGCATTACCACCACACGCCAGCGCCGCATCCGACGCAGTCGCGCAGTTTCCTGATCGACGCCGGCGGCAGCGATGCCGGCTACGCCAGCGACATCACCCGCACCTACGCGCGCGAGCCGGGCGCTTTTGCTGATCTGGTCGCGAGCGTCGATGCGATGCAGCAGACACTGGTCGACGAAGTACGCGCCGGACGCGACTACCGCGACCTGCACGTCGAATGCCACCGTCGCATCGGCGCCATCCTGCAGCAGAGCGGCCTGGTGCGGATGACACCCGAATCGCAGGTCGAGCGCGGCGTCACCAGCGTGTTCTTCCCACACGGCCTCGGCCATTTCCTCGGCCTGCAGGTGCACGACGTCGGCGGCTTCCAGCGCGACGAAGCGGGCGGCAGCATCGACAAGCCGCCCGGCCATCCCTACCTGCGCTTAACGCGCACGCTGGAACCCGGGCACGTGCTGACCATCGAGCCCGGCATCTACTTCATTCCGATGCTGCTGGCCAGGCTGCGTGCGTCGGACGATGCAGCCGCGATCAACTGGGCCGGGGTGGAGGCGCTGCTGCCCTACGGCGGCATTCGCATCGAGGACGATGTACATGTGACAAAGGGGGCGCCGGAGAATCTGACGCGCGATGCGTTCCGGGCGGTGGCGGCGTGATACGCAGCCCTGTGGGAGCGACCTTGCGTCGCGAGCTTTCAAGGCCAAAGCTCGCGGGACAAGCCCGCTCCCACAGAAGCCCCGTCATTCCCTGAAATGACCCATCACCGCGCAATCACCACCTGCCCCTCGTCACCACCGCTGATCGCCGCCGCCCTGCCGATCAACTCCACCAGTTCGGCATTCATGCCGTACGGGTCCTGGCCCTCATTGCGCTGCGCCAGCGCCGCCATCGCCGAGTAGGTGAAGCCATCCAGATACTTGCCGCCGCGCAGAGCCTCGCCGAACGCGGCGACCGCGGCGGCGAACTGCAACTGCGTCGAGCCGGCGCCGATGGCTTTCGGCTGCACCACGGCCTGCTCGATCAAACGGCTCTTGTCCTCGTCCGGACGCTTGTAGCGCAACTTCAGGAAGGCCACCTCGCTGCCCTTCGCAACCACCTGCTCGTCGCTCCCGTAACGCAATGGCGGCAGACGCGCTGCGTCCGATCCGACCGGCGTCAGCTCGTACAGCGCGGTGACCGTGTGCCCGGCGCCGATCTCGCCAGCGTCCACCGCGTCATTGTTGAAGTCCTCGGTCGCCAGCAGACGATTCTCATAACCGATCAGGCGGTATTCGGCGACCACCGCCGGATTGAATTCGATCTGGATCTTGACGTCCTTGGCGATGGTCAGCAGGTTGGCGCCGAGTTCCTTGATCAGCACCTTGCGTGCCTCGCGCTCGGTGTCGATGTAGGCGTGATTGCCGTTGCCGAGGTTCGCCAGACGCTCGGCGATCTGGTCGTTGTAGTTGCCCTGGCCGAAGCCGAGCGTGGTCAACGCGATGCCGCTCTTGCGCTCACGCGTCACCAGGTCTTCGAGATCCTGCTGGTCGACCAGGCCCACGTTGAAGTCGCCGTCGGTGGCGAGGATCACGCGGTTGACGCCGCCCTCGACATACTGCTCGCGCGCCACCTGGTAGGCCAGCTGGATGCCCTGCCCGCCATTGGTCGATCCGCCGGCTTCCAGCGCCGCCAGTGACGCCAGGATGGTGGCCTTGTCGCTGCCCCTGGTCGCCGGCAAAACCAACCCCGCGGCGCCGGCATAAACAACGATGGCGATGGTGTCCTGCGGCCGCATCTGCTCGACCACCAAACCCAGTGCGGTCTTCACCAGCGGCAGCTTGTTCGGCTCCATCATCGAACCGGAGACATCCAGCAGGAACACCAGGTTGCTGGCCGGAAGCTGCTCGAACGGCACCTCAAAGCCCTTGAGTCCCACCTGCAGCAACCAGCGGTCGGCATTCCACGGCGCCTTCGCCAGTTCGGTGCTGACCGAGAACGGCTGATCGAGACTGTCCGGCGTCGGGTACTGGTAGTCGAAATAGTTGATGAATTCCTCGATGCGCACCGCGTCGGTCGGCGGCAACTGGCCCTGGACGAGGAAGCGGCGCGCATTGCTGTAGGCACCGGTATCGACGTCGATGGAAAAGGTCGACACCGGTTCCTTGGCGACCGCGATCACCGGATTGGGTGCGAGGTCGGCGTAGTTTTCGCTGTCGGTCGGCTGATCGACACCGGAACGATTGGCCGGGCCGGACGGCGGCTGCGACGTCGGCGCGGCGAGTCCCGAAGCAACCGCCTCCCGGGAAACCATGGCATCCGCGACCGGCGCGACGGCCGACGGCGCCATCGGCGCAGGCGACTGCGCGTCTACTCTCATCTTCGCCGATTCTTCGGCGCGCAAGCGGCCTTCGTCCGCTTCGCGCGCCGGTTGCTTGCGCTCCGGCTGGCGCTGGTCGGCACCCAGCGGCGCGCTTTCGCGGGCGCAGGCACCGAGTGCAAGAGCGCTGGTCAGCGCGAGGACCAGCGGCAGCGGACGAATCGTGATCATGGCGGCAAGCTCCTTCGGGGGTCGGACCGGTCATGTCGACCGGTGTGATCCGAAGAACGCGCCGATGCGCGCAGTGGGGTTAAACCCGTCCTTGTAGCGCCGAGCTTGCTCGGCTCGGTGAGGCGACATGGCTCGCGAAGAATGCGAAGGCAGCGGAGCGAGCTCCGCTCTTGTATGTTGCTTTTCATGGTCTCTTCGCTCTTTCGCTCTAGACA
>CALEZI010000136.1 GCA_937928755.1 uncultured Rhodanobacteraceae bacterium | reverse complement strand
AGTCCGCATGGTCGCCGCCAGTTTGATGCGCGAACAAGCGCACCGACAGGGGCGATCGGTACTCCCACGACTGCCAGATTGCCGCCGCGGCCATCGAACTGAGGCAGCCATTGCTGCTTCAGGACACCGACTTCGAAGGCATTGCGAAGATTGAACCCGCGTTGCGCCTGGTGCGTCAGGATTGAGCGAAAAACTGGAGGTACGATGCGGATCTCGATGAACACATGGACGGGCGCGATCGCGGGCGCCGCGATCGTCGCCATCGGTGCCCACTACCTTGCGTTTCCGCTGCTGCACTGGATCGCCAAGCCCTTGGCGACGCTGTTGATCGTCGGCATGGCGCTGTCTGCCGCGACGGACGAGTCGATGTACCGTCGCTGGATTGTGATCGGTCTGCTGTGGTCGACGCTCGGCGACGTGTTCCTGATGTTGCCGGGCGACTATTTCCTCCACGGACTGTTGAGTTTCCTGGTCGCCCACATCGCCTATCTCGTGGCGTTCACGCGACGCGAGCGCCTTTTCGTCCGACTGGCGCCGTTCGCCGGATACGCGCTGCTCGCAGTCTTGGTGCTCGCCTATCTGTGGGCGGGAATTCCGGCGCCCATGCGCATCCCGGTGCTGATCTACGTGCTCGCGCTCGGCGCCATGGCGGCACAGGCGGCGGCGATCTGGCGTATTCGCGGCGACCGGGTGAGCGCTTTGGCCGCCTTGGGCGGCGCGCTGTTCATGTTTTCCGACAGCCTGATCGCAATCAATCGTTTCGGGGAGCCTTTCGCTGCCTCGCGGGTGCTGGTGCTGGCCAGCTACTGGCTGGCGCAGTGGTTGATCGCACGTTCGATCGGCTCCCGTGTGAACGACAGGTCACGCTGAGGTGAAGGTTCATTAACAAGTGACCAATGGCGCATGGGCAGCCTGTCGCATCGGCCGTACGTTGGCAATGCACAACAGGAGAACCGTGATGAACATTCGAGCCATGTGGGTGTGTGCGCTGCTTGCTTTCGCAACGCTGCCGGGCACTTCAGCAACTGCCGGACCGCTTTCGACCTCATTCACCGACGACGTCGTCATGCGTTCGTCGCGATCGGTCGAGGAGATCTCGGACTATGTCAGGGCGATCGAGCGCCGCCTGCAGAGCGGCCGTTACGATGTGGCCGAAAAGGGTGAGCAGCAGTGGATCGTGAACTCGATCAATTCCTTGCGCACTGCGTTGGCCGGCGCGAATCCTGCGACCGCTCCGTCCGAGGACTTGCAGGCACTGGCTGGCGCTTTCGAGACGGGCATGATCAAGGTCGAGGAAGGCGGCATCATGTGCCGCCAGGAGCGCCGCACCGGCACGCGCATGGTCACGCTGCGCTGCTTCAGCGCGCGGCGCCTGAGTGAGGACATGCTCAAATCCCAGGATCAGTTGCGCAAACTCAAGCGGCCGCAGAAGTTGCCGCACGAAAAGGCGAACGGCGGCTTCTGATGGCGGCCGTGACGCTGGCGCGAGGGATTCCGCAGGCGGTTCGCAACGTCGAGAACCGAAAGATCGCTAACGTCGGCCGTTCGGCGCACGCTGCCGCCTTCTTGCGGCGTGCGCCGGGCCGATCCGTCAGCCCTGATGCCTGAGCGCCTCGATCGGATCGAGCTTGCTTGCCTTGCGCGCCGGGTAGTAGCCGAAGAACAGCCCGGTGGCGACGGCAAAGCCCGTCGCCAGCATGATCACCTGGGCGTTGAGTTCGATCGGCAGCGCGCCGAACTTCTCGGCCAGCAGCGTGCCGCCAATCCCCAGCGCTATGCCGATGGCGCCGCCGGCGAGCGAGATCAGCAGTGCTTCGGCGAGGAACTGCAACTGAATTTCGCGCGGTCCGGCGCCGACGGCCATGCGCAGGCCGATTTCGCGGATGCGTTCGGTGACCGACACCAGCATGATGTTCATGATGCCGATGCCGCCGACGATCAACGAAATCGTCGCCACCGCGCCGAGCAGCAGCGACATCAGGCGCGTGGTCTGCGTGCGTGCCGAAACCATCTCGGTGAGATTGCGCACGGTGAAGTCGTCTTCAGCGCCGGGCGCGATCTTGTGCCGCTGGCGCAGCAGCTCGTTGACCTGGCGCTCGGCCACCGCCAGGTCTTCGGCGCGCGCAACGCCAATCGAGATCGACTGCACCGCGCCCGGCGGCAGCGACATCGGGCCGGACAGGCGCCGCCGCGCCGTCTCCAGCGGCACCAGCAGCACGTCGTCCTGGTCGCCGCCCCAGCCGCTCTGGCCCTTGCTCTTGAGCACGCCAACCACGGTAAACGGCACGCGGCCGACGCGGATGCTGGCGCCGGTCGGATCGCTGCCGCCGAACAGCTTGTCGCGGATGGTGGTGCCGATGATCACCACTTTCGCCCCGCCGCTGTAATCGCGATCACTGAACGGCGAGCCCTGGATCACCTCCCAGCCATTGGTCGGGAAATAATCCGGCTGGATGCCGACCCATTGCGTATTCCAGTTCTGCTCGGCATTGACCACCTGGGTGCCGCCGCGGATCTGCCCGGCGACGTACTGCACCTCGCTGATTTCATTGCGGATCGCGGCGATGTCGCCGTCGGTCAACGAACTGATGCTGCCGGCGCCGCCGCTGCGGCCGCCCATGCGATTGGTGCCGCCCCATACCTCGATGCGGTTGCTGCCGAGGTTGGCGATGGTCTTGTCGAGTTCCGCCTGGGTGCCCTGGCCGACCGAGACCATGATGATCACGGCAGCGATGCCGATGATTACCCCGAGCGCGGTCAGCACGCTGCGCATCCAGTTGCCGCGCACGGCGAACATCGCCATTTCGGCGATGTCGGTGAACCCCACGCGATGCGGCTTCGCGGACTGCGGCCAGGGACCGCTTGCTGCAACAGACTTGTTCATGCGATGACCTCGTCGTCGACCAGGATGCCGTCGCGGATATGCACGGCGCGATCGGCACTCTCGGCGACCTGCGGGTCGTGGGTGATCAGGATGATCGTATGTCCCGCCATCTGCAGACGCTTGAACAGCGCCAGGATGTCGTGGCCGGTCCGCGTGTCGAGTGCGCCGGTGGGTTCATCGGCGAGCAGGATCGGCGGGCGATTGACCAGCGCGCGGGCAATCGCGACGCGCTGCTGCTGGCCGCCGGAGAGTTCGCTCGGGCGGTGCTTCGCACGATCGCCGAGACCGACGTCCTTCAATGCGGTCTCGGCGAGCCGCCGGCGTTCGCTGCGCGGCACGCCGGCATACACCATCGGCACCATGACATTCTCGACCGCGGTCATGCGCGTCAGCAGATGGAAGCCCTGGAACACGAAGCCGAGCTTCTGCAGTCGCAGGCGCGCACGGCCGGTGGCATCCAGCGTGGCGACATCGACGCCATCGATCAGGCAGCGGCCGCTGGTCGGCACATCGAGGCAGCCGATCAGGTTCATCAGCGTCGACTTGCCGGAACCGGACGGCCCCATGATGGCGACGAACTCGCCGCGAGCGATCGACAGGCTGACGCCGCGCAGCGCGACGACCTCGGCCGGCGTGCCGGGCGAATAAACCTTGCCGACGTTGTCCAGTTCAATCACCACGGGCGTTGCTCCGCAACGCACCAGGGGGCGCCGCCGCGGGGGCGGCGCCAGCCAGGAGCTTCAAGACTGGTCATGGTCCACCTGCGCCGATGATGACGTCGGTACCCGGCTCGATGCCGCCGCCCAGTACCTCGGTATGGGTGCTGTCGGAGACGCCCGCACGCACGGTCACGGCGCTCGGCTTGCCGTCCTTCAGCGTCCACAGGGTCACCCGGCGGGCGTTCTGCAAGGTATCGATCTCGGCGTCCCAGAGCTTGCGCTGGGCATCGTCGAGGGTGTCGCGAAACGGCGCCATCGACTCCCTGAACATGCGCTGGAAGCGTTCGCGCATCGCGGCCATCGCCTCGGGCGAAGGTGCTGCGCCAGTGCCGTTGCCACCGGGAGCACCGCCGCCAGTTGCTGCCTGGCGCGCAGCCGCGCGTTCGCGCATTGCGGTCAACACCTGGTCGAGCGCCGCCTGCTGCTCCGGCTTCAGCGAAAGACCGCCGGCGATGCGCTGCAGTTCGCCATCCATGCCGGCGCCACCGCCGCGCATGCCACTCGCCGCCGGCGCCTCGATACCTTCCGGCTTGAAGCGCAATGCCGCGTTGGGTACGCGCAGGGCATCGGCGCGGCTGGTGATCTCGATCTCGGCATTGGCGGTCATGCCCGGAAGCAGGAGCAGATCGGGATTGGCGACCTCAACCACCACCGGGTAGGTGACCACGTTGGCGAGGTTGGTCGCCGACAGCCGGACCTGATACACGGTGCCGATGAAGTTGCGATTGGGGAAGGCGTCCACGGTGAATTGCACCGGCAGACCCTCGCGGATCTGACCGACATCCGACTCGTCGATGGAGAGGTCGATCTGCATGCGCGTCAGATCTTCGGCGATGCGGAACAGCACCGGCGTCTGGAAGCTCGCCGCGACGGTTTGACCCGGTTCGACGCTGCGCAACAGGATGACGCCATCCACCGGCGACTTGATCACCGTGTAGTCGACATCCAGTTGCGCGTCCTCGACCGCCGCAACGCGTTGTTTGACCGCCGCCTGTGCCGAGCCGACGCGTGCCGCAGCCTGATCGCGTGTTGCCTGGGCGATGTCGAGTTCGCTCGCGGAGATCAGTTTGCGCGCCTCGACATCACGCTTGCGCTTGAGTTCCGCTTCAGCCAGGCGCAGCGCCGATTGCGCTTCAACCAATCCGGCGCGCGCGCTGGCAAGGTCGGCTTCGGTCTGCGTCAATCGGGTCTTGAAATTCGCCGGGTCGATGCGTGCAATCACCTGGCCGCGCTCGACGCGATCATTGAAATCGACCTCGACGCTGAGCACCTGCCCGGATACCTGTGAGCCGACATCGACGGTCGACAGCGCGCGCAAGGTACCGGTTGCCGAAATCGACACGCTGACGCTGCCGCGGTCGACCTTGGCGGTGCGGTAACCGGCTTTTGCGCCGGGCTCGTTGCTGCAGGCAGCGAGCAGCACGGCGGCCAGAGTGGCCCACGTGAGCCGATGCAGCAGTCGTGAATGGGTTTTCGGCAGGGGCACTCGGAAGACCTTCGCGCGGGGGACTTCCTATTAGAACGTAGTTGATGCAGAGATTCCGTCGATACCCGCAAAGTGTCGCTCTGGCCTGCGCGCGAGTGCGCTCGTCGCTGCGCTATCGGCTCGACAGCCTCAGTCGGTTGGTCAAGCGTGCCCCGGCTTCTTGCCGAAGATCCGCTTGCCGCCGAGGATCAACAGCAAGGTCGCAATGCCGGCCAGGATGCCGATCGCCGACTCAAGCAGTACAACCACCGTTCCACTGACAAACCCGCCGGCGCCCATTGCCGCGACGCGCTCGCCGATCTGCTGCACCCAGTGATGCAATTCCGGAATACCATGCACGAGGATCGCGCCGCCGACCATGAACATCGCTGCGGTGCCAACCACCGACAGTGTCTTCATCAGAAACGGCGCGGCGATCAGAATCCAGGCACCGATCTTGCGCTGCATTGCCTTGCCTGCGCCCTGCAGTCGGTTCAGGTAGAGGCCGAAGTCGTCGAGTTTGACGATGCCGGCGACCAGTCCGTAAACGATGACGGTGATTCCGATTGCGATGGTGCACAACACCGCGACCTGCCTGCCGAACGACGCCGCGGCGACCGTGCCAAGCGTGATCACGATGATTTCGGCCGACAGGATGAAATCGGTGCGGATGGCGCCCTTGATCTTGTTCTTTTCGAAGGCGAGTACTTCTTCGTCCGAGCGCGCCACGGCTTGCAGCAGTTTGGCGTGATTCTGTTCGTCTTCTTCCTTGCTGTGCATGAATCGGTGCGCCAGTTTCTCCACACCTTCGAAGCACAGGAACAGTCCGCCAATCATCAACAAGGGGATGATCGCCCACGGAATCAATGCGCTGATGGCCAGCGCCGCAGGTACCAGGATGACCTTGTTCAACATCGAGCCCTTCGCCACGGCCCACACCACCGCCAGTTCACGATTTGCGGCAACGCCAGAAACCTGTTCGGCGTTCAACGCGAGGTCGTCGCCGAGCACACCAGCGGTTTTCTTGGCCGCAACCTTGGACATGACGGCGACGTCGTCGAGCAGCGTGGCAATATCGTCGAGCAGGGCTAGCAGGCTGGATCCGGCCATGGTTGTTCAAGGTCCCGGTGAGTTTGGATCGGCAGAATAGCGGTCGCAGCAGATTGCGACGAGAGTGCTTCTTCGCGCCATCTGCAGGTGAATCGGGTCAGACTAGTCGGAGTTCCCCAGCGAGTACGGTATCCGATGTCTCACTCCGGCCTGCGTGCCAAACTCGGCGTGGCCTTCATTCTCCAGGCCGCAGCCATTTCCTGCGGTACCGTGCTCGGCGTTTATGCAGCAGCCGCGATTCTGGAAGACGTGCTGATCAAGCGCGCGCTGCGCGAGGAAACCGCGCACTACGTGCAGTTGCTCGAACGCAATCCGATGCATCCGACGCCCGACACGCACAACATGAAGGGCTATCTGCAGCGCCCCGGCGACACCGATGCGGTGGTTCCCGAGGGCTTGCGCGGCCTGGACCTTGGTTTCCATGTCTTGCGCCAGGATGGCAGTCGGGCACTGGTGTTCGTTTCCGATGCCACGCCAGGACGGCTGTTTCTGGTAATCGATCAGGCGCACATCGGCCAACTGGCGCTGTTCTTCGGGCTGGTGCCGCTGACGCTGGTGCTGTTGTTCATCTACCTTGCCACCTGGCTCACTTATCGATTGTCGCGACGCGCGATTTCGCCGGTCATCTGGCTGGCCAATGAAGTCCGCAGTTGGGATCCGAAAAACCCCGATTTCAGCGCGCTGGCGCCGGAACGGATGCCCGCCGACATCGAGGGCGAAACGCTGTCCCTGTCGGAGGCGATCTATGGCTTTGGCAAGCGCATCGGTGAGTTCGTCGAACGCGAACGCAACTTCACGCGCGACGCCAGCCACGAACTGCGCACGCCGCTGACGGTGATCAAGATGGCCAGCGAAGTGCTGATCAGCGATGGCCAGCTCGACGATTACGGCATGCGCAACGCGCAGCGCATCGTGCAGGCGGCGCGCGATATGGAGGCGCTGATCGAGGCTTTCCTGCTGATGGCGCGGGAGGCCGAAAACGCCTTGCCTGCAGACGATTTCGCGGTCAACACGGTGGTCCACGACGAAATCGAGCGCGCCGAGGCCTCGCTCGGGGACAAGCCGGTCAAGCTGGAACTGGATGAGCGCGCCCAGTTTTGCCTGCACGCGCCGTCGAAGGTGGTTGCGATCCTGATCGGCAACCTGATCCGCAACGCCGTTGCCTACACGGACGCTGGCCACGTCCGCGTCACCGTCGAACTTGGCATGGTCACCGTCGAGGACACTGGCGTCGGCATGTCTGCCGAAGACCTGAAGCAGATCTTTCAACCCTTCTTCCGCGCGCAGCACGGCCGCCGCGGCGGCCACGGCGTCGGCCTGACCATCGTCAAGCGCTTGTCCGACCGTTTCCGCTGGCCGATCGAGTTTGAGAGCGAGCCGGGCAAGGGCACTACGGTGCGTGTGCGTTTTCCCGACTGCGCGCAGATCAAGTGCCAGTAGCGCGGCACGCGGCACGCGGCAAGCGGCACCGGGGATGAAAAGAGCCAGCGACGCTCCGCACCCGCTTCTGTGGGTCCGGACTTGTCCGGACGATCTTCGCAAGTCTGGGCTAAAAGCGTCCAGACAAGTCTGGACCCACCAAAGGCCTCGCAAGGTGCGAGCCTTTTTCCGTCTGAGCGGGGCACGGGGCACCGGGCACCGGGCAAGAGAAGAGCCGGCGACGCTCCGCACCCGCTTTTGTGGGTCCGGACTTGTCCGGACGCTCCTCGCAAGTCTGGGCCAAAAGCGTCCAGACAAGTCTGGACCCACCAAAGGCCTCGCAAGGTGCGAGCCTTTTGCCGTTTGAGCGGGGCACGGGGCACCGGGCACCGGGCACCGGGCAAGAGAAGAGCCAACGACGCTCCGCACCCGCTTTTGTGGGTCCGGACTTGTCCGGACGCTTCGCGCTTTTGTGGGTCCGGACTTGTCCGGACGCTC
>CALEZI010000135.1 GCA_937928755.1 uncultured Rhodanobacteraceae bacterium | reverse complement strand
GGGGTGTGCTCGAAGCTTCGGTGGGCCCAGCCTTGCCTGGACGCTTCTCGCTTCGTGTGCCGAAAGGCGTCCAGACAAGTCTGGACCCACAAAGTCAAAGGCCAGGGCTACGCACAAGATTCGGACCGACGCGGGGGTGCTCGATGCTTTGGTGGGTCCAGACTTGTCTGGACGCTTCTCGCTTCGCGTGCCGAAAGGCGTCCAGACAAAGTCTGGACCCACACAATCAAAGGCCAGGGTGTCCCGGACAAGGTTCGGACCCACGCGGGCGAAATGCCCGCCGAGCCGGGGCTCGGTGGGGCAGGCCTATACTCGGGGCAACTCGTTTGAGGGTAAACCGATGGACGGCGCAACTCCCGATCTGCTGACTCCATTGCTGCAGCGCCAACGTATCGCGCATGCGCGGCGAGTGCCCGACTACGCACAACGCATCGACGACCTGAAGCGCCTGCGCGCGGCGGTCAAGCGGCGTCAGGAAGACATCGTGAACGCGATCGCTGCCGATTTCGGACGGCGTTCGCGTCACGAGACGCTGATCTCCGACGTGATGACGGTGCTGCACGACATCGATCATGCGGTGCGCAAGCTGAAGCGCTGGATGAAGCCACGGCGGGTGCTGCCGGATATCAACTTCCTGCCGGCGAGCGCTCAGATCCGTTATCAGCCGGTCGGTGTGGTCGGCATCATTTCACCGTGGAACTATCCGGTGAACCTGGCGCTGATGCCGTTGGCGGCGGCGTTGGCGGCGGGCAACCACGTGATGATCAAGCCCTCGGAGCTGACGCCGAAGACCTCGGATCTGCTGAAGGCGCTGCTCGGCGAAGTATTCCCGGAGGAACGCGTGGCGGTGGTGCTGGGCGGCCCGGAAGTGGCCGCGGAATTCTCGGCGCTGCCGTTCGACCATCTGTTCTTCACCGGCTCGACCCAGGTCGGTCGGCTGGTGATGCAGGCCGCGGCGAAGAACCTGACGCCGGTGACCCTGGAACTGGGAGGCAAATCGCCGGCGATCATCGCGCCGGATTATCCGATCGCGACCGCTGCCGCGCGACTCACTGCGGGCAAGTTCCTGAATGCGGGCCAGACCTGCATCGCGCCCGACTACGTGCTGTGCCACGAATCGAAGGTCGACGAACTGGTCGCCGCCTTCGAGCGTGAGATTCGCGAGCGTTATCCGTCGCTGGCGACCACGCCGGACTACACCAGCGTTGCCAGCGATCGTCAGTACGCGCGGCTGCAGGGATTGCTGGCCGAAGCCGAGGCTGGCGGCGCCAAGGTCATGCGAATCAATCCGGCGCAAGAGACGCTGGCACCGGAAACGCGGGTGATGGCGCCGACGCTGGTGCTGGGCGCCCACGACGATTCGCGCTTGATGCGTGAGGAGATATTCGGGCCGATCCTGCCGATCCTGCCGTACAAGCATCTGGACGAGGCGATCGCCTATGTCAACGCGCGCGACCGACCGTTGGCGCTGTATCACTTCGACCTCGACGGCAGCCGCGTCGAGCAGGTGCTGGACCGCACCATCGCCGGTGGTGTCACCATCAACGATTGCGTGCTGCATATCGCGCAGTCGGCGCTGCCCTTCGGCGGCATCGGCCCGAGCGGCATCGGCCACTACCATGGCCACCACGGCTTCCTGACCTTCTCCAAGCAGAAGCCCGTGTTCTACCAGGCGCGCTGGTCGTCGTTCTCGCTGCTCAAGCCGCCGTACAAGCGGCTCGCGGATTTCGTCATCAAATACCTGACGCGCTAAGGACCCTCTGAACAAGTCCCGCGACTCGTCATTGCGAGCGCAGCGAAGCAATCCAGGCATTTGATTTTCAGAGCATTTCTGGATTGCCGCGTCGCTTCGCTCCTCGCAATGACGACTTGCTCAGAGGTTCACTAAGGCTCGCCGGTGGCAGTCGGATTGCCCGGCGAGCTTTGCCCCGCCGTGCCAGAGCTCCGGCGTGAACCTGCTCTTGCCAAACATAACGCAAGTATCTGAAAGAAAAGCTTTTCCGCAAAGGACGCAATGGAAAGCAAAGCCAGCAGTACATCAACACCTTGATTCTTGGCTCTCTTTGCGTCCTTTGCGTCCTTTGCGGACAAAAACAGGCCCCATGGTCGCTGACTGTTTGACGCGCGAAGGTGCGCACCCAAGCAGTGCGCCGGGGATTCCCCCAGGGCGCACTACCTGAGGGAGCCTGCGCGTAAGGCGAGCTTTTCGCCCCGCCGTGCAGACAGCTCGCGGGGTGAACCCGCTCCCACAGTCGCGCTGAATCAGTGCCGCCGCGCGATACCGATCATCCCGATCGCCAGCATCAGCGCGAGCAGCAGTGCCAGTGACCGCGGGTCGAGCGTCGGTACCGGGATTAGATCGTCGTCGCCGAGGATGGTGCCGATACCGACCGGGTCGCCGATGGTCGCACCCTGCGCATCCGACAGGGTCACGCTGAAGGTTTCGTCGGGCTCAACGACGTTGTCGGCAATCACCGTCACGCTCACCGTCACGCAGGTCGCCAGCGCGGGAATGGTTGCGGTTCCACTGGCGAACAGGTAGTCGGTCGGCGCTTGCGCACTGCCGTTGCCGGTCTGGTAGTTGACCGTGATCGGCATGGTCGACGGGTTGCTGCTGCAGATCTCGAACACGAATGCCGTGGTGCCGTTGCCGCTGCCCTCGGGCAGCGTGACGTCGTTGATCGACAGCACCGCGAAGTCGTCGTTGATGATGCTGCCGGTCGCCGTGCCGTTGGCAATGCTGCCGCCAATCGGGTTGCCGAGCTGCACCTGCAGCGTCTCGTCGGGCTCGACCAGGCTGTCGCCGATCACGCTCACGGCAATGGTTTGCGTGGTCTGGCCGCCATTGAAGGTGACGGTGCCATTGGCGGCGAGGTAGTCGGCCGGGGCCAGTGCGCTGCCGTCGACGGTGGTGTACTGGACGCTGACCGGATCCTTGGCAGGCGCCGACAGGCTGACCGTGAAACTCAGCGTCGAGTTGCTGCCGCTGCCTTCGGTGACGCTGGCGCCGGCGATGCTGAAGCTGGTGGCGTCGTCGTTGACGATGGTGCCGGTGGCGCTCGTGGTGCCCAGAGTCACGCCCGCCGGCGCGTTGAGTCCGCTCAGGTTGACGACGAAGCTCTGGTCCGGCTCGACCTCGATGTCGCCGACGACGTTCACATCGAGCGTCTGCGTGGTGCTCGACCCGGGGAAGGTGAGCGTGCCGCTGACGGCCTGGTAGTCGTTGTCGGCCAGCGTCGCGCTGCCGTCGGCGGTGGCATAACTGACCTGCACCTGGGCCTGCACCGGATTGGACAGGGTTGCCGTGAACTGACGTGGCGTGAGGCCGGCGTTGCCCTCCGGGCCGCTGCTGCCAGCGATGCTCAGCGTGGCGCTGTCGTCGTTGTTGATGGTGCCGCTGGCGCTCGCCAGCACCGTCGGCGCGCCCGCTGAGCGCAATTCCAGCACGAAGCTCTCGTTGGCTTCTACCAGCAATTCGCCCAGCACATCGACGCTGATCGTCTGGCTGGTCTGCAGTGGCGCAAAGGCAACGTTATTGCTGCCTCCGGATATTGCCTGGTAGTCGCCGGGCGCCACTGCGGTGCCGTCGGCGGTACTGGCCTGATAGTTGATCGCGAACGCCGACGGGTTGCTCAGCGTGACGGTGAACGTCGCCGCGACACTGCCGGCATTGCCTTCGGTCACTTGCACATTGGCGATCGACGGCGTCGGCGGGTTGTCGTCGTCGAGGATCGTGCCGGCTCCCTGGGCGTCGGTCACATTGGCCGTCGGCGCCGAGATGTCGACGACGAAGCCCTCGTCGTTCTCGTCAATGTTGTCGCGCGTGATCGGCACACTGATGGTTTGCGTCAGGGCGCCGCCATTGGTGAAGGTCAGCGCGCCACTGGTGGCGGTGAAGTCGGTGCCCGAGGTGGCGCTGCCGCCGGCGGTCGCGTAGTTGACGGTGACCGGAGCGCCGGGCGCGGGTTGCGCCGACAGCGTTACCGTGAACACCGCGTTGCTGCTGCCGGCGCCGGTGCCTTCGACAACGCTGACATCGTTGATGCTGACGTCGACCAGCACGTCGTCGTTGACGATGGTGCCGGTGCCGAATGCGATGATCGTCGGACCGCCCTCGATCGTCGGCAGTTGATCGGACAAGTTGAGGACCAGGGTTTCGTCAGGCTCGACGACGTTGTCGCCGACGATCTGCACGGCAACCGACTCCGTGACGTCTCCCGGCACGAAGGTCACTTGCGTCGCCGACGGCGGAATGGCGATGTAGTCGCCCGGTGCGATCGCCGTGCCATTGCCGGTAAACGCCACATAAGTCAGCGTGCTCGCCGACGGCGTGCTCAATGACACGGTGAACAGCATCGGCGACTGGCCGCTGTTGCCCTCGTTCTGGCTTGGACTGCTCACCGACACGATTGCGGTGTCGTCGTCGAGGATGGTGCCCGCGCCCTGGGCGTCGGTGACGTTGGCGGTCGGCGCCGTGATGTCGACGACGAAGCTCTCGTCGTTCTCGTCGATGTTGTCGCGCGTGATCGGCACGCTGACGGTTTGCGTCAGGGCGCCGCCATTGCTGAAGGTCAGCGCGCCGGCGGTCGCGCTGAAATCGACGCCGGAAGTGGCGCTTCCACCCGCGGTCGCATAGTTGACGGTCAGCGGCGACCCGGCCGGCGGCTGCGCCGAAAGGCTCACCGTGAACAGCGCGGTGGTGGTCCCGGCGCCGGTACCCTCGGTAACGCTGGTGTCGTTGATGGCGACATCGATCTGGACGTCGTCATTGAGGATGGTGCCGATACCGGTCGCCAGCACCGGCGGGCCGCCCTCGATGGCTCCGGCAACCGGCGACACCCGGACCTCGAAGCTCTCATCCGGTTCGACATCGGTATCGCCATTGACGGTCACCACCACCGGCTGGCTGATGTTGAGTGGCGGGAACTGCACCAACTGTCCGGGCACCACGGGGATGCCGACGTAATCGCTGCCGGCGGTGGCAGTGAGATCGCTGGTATGGACCACGAACTCGCGGACGCTGGCCGCCGGGACGCTCAGCGAGACGGTGAAACCGAAGCTGCTGGTGCCGCTGTCGCCCTCGGCCTGAGTGACGCTGTCGATCGACACCACCGCGGTGTCGTCGTCGATGATGGTGCCGGCGCCGACACCGATGTAGATCCCGGCATTGCTGGCGTTGCTCAGCGCAACGGTGAACGACTCGTCGTCCTCGTCGACGTTGTCGCGCGTGATCGGAACGCTGATCGGCAGCGTCAGCGCACCGCCATGGGTGAACGTCAGCGTACCGCCGACCGCCGTGAAATCGATGCCGCTCGCCGCCGTGCCGCCGCTCGACGCGTAGTCGACGCTGATGCTCTCGCCGGGGGCCGGCGAGTTCGACGCGGTCACGCTGAAGACCAGCGTGGTCGCGCCGGGTGGCGTGCCCTCGTTGATGCTCGGCGAGTCGATCGTCAGCGTTGGCAGGTCATCGTCATTCAGGATCGTGATCTGGCCCTGGGCATCGAGGAGGTTGCCACCCACGGCGTCGCTCAGGTTGACGAACAGGGTTTCGTCGGCTTCGAAGTGGGTGTCGCCAGTGAGGTCAACCGTGATCGTCTCGCTGTCATCGCCGGCGACGAAAGTGAGCGTACCGGAGGTGGCCGTGTAATCGGTCAGCGTCGTCGACGCGCTGCCGTCGGCGGTCGAATAGTTGACCGTCACGCCACCGGCCGGTGCCGGTGCACTGAGGCTGACGGTCAAGGTCGCCTGCGTGCTGCCGGCATCGCCCTCGAACAAGGCGATGTCGTTGATGCTGATGTCCGGCGGGCCGACGGCGTCATCGTCGATGATGGTGCCCAACACCGTGTCGATGCCGAAGATGTCGCACGCCTGCGGCTCGCCGTAGACATCGATCACCAGCACCTCGTCGGCCTCGATATCGGTATCGCGGATGATCGGCACGTCGAAGGTGACCGATGTGTCGCCCGCCGGTATCGAGAGTTCAAGACTGATCGGCGTGTAGTCGACGTTGGGCGTCGCCGTGGCATCCGGCGAGGAGTCGAAGGTTTCGACCGAAAAATCGCAGTCGTCCGCGATCGCCTGCGCCAGGGTCGCGGTGAATGTCATCGTCGTGGTACCGGGCGGATTGCCCTCGACCACCGAGACGTCGGCGACGGTGACGGCGGGCGGCGGCGGCGGATCCGGCGTCAACGCGATGCCCTGGAAAACGCGGTTGGCGGAGGCCGTGACCAGCGTCGTCGCGGTGCCCGACAAGGCGCCGTTATAGCCGGTGAAATCGTCGATTCTACGGATCACGCCGACGCCACTGGCGCGCCCGGTGACATACAGGCTGTCGGCGTATTGGGCGATGCCACGGTAGCTGTCGGCGGCGACGCCGATGCTGCCGTTGCTGACCCAGGTGCCGCCCACGGAAGACCACTTCTGTACGCCCGTGGCGTCATCATTGGCGACGTACAGCACATCGAAACCGGAGACGCCGAAATCGTAGTCGGCCAACAGGTACTGATAGGGCGAGGTCGTCGCCGTTGGCAGACCCGGCAGATTGCTCAGAGCCTGTCCGCTGGTGGTCGGCAGGCCGCTGCCAACGCTGCTCAGGCGAAAAGCGCCGCTTTGCGAACTGACGTACAGGCGCGGGCCAAATTCATCCTCGAAGACCTCGACGACGCGCGTATTGGTGATCGTCGAAGACACCAGGGCGCTGGTGGTGGCGCCGAGCGCAGCGATGTAACGAACGCCGCCGCCGGTCCCGGTGCCGGACAGCCAGAACCGAGTACCGTCGTCACTGGCCACGCCACGAAAATTGCTGGTGCTGAAGCCGTCGGTAAACACCGTGCTCGTATCGATGCTTCCGTCCTGACGGATCACCGCCACCACGCGCGGGATGCCGGCCGCCGAGCTGACACTGGCCGTGCCGAGCGCAGCGTCGTAACCACCGACCAGCAACACGCTGCCATCGGCTGATCGCGTCAGCATGCCCTCGCTGGTGGCCGTTCCGCTGAGGCAGAAACGCCGCTGATCGCCAACCGTTGCGGTCGGCAGGGCGATCGACTGCTGCAGTGTGCCAAACACATCGTACTCGTCGATGAATACTGCGGTGCAGGCACTGCTGAGGGCCGCGGCGCCGGTGCCAATACGCAGCACGGCGAGGTTGTTCGGATCGAACGGCGCCGCCGACGCCAATGGCGCGAACAGCGCAAGGCAGCTCGCCGCAATCTTCAGCCTGGACATTGATCGACCCCCGCGCCATTCAGCCTGCAATTGTGGCCGGATGCCCGGTGCATCGCAATCGTTCACAACTCAGGTGCGCTCCATTCGCCGATAGCCGATGGCCTCGGTCAGGTGCTGGCCATCGATGGCATCGACACCGGCCAGATCGGCAATGGTGCGCGCCAGTCGCAGGATGCGGTGATAGGCGCGCGCCGAAAGATTGAGTTTGTCGATGGCGCGTTCGAGCAGACGCTGGTCGCCGGGGGCGAGCTCACAATCGCGCGTCATTTCGCGGGTGCCGAGCTGCGCATTCGGTTTGCCGGCACGTTGCAGTTGTCGCTCGCGCGCGGCGATCACGCGTTCGCGAACCGGCGCGCTGCCTTCGCCCGGCGCAGCCTGGTTGGCCAGCGCCGTGGTCGGCTGGCGCGCCACTTCGATCTGGATGTCGATGCGATCGAGCAGCGGCCCCGATATCCGCGAGCGATAGCGCGACACTTGTTCCGGTGAGCATCGACAACGACCGGACGGATCGCCAGCGTAACCGCACGGGCACGGATTCATCGCCGCCACCAGCTGAAAGCGTGCCGGAAACTCGCACTGGCGTGCAGCGCGCGAAATCACGATGCGGGCGGATTCCAGTGGCTCGCGCAGGACTTCCAGAACGCTGCGATTCCACTCGGTCAGCTCGTCGAGAAACAGGACACCGTGGTGAGCCAGCGACACCTCCCCCGGCCGCGGATGACCCCCGCCACCGGCCAGGGCGACGCTCGACGCCGTGTGATGCGGTGCGCGGAAAGGGCGCAGACGCCAGCGTGCGGCATCGATGCCGGCGCCGGTGATCGAGTTCACTGCGGCCACCTCGAGCGCTTCGGCGTCGTCGAGCGGCGGCAGCACGCCCGGCAGGCGGCTGGCAAGCATGGTCTTGCCGCTGCCGGGTGGGCCGACCATCAACAGGTTGTGGGCACCGGCGGCGGCGACTTCGAGCGCGCGGCGCGCAGCGAACTGACCACGCACGTCAGCGAGGTCGGGCACGCAGCCGAGGTCAGCCGCCGACTCCGGCGGCGACGGGCAGGCGGGCAACTGGTGGCGACCGCGCAAATGCGCAGCGACTTCGAGCAGCGTGCGCGCCGACAGCGCAGCACCTCGGGCGACCAATCCCGCCTCGACTGCATTGGCTTGCGGCACGATCGGCGTGCGCCCGTTCTCCAGCGCGCGCAAGACCGCCGGCAGCGCGCCGCGCACCCCGCGCAGTTCGCCCGACAGCGCCAGCTCGGCGATGAATTCGTAGCGTGCGACGGCGTCGGCTGGAACTTGTCGCGAAGCCGCCAGCACACCGATGGCGATCGGCAGATCGAAACGCCCGCCCTCCTTCGGCAGATCGGCCGGCGCCAGATTGACCACCATCTTCTGCTGCGGCACGTCGAAGGCCGAATTGATCAGCGCCGCGCGCACGCGATCGCGGCTCTCGCGCACCTCGGCTTCGGGCAGACCAACGATGGCAAGGCCCGGCAGCCCACCCGAGAGATGCACCTCGACGGTCACCAGCGGCGCCTGAACGCCTTCTTCGGCGCGCGTGTAGACCACAGCCAGCGACATGGTCGCCCCCTGGAAGACGGTTGTTGGTTGTTGGCTTGGGTTCGCGGCGCAATCGACGGCGCAAGGAAGCGGGCTTTGGCAGCCAACAACCAGGAACCAGAAACCAGGAACTGGCCCTTCAGCTCGCCGTGCCGGCGCGCTCCATTTCGGCCAGGCGCTGCTCCAGTGCCTCGAGCTTCTCGCGAGTCCGCCGCAGCACCAGCCGCTGCACTTCGAACTCCTCGCGAGTCACCAGATCCAGCCGCGACAGACCAGCCTGCAGCGCGCTTCTGAAATTCTTCGTCAAGTCTGCGCGCGCCTCCCCGACCGACGGCGGCAACAGGGCGCCGAGGCGCTGGCTCAGATCATCGATCATGCGGAAGTCGATCAACATGGGGCTCGTCGGTAGTGCGATTGGGGCAAGTCTAGTCCGACCGGCGCGAGCGCGCTGTCGGAAATTTCCGACAAAGCGGTCAGAAATTGTCGCGATCGCGAGTTGGCTCTGGTCGCGCGGCTCCGGCGCGCACGCGGCTGGACCATGGGTCGCAGCCTGATCGCCGCGGCCCTCAATCGAACCAGGTCAGCGCCAGGTCGGTCGGCACGCTGGGGTGCGCCAGGCGGCTTCCACTGACGTTGATCGTGACTTCGACCAGGTGCATGCCAACCGCAAGCCTGCCGCCAGGCGCATCGGGCGCGCTCAGGTAGCTGGCGCTCAGCGTGCGACTGGCTTGCGCGGCGCCGGCTGCGAGTTGCTGCATGCCGATCGCTGCCACCGGCTGGCCATCGACCCGAATGCCGAGCACCGCGGTGGCCTGGCTGTCTGCGTTGTCGGCCTGGATGCGGGTACGCGCGTTGAACAGCACGATGCCGTCGTGTCCGGCAGGAATCTGCACCCACGCACTGGCGATCACCACATCGCTGGCGGACGCCGGACAGCCCGCCGTGCCAATCGTGGTGGCGACGCAACGCCAGGAGTAGGTGGAACAGAAACGATTGACGCCGCTGCTGGCGGCACCGGCGACACCGCCGCCGCTGGCGCTCAGCATTCGCGCGCTGCCCAGGCCCCAGCACACGCCGTTCTCGTGGGCACCACTCGGCGACATGGATTGGTCGCTGCCGAACGCGAGTTCGCTACCCACCAGCGCCAGGTTGCGCTGCTCCCCGGGCAACAGGCGCTGCACGCCATGCAGCATCAGCGGCGCTTGCAGTTCAGCATCCGGGTCGATATCGGTGACGGCCCACGACGCCGAGTGGGTGTCCTGGCAAATGCCGTCGGCCACCAAACCGAGCAGCGCATCGCCATGGCCATCGTCGATACCGCTGTTGCAGGCATGAAAGGCGCGCCCGCCGGCCAGCGTGATCACGTCGAGCGTGCGCGTACCAGGATTGCGCAACGCATGCGCCAGCAAGGGCAGCAAGGGACGGTCGGCATCGCCCTCATTGACATCGATGCCCTGGGCCGGCGCGTAGGTGGTCACGTTGATGTTGCTGCTGGCACCGGGCAGCGCCTGGCTCTGCAACTGCGACAACGGCTGCACCAGAACCGACAGCCCGCTGCCGGAACCAATGCGAAAGCGTCCGGGTCGCGACGGATGCGCGCTGGCGACCAGATCCACGGTGTGCGTGCCGGCGTCCAGCCAGGCGTCCGCCAAGACGTTGAATCCGTGCATCACCGGTCGCAGCGACGAGCCCCAATCGGTAACCGACACCGAAGTGCTCGATTCGTCGCCGTTGAAGCGGATGCGCAACGCAGCGGCCGGCGCATCGACCGGAAAATGGCGCCCGTCGGCAATCGCCAGCACGCGGGTGGGGACGGCCAGCGTGAAGCTGTGCGCCAGCACCACCGTCGGCGCAGTGCCCTGGATCAGCAGGTCTTCGCTGATGCGCTTGAAGCTGGACAACGGGCGCGCGCAGGCCTCGAAGCTGTCGGCGCGAATGACGTCGACCGCGCTGAGCGGGCAGGCGCCCAGTGGCGCGCCGGCAAGCAGTGCCGCCAGAAATGTTCCCCGCAGATGGCATCGGACGCGTCGCATGCAAGCATGATGCGACAAGCAATGTGTGGCGCGTGTGCTGACACGGTCGACGCAGCCTGTGAAATGCGCCGAGCGCAACGCGGAGACGGGCGGGGCGCGCGCGTTCCGACTGCAAAGCTCGCAGCGCGAGGACGCTCCCACACCGACCGCTACTTGCCGATGCAGAACGAACTGAAGATCGCGCCGAGCAGGTCGTCGGCGCGGAAGCGGCCAACGATTTCGCCGAGGGCGTCGTGGGCGAGGCGCAGGTCTTCGGCGGCGAGTTCGCCCTGGCCGAGATCGAGCGCGTGAAAACGCGCGCTGGCGAGTTGTTCTCTGCAGCGTTCCAGCGCATCGACATGGCGGGAGCGAGCGCTGAAGTCGCCGCTGCTGCCCTCACCGAGTCCGGCGTGTTCGAGCAAGGCGCGGCGCAGCAGATCGATGCCGACGCCGGTCTTCGCCGAGAGGTGGACGTGGGTTCCATCATCGCGGCGCTCGATGCGTGGCTCACCGCCGCTAAGGTCGAGTTTGTTGTGAACATGCAGCACCGGACCCGCGACCCGGGACCCGCGACCCGGGTCGCGCCCATCCACCACCCACAACACCAGATCCGCGCGACCTGCCTCGCGGGATGCGCGCGCGATGCCCTCGCGCTCGATCTCGTCGTGGGTGTCGCGCAGCCCCGCGGTATCGACGATGGTCAGCGGCAGGCCGTCGACGTCGATCGGCTCGCGCAGCACGTCGCGGGTGGTGCCGGGAATCGCGGTGACGATGGCGCGATCGTGCCCGGCGAGCGCGTTCAGCAGGCTCGACTTGCCGACGTTGGGCGCGCCGAGGATGACCACATGCAGGCCGTCGCGCAGGCGCTGGCCGCGGCGGGCACCATCCAGCAGTTCGTGCAGCGTCATTTCGATGGTCGCGAAGCGCGAGCGCACCTCGTCGGTGCGCAGGAAATCGATCTCCTCTTCGGGGAAGTCGATCGCCGCCTCTATATAGACGCGCAATTCGATCAACTGCCGCGACAGCGCATCGACGCGGCGACTGAACTCGCCATCGAGCGAGCGCAGGGCGGCGCGAGCCGCGGCCTCCGAGCCGGCAGCAATCAGGTCGGCGACCGCCTCGGCTTGCGCCAGGTCGAGCTTGTCGTTGAGAAAGGCGCGCTCGCTGAACTCGCCGGGTCGCGCAAGGCGCGCGCCGAGTTCGACGCAGCGGCGCAACAACACCGCGAGCAGCACGGGCGATCCGTGCGCCTGCAGCTCGATGACGTCCTCGCCGGTGAACGAGCGCGGCGCCGGAAAGCCAATCAACAGGCCGTCGTCGATGAGCTTGCCGCCGGCGTCGCGAAAGCGGCAGCGATGGGCCAGGCGCGGCTTCGGAATGCGGCCAAGGAAGTGCTCGGCGATGTTCAGCGCCAACGGCCCGGACACGCGGATCACGCCGATGCCGCCACGCCCGGCGGGCGTGGCGATCGCGGCGATGGTGTCGGTGGTGGGGGCCGCGGGGGCGGGACTTGCGGTCATTTCGCGCCTTGCGGCAAGCAGGGTGAAAAGTGAAATGTTAAACGTCAATTGTGAGCGGCGTCCGTTCGCCTCACGCCAATTGACGTTTCACCTTTCACGTTTCACCAGACGCCCTTCGACGAATCACACTAACGCCGGCCAACGGCCGGCGTTGATCACTTCGCCGCCTCGATCCGCTTGGTAATCACCACCTGCTGGATCAGGCCGAGCAGGCCGTTCGACAGCCAATACAGCACCAGGCCGGCCGGAAAGAAGGCGAACATCACGCCGAAGATCAGCGGCATGGTCTGCAACACCTTCTTCTGCACCGGATCCATGCCCGGCGTCGGCGAGAGCTTTTGCGTGTACCACATCACCGCGACGTTGAGCACGGGCAGGATGTACATCGGATCCTTCAACGACAGATCGTGGATCCACAGGAAGAACGGCGCCTGGCGCAGTTCCACCGCCTCGAAGATCACCCAGTACAGCGCGAAGAACACCGGCAACTGCAGCAGGATCGGCAGGCAGCCGCCGATCGGATTGACCTTCTCCTGCTTGAACAGATCCATCTGCGCCTGCGCCATCTTCTGGCGGTCGTCGCCGAATCGCTCCTTGAGCTGCTCCAGGCGCGGCTGCAGCTTGCGCATCTTGGCCATCGACCGGTATTGCGACTCGGAGAGTCGATAAAACGCCAGCTTGACCAGCAGCGTCAGCAGGATGATGGCGACGCCCCAGTTGCCGACCAGCTTGTGGATCTGGTTCAGGACCCAGAACAGCGGCTGGGCGATGAACGACACCATGCCGTAGTCGACCGTGTACTGCAGGCCCGGCGCCACCTTCGGCAGTTCGTTCTGCAGCTTGGGGCCGAGGTACAGGCGCGCACCGATGCTCTGCGTTGCGCCCGGCGCCACTTCGATCAGCGGCGACTTCTGGCGCATCAGATAACGCGTCGGCAGCGTCGCGTTGGGCTGCAGGATCGCCGTTTCGTAGCTGGTCTGCTCGGTCGCATCGGGCACCCAGGCACCGACAAAATAATGCTGCTGCATCGCCGACCAGCCGCCGGCGAAGGTGCGCCGATAGGGCTCTTCGAGAAAGTCGTCGAAGGCGAGCTTCTGGAACTTTTCGTCCGGGCTGTAAATGGCGGCGCCGACATAGGCGTACAGCTCCGGGTCGTTGAACGCGAATGCCGATGGGCGCGGTGGCGGCACGCGTTGCATCTGCCGGTACTGGCTGCCGCGCCACGGCGTTGCGCTCTGATTGCTGATCTCGTGACGGATGCCGACGGCGAAGTTGCCGCGCTCCAGGCGAATGACCTTGCGCACCGAAACGCCCGACGGATCGGTCCAGGTCAGCGGCACCTCGATGAAGTCGCTGCCGTTCGCCAAAGCAAAACTGTCGCCCTCGACAGCGTACATCGCAGTGTGATCCGGCGCCGGCAGGTCCTTGGCCACGAGGCCCGTCTGCGAGACGAAATAGCGCTGGGTGTCCTCATTGAGCAGCTTGACCGGAACATCCTTGCGTTCCAGGCTCACCGGGTAACTGACCAGCTCAGCCTGACGGATTTCGGCGCCGCGGGTGGAGACGGTCAGACGCAGCACATCGCTGCTGATGATGATGCGACGATCGTCGCTTGTCGTTACCGTAGCGACCGGTTCCTCGCTGGCCTCCGGCGTGGCCGGCGTCTCACTGGGCGCGTCCGGCACCTCGCCGCCCGGCGCCGATACGTCCGCCAGCGGGACCGCATCGCCGGTCGCGGGCGGTGCACCCGATTCCGCGCTCGCTGCACTCTCCGGCCGCGGACCGTAGTCAGCCTGCCATGCCGACCACAACTGCAAGCCGACCAATGCCAGGCCCAGCAGCAGGAACAGACGCATATTGCTCATCGATGGCTCTCCTCGCCGCCTGCTGGCGCCGGCGTGCGAACGGATGCGGAATGGGACGTCGCGGTTGCGATCACGCGATCGAACAGGGCGTCGAGATCGCGGCGCAAGGTCGCGCGATCTCCGCGACTGACTTCGCGACCGGGCGACAATACGAGATCGACGGCCGGCATGCGCTCGCGGCGCAGACGGAAACTCTCGCGCGCCAAACGCTTGACCAGGTTGCGATCGTGCGCTGCCGGCAAATGCTTCTTGCCGACCGCGAACCCGATGCGCGCACTCTCGCAGGCACCAACGGCCACGACACAAACGAAAAAGCGGCCGCGCTCACGCCGACCGCTCTGGAACACCGAATCGAACTCGCGCGGCAGCAGCAGCCGGGCCCGACGCGGAAAGCGCGCTCCCGGCATCACCCGCGTTTTACGGAATCAGATGCTTGCGGCCCTTGGCGCGGCGGGCATTCAGGATGGCGCGGCCGCTGGGAGTGGCCATCCGCGCGCGGAAGCCGTGGGTGCGAGCACGCTTGAGCTTGCTCGGCTGGAAAGTGCGCTTCATCGCAAACTCCAAGGATCGGTCGAAGAAAAGAGCGGCATGGTAGCCCGGCGCGCGGCGAGTTGTCAAAACTCGCAATGCGGGGCGTTGGCAGCCCCCGTCGCGCCAGGCTGTTGCTCGGATTCGCGT
The DNA here is from genome assembly GCA_937928755.1 of uncultured Rhodanobacteraceae bacterium. Taxonomy (GTDB): domain Bacteria; phylum Pseudomonadota; class Gammaproteobacteria; order Xanthomonadales; family SZUA-5; genus JADKFD01. The sequence continues at coordinate 59,727 of CALEZI010000135.1, read as the reverse complement.
GTGGAACCAGCGGCAAGGGCAGAGAGCCCGGTTCGCGCCTTGGTCCGACCTCGGTCGCGAGGCTCGGCTCCCTGGTCCCTGCCCCTTTTCGCGCGAGTTCCGGTCAACTCGGCTTGCACGAGCGGTGCGCCGTCTGGGCCTCGTTCCAGACGAGGTGCGGAATGCGGTTGCCGCCGGGCATGGCGAAGCGTATTCACCCGGAATTCGGCCTTGTGGCGGGAGAATCATGCTCTGGATGCGCCTGCCGGGATCCTCGATGAGACCATGGTCACAGGATGGCGCCGCCATGGCGCTGTTGCTGACGGCGATGCTGGCGCTGGCCGGCTGCGCACCGGTCGAGTGGCGCGGAGCACGCGTGCACGAGGCGTCGCTGCCGCCGGCGAGCGCCGGAAGCATCGCCGACAGTGTCGCTGCGATCGACCTGCGTCCCGGCGAATCCAGCTACCGCCTGATCGAATCCAACACCGACGCGCTGGCCCTGCAGTTGCACGCCGCGCAACTGGCTACGCGCAGCCTGGATTCGATGTACTACATGTGGCTGGACGATGTCAGCGGCCGCCTGCTCGCCTGCGAGCTGTTGCGCGCGGCCGATCGCGGCGTGCGCGTGCGCGTGCTGGTGGACGACATGTACGCGCGCAAGCTGCCAGTGGAACTCGCCGCGCTCGACCAGCACGAGTCCGTGGAGCTGCGCATCTATCACCCGTATCGAACGCGCGATTCGGCGACCGCGGCGGTGTTCGAGTTCGTGTTCAGCGGCTTCCGCCTGAACCATCGCATGCACAACAAGGCGTGGATCGCCGATGGCCGGGTGGCGCTGCTCGGCGGCCGCAACATCGGCGATGCTTACTTCGGCCTGCACGAGGGCTTCGACTTCCGCGATCTCGGCGTGCTGCTGACCGGCGTCGCGGCGACCGAGGTCGGCGCCATCTTCGACGCCTACTGGAATTCACCGATCGTGGTTCCGCTGGCGGCGATCCCGTCGAAACAGGCAGTGCCGACGCTGGCGGCCGCGCAACGCGCGCTCGAGGAGGAGCGCGCGCAAGCGCTGGCGCTGCCCGAGTTCGAGCCGCTGCTGGCGCCCGCCGCGGCGGATGCCGAGATCCGCAGCGCGAGTGGCCGCTACGTCGGCGCCGGCGTGCAGGTGGTCGGCGACCCGCCCGACAAATGGCGGCAGCGCCAGGACCGGCTGATCGGCGTCGCCGCCGACCTGCGCGCCGCGATCGATCGCGCCGAGCGCGAAGTCGTGCTGATCTCGCCCTACTTCGTGCCCGGCAAGGACGGCGTCGCCTGGCTGCGCGGACTGAAGGAACGCGGCGTGCGCGTGCGCGTGCTGACCAATTCGGCGAACGCCACCGACATCCCCGCCGTGCACGGCGGCTACGCGCACTACCGCCTGCGCCTGCTGCGCGCCGGCATCGAGATCAACGAGCTGAAACGCTCGTCGCGGCTGCACCTGGAACCGGCGTTGCGCGGCTCCTCGCGCGCCTCGCTGCACACCAAGGCGGTGATCGTCGACGGGCACGTCGCCTTCGTCGGCTCGTTCAACCTCGATCCGCGCTCGACCTGGATCAACACCGAAATGGGCGTGTTCGTCGGCGACGCGCGCTTCGCCGCGCAGGTGCGCAAGGGCTACGAGGCCAGCCTCGGCGGCGAACACAGCTTCCGGCTTGCGCTCGAGGGCGGGCGCGGCGGGCGCGTGGTCTGGTACGACCTGCAGGACGGCCAGCCGCGGCGGCAGACGCGCGAGCCCACCTCCAGCTGGAGCCGGCGTTTCATAGCCCTGCTGGCGCGCGTGGTGCCGACGGCGCGACGGCATCTGTGAGGGGTTGCCGCTGGCGGTGCGGCATGTTGGGCGACAGTCCCGGTCGCCGCTGTCGGTGCGCTTGTTCGCGCATCGAACTGGCGGCGACCATGCGGACTGCCTTTTTTGTCCGCAAAGGACGCAAAGGACGCAAAGAGAGCCAAGAACCAAGGTGTTGATGTTCTGCAGGCCTTGCTTTCCTTTGCGTTCCTTGCGTCCTTTGCGAAAGAGATTTTCTTTCAGGCACTTGCGTTATGTTTGGCGAGAGTCCCGGTCGCCCCTGGCGGTGCGCCTCGTCGCACATCGAAACTGTGGGAGCGGGTTCATCCCGCGAAAGCGCTCGCGGAACAAATCCGATTCAACATGAGAATCAACGGCTTACAGCACGTTCGATGAGAGCAACGCGAAGCGGCGCGCGCCGCTGTAATTTCTGCCGCGATTTGCGGCTATGCAACGGGGAACTTCGACGTCTCCGCCTACTCTGAATGCGACCTGGCCCCGCAGCCCAATCGATGATCGAACTGTCCGCCATTACCCGCAGCTATCGCATGGGCGGCACTGAGGTGCGCGCGCTGGCGGGCGTCGATCTCGACGTCGCTGCCGGCGAGTTCGTCGCCATCACCGGGCCATCGGGTTCAGGCAAGTCGAGCCTGTTGAATCTGCTCGGTTGCCTCGACAAGCCGAGCTCCGGCGAGTACCGCCTCGATGGCGAGGCGGTGGCGGCGCTCGACGACGAGCGCGTCAGCGCGTTGCGCAGCCGCAAGATCGGTTTCGTGTTCCAGAGCTTCTTCCTGCTGCCGCGGCTGAATGTTCTGGAGAACGTGCTGCTGCCGCTGCGTTACGCGCACGAGCCGGATCCTGGCGCTCCCGCTCGTGCGCGCGCGCTGCTGCAGCGGGTTGGCCTGAGCGACCGGCTCGATCATCGTCCGAATGAACTCTCCGGCGGCCAGCAGCAGCGCGCGGCGATCGCGCGGGCCCTGGTGCGCCAACCTCGTTTGCTGCTGGCCGACGAGCCTACCGGCAACCTCGATTCGAAGAGTGCAGCCGACGTGTTGGGATTGATCGAGGAATTGCATGCCGAGGGACAGACCATCGTGCTGGTCACCCATGACGCCGATGTCGCCGCGCGCGCGCCGCGCCATGTGCGGCTGCGCGATGGACGTGTCGAAGGCGATGACCGCCGTGATTGATCTGCGCTTGCTGCTGTGGCTGCTGCTCGGCGCGGCGACCGCCTCGGCGCCGGCCGCGCCGCTGCTGATCAGCGGCGAGGTCTACTCGCTCGGCTCGCAGATCCTGCGCACGCCGCCGTCGCAGAGCTCACCGGTGGTGCTGCGCAGTTACGTGGCCGATGGCGAAATGGTGCGCAAGGGCGACGTCGTGCTGCGCATCGACGGCGCGGCCGCCGCCACCAGCATCCGCAACTTCCGCTCGCAACTGCTGCAGGCGCAGGCGCGCGCCGACAAGGAAGTTGCCGAGTTGATGGTCAAGGCGGTGGACGCCGAACGCGCGTTGCGTAATGCGGAACTGGCGCTGGAGAAGGCGGACCTGGATGCCGGCATCCCGAAGGACTTCCTGTCGGCGCTCGACCACGACCGGTACCAGGGCGAGCAGTTGCGCGCGCGCAGCGACCTGCAAGTCAAGCGCGGCGATTGGCAAGCCGCCGAGACTGCGGTAACGCGGCGTCGCGAGGATGCGCGACTGGAACAGGGCCAGCTGACCACGCAGATCGAATTCTGGCAGACCGAGCTGGAAGCGGCCGAACTGCGCGCCGAGCGCGACGGCATTGTCGTGCACGGCTTCGACCCCTGGCGCGGCAATCGCTTCGACGAAGGCTCGCAGTCGCATCCGGGCAATCGAGTGGGCGAGATCGTCGACCCCGAGGACAGCGCCAGTCTTGGCGTGCGCGCATGGGTGCTCGAGGTGGATCGGCCGGGGCTCGAGGTGGACCAGGCCGTCACTGTCGCCTTCGATGCCATCGCCGGCAGCAGCTACCCGGCGCGCATCAGCTGGCTCGGCGGCGCGCCGACCAGCAAGGCCGAATGGGGCGAGGGTCGTTATTTCGAGTTCGAGATCGCGGTCGAGCTGGATGCCGCCGCCCGCGCGGTGCTGCGCCCCGGCAGCAGCGCACGCATCGCGCTTGCCGGCGGTAGCGGGGCCGGCGGGTTGCCGCTATCCGCGGCCGCCGCCACCAGGCGCCTCGAAGGCGAGATCATCGCGCGCGATTCCAGTGCGATCACACCGCCTGAAGTGGGCGATATCTGGATGCTGTCGCTGACGCAACTGATCCCCGACGGCACCACGGTCAGCGCTGGCCAGGTCGTCGCCGCCTTCGACGGCAACGAACTGACGCGGCAGTTGAACGAGAAGCGCAGCGCCCTGAACGAAAAACAGTCGTTGCGGCAAAAACTGGCGCTGGAGCACGCCGAGCGCGCGCGCGCCGAGGCGATTGCCAGCGCCGAGCAGCGGGCGAAACTGACCAAGGCGCAACGCAAGGCGACGCAGCCAGCCGACCTGATCGGGGCGATCGATTACAAAAAACTGGTCGCCGAACGCAAACTGGCGGAAATCGAGACCGAACTGGTCGAGCGCCGCGAACGACTGGCGGCGCAGCAGCGTCGCGCCGAGGCGGCGCAGATCGACGCCGAAATGGCCGATCTCGACGCCCAGGTGCGCGAGATCAGCGCCGGCCTCGACAAGCTCAACGTCAAGGCGCCGCGACCCGGCGTGATGCTGCACCTGTCGAACTGGCAGGGCGAGAAGTTCGACGTCGGCGACCAGATCTTCCGCGGCCAGTCGATTGCGCAGATTCCCGACATGCAGCGCCTCGCCGTACGCATGCAGGTCCCCGAGCGCCAGATCGCCCAGGTGAGTCAGGGGCAGGCCGCGCGCATCGAAGTGGATGGTGGCGCGGCGCCGACGCTGCACGGCCGGGTGGTCGGCATCGGCCGCGTGGTGCGCTCGCGCTCGCGGGTGAAACCGGTGCCGGTGATCGACGTCGAGATCGAGTTCGATGCAATTCCCGAGGGCACGCGGCTCAAGCCGGGCCAACCGGTGCGGGTGGAACTGGTTCGGGAGAGGCAGGCGTGATCGATCGCAATACGAGCACCCAGTGGGAGCGGGCTCTGCCGGTGGAATCCGCTGCGCGGCTTTCACCCTGCGTTCGCTGCGTGGTCGCGCTGCTGGCGGTGCTCGCCGTCGCCTGCTCCGAGGCACCCGACGAGGCCCCACCGCTGGAAGTGGTGCGCGCGCAGGCGCTGGAACTGCGCATCGACGCACTCGGCGAGTTGCGCTCTTCGAAAGCGACACCGCTGACCGTGCCGGGGACCAATTTTGCCCAGCGGCAGTTGATCTGGATGTTGCCCGAAGGCACGCCGGTCAAGGCCGGCGAAGTGGTCGCACGCTTCTCGGCGCAGCGCAGCGAGGTGGACCTGGAACAGGCGCGCGTGCAGTTGCTGCGCACCCAGTTGATGCGCGCCGCCAAGGAAGCGGAACTCGGCGGCAGCGAGGCGCGCATCGACGCCGAGCTGTCGCAGGTCGACACCGATCTGTCGATCGCCGAACGTTATGCCTCGGCCGAACAACTGGCGATCGCACGCAACGAGTTGCTGGATGCGATCCAGGATCGAGAATTCCTCGGCGACAAGCAGGATTTCCTCGGCTGGAAAAAGAACCAGACCGGCGAGCGCGGCGGCGCCGAATTGGCGGTGCTGGACAGCCAGAAGCAGACCCACGCGCTGACCGCCAAGGTGCGCGAGGAGGATCTGAAGGCGCTGGAACTGGTGGCGCCGCACGCCGGATTGCTGATGCTGAGTGCAGACTGGTCCGGCGAAAAGCCGCGCATCGGCTCCACGCTGTGGGCCACCCAGGAACTGGGCAGCCTGCCGGATGAGAGCGCAATGGAAGTGCAGTTCGCGCTGACCCAACTGGATGCCGCGGGCGTGAAAGTTGGCGCCGAACTGGAGTTGACACCGGCCGGTCGCAACGAACCGCGCGTGACTGCGAAGCTGAGTTGGGTGGCCACCGCAGCGCAAGCAATCAGCCGCGGCAATCCGGTCAAGTACGTACGCATGAAGGCGGCGGTCACGCCGGAGGACGTGGCGCGGCTGGGCTTGGTGCCCGGCCAGACGCTGGCCGTGCGCGTTTATGCATTGCGCGTCGACGCCGGGCTGTCGGTGCCGAATATCGCGATCGTTTCCGCCGACGGCGCAACGCGCGTCGAACTCTGGCGCGACGGCGAGCGCGAGTTGCGCCCGGTCACGCTGGGCGAACGCGGGCTGGCGCGCACCGAGGTGGTCGAAGGACTGCAGCCGGGGGATGCCATCATCCTCACGCCGGCAGCGCCGGTGCGACCATGAGCGACGTCGGCATGGGCCATATCTGGCGCGAGGCGCTGGCCGAGTTGTGGCGGCGCAAGCTGCGCACCGGGCTGACGCTGCTCGGATTGATCTTTGGTGTCGGCGCGATCGTCGCCATGCAGGGCGTCGGCGAAGGCTCGCGGCTGGAAGCGCTGGCACTGGTCGAGGAACTCGGCCTGAAGAACCTGATCGTGCGCGCCAAGCCGCAGGACAGCGAATCGCTCAAGGAAATCCGCCTGCGCAGCCTCGGCCTGACCCGCGCCGATGCGCAGGCGGCGCTGTCGGTGGTCCAGGCGCCGTCGAGGTCGCCGCCGAAAAGGAGATCCGTTCGCACCAGGTGTACAGCGATCACGGCGGCGGCGATGTGCAGGCAAGCGCGGTCGACGCAGGCTTCTTCGAACTCTCGAGTCTGAAGCTGGCCAGTGGACGCGCGCTCAACGCCGACGACGAAACCGGATTGGCCGCGGTCGCCGTGCTTGGTTACCAGGCGGCGCGCACGCTGTTCGGCGAGACCGATCCGATCGGCCAGCCGGTGAAGATCAACCACGCCTGGTTCGAGGTGGTCGGCGTGCTCGCCGATCGCGACCTCGCCAAGGACCAGTTCGAGGGGGTCCAGCTGGGTTTGGAGGCGAACCGGGTGTTCATCCCGCTCGCCAGCGCGCGCCTGCGCCTGCGCTTCCTGCCAATGGAGGACGAGATCGACCGCTTCTGGCTGCGCCTCGCGGATCCGGAGGGCATTGTCGCGGCATCGAAGGTGCTGTCCGCGGTGCTCGACCAGCGCCACGGCGGTGTCGACGACTACAGCCTGATCGTGCCGGCGCAGTTGTATCGCCAGCACCAGCAGACGCAGCGCATCTTCCGCTTCGTGATGGCGGCGATCGCCGCGGTCAGCCTGCTGGTCGGCGGCATCGGCATCATGAACATCATGCTCGCCAACGTGCTCGAAAGACGCCGCGAGATCGGCCTGATGCGCGCCATCGGCGCCCGCCGTAGCGACATCGTGCAGCAGTTCCTGCGCGAGACCGCACTGATCTGCACCATCGGCGCCGGCCTCGGCCTGCTGTTCGGCGGCGTGCTCGCTTACCTCATCGCCGCACTTGCCGGCTGGCCGGTGGCGTGGGCGCCAGTGCCGGTGCTGCTGTCGGCGGCGATCTGCGCCGCCGTGGGACTGGCGTTCGGCGTTTATCCGGCGCGCCAGGCGGCAGAACTGGATCCGATCGCGGCGCTGCGCAGCGATTGACCTCGGCCTTCCGTGGGAGCGGGCTTGTTCCGCGAGCTTTTCACTCTATCGCGATCCGCCCAGCGCGCGGCAAAGGACGCAAAGGAGAGCAAAGCCTGCAGCTGATGTGGCAGGAGAAAGCGAGCTTCTGCGCAAAGCCTGCCTGCTGCTTTCTTTGCGTCCTTTGCGTCCTTTGCGGACAAAAAACAGTCGACGTAGAACTGAACCCCCGCACAGCGGGAATTCAGCCGTCGGCCACGCAGCAATCCCCGGTGGATTCGCCTTCGGCGGATTCACCCCACGATTCGCCGGCCTCAAACCATGGTCACCATCTCGCGCAGCTCGGGCGCCGCCAGGTGCGGCAATGCATTCAGGCTCGCGAGCCTGAGCCCGACGCGGGTCAGTCGGTATTCGCACAACGCGGTGTTCTGGAAGCTCAGGTTGACGTCGATGAAGGTGGCATCGTCGAAGCCAAGTACCTGCTGGGCGACCTGCGCCATCACCCCGGCGGAGCTGACCGCCAGCACCGGGCCTTGCGCCAGCTTGCGCTCGATCTCGACCAGGGCTGCTCGGGTACGCCGCTGGAAGTCCGCGTAGGACTCCGGCACCGCCGTCAGCGTACCGCCGGTCCACGCACAAAGCGTGGTGCGCAGCAGTGCGACCCACAAGCGCCGGTCGGTCGGGCATGCGCGCACGGCTGCCAGTTCCGCATGCTGCGGATGGTCGGCAGCGAACGCCTGCAGCATGTCGACGAAGCGATATTCGTCGAGCCCGGGCAGCGCCTCGATCACCGGCAACGGCCGTCCAGCCTGGGCAAACACGTCGCAGATGCCCTCGATGGTCTCGCGCTGGCGCCGCATGCGGCCGACCGCCAGGGTGGCGAAGTCGCGCTGATGCGACAGCAGCCACTGTCCCAACTGTCGCGCCTGCTGGTGGCCCAACGGCGACAGTTCGTCGTAGTTCTCCGGCGTGGCGCCGGCCTGGCCGTGGCGGACTAGGAGGAGGTCGGTCATCTCTTTGGTGAATAGTGAGTGGTGAGTGGTGAGTAAACCCTGGCGCGGACGAGGCCAATGGGCGAGCGGAGCATAGCGGGCCGGGGTTGCGTGAAAGCTCGCGGGACCTTGCAGAAGCGTCCTTGGGCGCTATCGGTCTCGCGAGACGACATGCCAATCGCGCGCCAGCTCGCTCCTGCAAAGAGATAAAACTCCGCCTCCGCCGGTTGTTACTCACTACTGACTACTCACTACTTGATGCTCGTGAGGCACAAGCGCCGCGCAGCGCAGCGCGCTAGCATCCGCGACCTTCCTTTTGCCGGTCGCCATTGCCCATGCGCAAAACCCTGCTCGCTGCGCTGATCGTCAGCGCCCTCGCCGCCTGCTCTGAACCTGCCTCGGATACCACCATGGCTCCCAAAGATGCTGCCGCCACTGCCGCAGCGCCGGCGCCGCCGGCGGCTGTGGCGAATCCCTTCCTGGTGCAGAGCACGCTGCCGTTCCAGGCGCCGCATTTCGACCTGATCAAGGACGAACACTACCTGCCGGCGTTCGAGCAGGGCATGCAGCAGCATCGCGCCGAAATCGACGCCATCGCCGCCAATCCGGAGCCAGCCACCTTCAGCAACACCATTGAAGCAATGGAGCGCTCGGGCGCGGTGCTCTACCGGGTCGCCAAGGTGTTCTTCAATCTGACCGAATCGACCACCAACGAAGCGATCCAGAAGGTGCAGTCCGAGGTTGCGCCGAAACTGGCGCAGCACCAGGATGCGATCTACCTCGATGCGGCGTTGTATGCGCGCGTCAAGGCGCTTTACGACAGCCGCGAAACGCTCGGTCTGGATGCCGAATCGACGCGCCTGATCGAACGCTACAACCAGAATTTCGTGCGCGGCGGCGCCACCCTTGGCGACGCCGAGAAGGACCGGCTGCGCGCACTGAACGAGCAACTGTCGACGCTGCAGACGCGTTTCTCCGAGCAGTTGATGAAGGACACCAATGCCAGCGCGCTGGTCGTCGACAGCGAAGCCGAGCTCGATGGGCTGTCGCCCGGCGACATCGCCGCCGCCGCCGAAACCGCGAAGGAACGCGGCCTCGAAGGCAAGTGGGTGATTGCGCTGCAGTTGCCGACCGGACAGCCGGCGCTGACCTACCTCACCAACCGCAGTGTGCGCGAGCGCCTGTTCAAGGCCGCCTCGATGCGCGGCAACCAGGGCAATGCCGAAGACAACAACGCATTGATCGTCGAGATCGCGAAGCTGCGCGCCGAGCGCGCCGAACTGATGGGATCGGCCAATCATGCCGCGTTCACTCTGGAAGCGCAGATGGCGCAGACGCCGCAACGGGTGCTCGACATGTTGACCGGTCTGGTGCCGGCGGCGCGAGCCAACGCAGAAGCCGAAGCAACCAAGCTGCAGGCGATGATCGACTCCGAGAAGGGCGGCTTCCGACTGGAGCCGTGGGACTGGGCCTACTACGCCGAAAAGGTGCGCAAGGCCGAGTTCGACCTCGACGACTCCGCCGTGCGCCCCTATTTCGAGCTCGAACGCGTACTCAACGACGGCGTGTTCTTCGCCGCCAACCAGTTGTTCGGCATCAGCGCGAAAGAGCGCAAGGACATCCCGGTCTACCACCCGGATGTGCGCGTGTTCGAGATCTTCAATGCCGATGGCTCGACGCTCGGCCTGTACTACGCCGATTTCTACGCGCGCTCGAGCAAGCGCGGTGGCGCCTGGATGGACAGCTTCGTCGACCAGGCCGGCCTGCTCGGCACCAAACCGGTGGTCTTGAACGTGCTGAACGTGCCCAAGCCGCCGGCCGGCGAGCCGACCTTGCTCAGCTTCGATGACACCAACACGCTGTTCCACGAGTTCGGACACGCGCTGCACGGCCTGCTGTCGAATGTGCGCTACCCGCTGCTGACCGGCACCAGCGTGCCGCGCGACTTCGTCGAGTTTCCGTCGCAGTGGAACGAGAACTGGACCCTGCATCCGATCGTGCTGCGCAACTACGCCAGACACTATCAGACCGGCGAGCCGATCCCGGAACAACTGATCCAGAAGATCGAAAACGCCAGCAAGTTCAACCAGGGTTTCGCGACCGTTGAGTACATCGCGGCCTCGCTGCTCGACCTCGAATGGCATCTGCAGCCTGCGAATGCCTCGATCGCCAATGCGCAGGACTTCGAAAAGGCCACGCTGGCCAAGTACGGCGTCGACTTCGCGCCGGTGCCGCCGCGCTACCGCAGCACCTACTTCATGCACATCTGGCCGGGCGGCTACGGCGCCGGTTACTACAGCTACCTGTGGTCGGAAGTGCTGGACGCCGACGCCAACGCCTGGTTCGAAGCCAACGGTGGCCTCAAGCCGGAAAACGGCGCGCGCTTCCGCGACCTCGTGCTGTCGCGCGGCGACACCAAGCCGCAGATGGACCAATACGTCGAGTTCGCCGGCCGCGAACCGGCGATCGAGCCGCTGCTGAAGCGGCGTGGGCTGGAGCAGAAGGGCGGCTGAGGATTGCAGGGCCGTCGTCCCAGTGGCTTGCCAGCTCCGTAGGTCACGTAGCCCTGCGGGCAACGTGACTTTCGCGGCGTGTTGTCACGTAGCCCTGCGGGCACCGTGACCTACCTCTGCCAGCAGCCAACAACCTGACCGATCGCCCGCGGCCGCGGGCGATCGGTCAGTTCAGCCGTTCCGGTGCCCCATGGCATTTCTTGTACTTCTTGCCGCTGCCGCACGGACACGGGTCGTTACGTCCGGGCAGTGGCTGCTTGCGTAGCGGTTCGCGCGGCGCAGCACCGCCGGCGGCAGTCCAGAAACCGCTGAGTTCGGCGATGCATTCCGGAAGTTCGGCGATCAACGCCATGCGTTCGTCGAAGCCGAGCCGGGCGCCACGCTTTTCCAGGCTGTGCCCGGCGGCAAGTGCTTCGATCGGCGCCAGCCAGTGTTTTGCCTCCGGATCCATCAACAGCAGTTTCGTCGAGCGCGGAAAATCCTCGATCGCCAGCAGGAAGCCCTGCGCAAAGTCACGACCATACGGACGATTGGGCTGCTCCGAAGGCTCCTGGTCGAACGGCAGATCGATGTACGGATAACACAGATGGTCCTCCGGGTCGGGCTTGCGCGCGAGGCGCTCGCCGATCGACTGCCAGTAGTTGAATAGCGCGGTCATCATTTCGCGCGCCCCTTCGGCATTGTCCCAAACCTTGTCTGCGCCGAGGATGCGCACCAGGTTCTCGAACGGCGACACGTCCAGCGCCGCAGCGCGCTGTGCGGTCCAGAAGCCATCGAGGCGTTCCAGCTTCATGCCGCCAGCCGGAACCGCGTGTTTTTCCAGCAGCTCGTCCAGCTCATCGGCAATCGCGAACTGGCGATTGGCCATGCCGGTTGCGATGTCGGCCTCGAGTGCCTCCACCACCGATCCGACCTGCTCGCGATGGCGCCGCCACAACTGGTGCAGCAGCGCCGGAATCAGTCCGACCAGGTAACCCTCGTCCATGTCCGGTACCGGGTCGGCGTCACGACTGTGCGCCCGCAGCGTCGATTCCAGTGCGAGGAATCCGGCGTCTTCCGGAGCCGCCGGTGTCGGCGCCATGCCGGGCAGCGAATCCAGCGGACCATGATCACCCCGCACTTCGTCGGCAGCCTGCCAGAGTGCGTTCAGCCAACGTGCCAGTCCGGGATCTTCGTCGACCACGCGGCGCCATTCGTCGGACTGCAGCGACAGCGCATAACGGAAACCGCTGAGCCAGGTCTCGGCGACCGCGAAGCTGCCATCGAAGTCGTCGGCGAAATCTTCGTCTTCGTCGTCGAATTCATCGTCATCTTCGCCGATCTCGTCGACATCGTCATCGAGCTCATCGTCGTCGTCCGTTTCGACGTGGTTCTCGTAGCCGGCTGCGAGCTGCGTGCCGCGGCCTTCCACTTCGCCCTCGATGACGAACGGGTCGTGGTTGTCGTCGTCCTCGAAGTCGAATGACGTGTCTTCGCCCTCGTCGTCGTGGTCGGTATCGGTCATGCTCCACAGTGGCGGCACCGCATCCGGACCGAGTTCGAACGGCGACAGCGCGACGCGCGCCTGGACGAAGGCGTAATAGCGCTCGATCAGCGCTTTCGCGCGCTCCGGATCGGTGTCGGTTTCCCAATCGGGCTCCAGGCCCAGCAGGGTCGGCCACCAGCGATCCAGTGTGCTCGGCTGCGGCGCCACCGCCAGCGCGCTGAGAAAGCCATCCAGCTCACCGAAATCGAGCATGCCGTCGTCGAACGACATCATCAAACCAGCCAGTTCCTCGCCCTCCTCGTCGGTGAACAGGTGCGCGATGCGGCTCGGCGGTTCGATGTATTCAGGTTCGGTCACGGCTGCAGTCTCGGTGGATGGTGCGTTGTGAAGCGATCGCAGTAGCAGATTTGCTCGCTCGCGCTTCTTGCTGGCTGTGGCAAGAACGAGGCCTGTATTGCAGAACGCAAAGGACGCAAAGAGACGCGAAGGACGCAAAGGAAATCAAAGGCCATGGATTGCATGTCTGCCTTCTCGCGTTTGCTGTTTTTGCGTCCTTTGCGCCCCTTTGCGTCCTTTGCGTCCTTTGCGTCCCCAATCAGGGTCTCTGCGTGCCTCAAAAGATCGAATATCCCGGGCCTCAATACGCAAACTCGTTGAACACGCGGTCGATGGACCCAGCCCAGGCGCCATGGTACAGCGCCAGTTTGCGATCGGCCGGGGAAATGCCGGCGACGGCGTATTCCAGCAGCGGCTCGAGATAGATGCGCTCGTCGACGCCGTTGCGATTCAACCGATTGCGCCGACGCAGGCCTTCGGCGGATATCGCGAGTACGCGCTCGGCCACCGCTCGCAAGCTCTCGCCACGATGCTGGGTACGCAGTCCAAGCCGCGGCACCGTATCGCGCAGGTGATGACGCTCCTCCAGAGTCCAGTCCTTGCACAGATCCCAGGCGGCATCCAGCGCGGTCTGGTCGTAGAGCAGGCCGACCCACAACGCCGGCAGCGCGCAGATGCGGTTCCATGGGCCGCTGTCGGCGCCGCGCATTTCCAGATAGCGCTTCAGGCGCACTTCGGGGAAGGCAGTGGTCAGGTGGTCCGCCCAGTCGTTGAGCGTCGGTCGCTCGCCCTCCAGCGCCGGCAGGCGGCCACCGATGAAGTCGCGGAAACTCTGGCCCAGCGCATCGACGTATTTGCCATCGCGATAGACGAAATACATCGGCACATCGAGCATGTAGTCGACATAGCGCTCGTAACCGAAGCCGTCTTCGAAGACGAAGTCGAGCAAGCCGGTGCGGTCGGGATCGGTGTCGGTCCAGACGTGCGAACGGTAACTCTGGAAGCCGTTCGGCACGCCGTCGGTGAACGGCGAATCGGCGAACAGCGCCGTGGCGATCGACTGCAGCGCCAGCGACACGCGGAACTTCTTCACCATGTCGGCCTCAGAGCCGACATCCAGATTGACCTGCACGGTGCAGGTGCGCGTCATCATGTCCAGGCCCAGCCCGCCGCGCGTGGGCATGTAGGCGCGCATCAGCTTGTAGCGGCCCTTGGGCATCCACGGCATGTCCTCGCGGCGCCACTTCGGCTGGAAACCCATGCCGAGGAAACCGAGTTCCAGCTCGTCGGCCACCGAGCGCACTTCGCGCAGGTGGCCTTCGACCTCGCAGCAGGTCTCGTGGATGGTGCGCAACTGGCCACCGGACAGCTCCAACTGTCCAGCCGGCTCCAGCGTGATCGAACCCGAGCCTTTGCGCGTCAACGCAACGACATGGTCGCCATCGTAAGCGCGGTCCCAACCGAAACGATCGGCGATGCCGTTCAGCAACGCACCGATACCTCGCGCGCCTTCATACGTCGGCGGACGCAGATCGTCGTTGCGGAAGCCGAACTTCTCGTGCTCGGTGCCGATGCGCCATTCGTCCGGCGCGCGCGCCCCTTCGGCGAGGTAGGCGACCAGCTCGCCGATATCGGAAATCGGCGCCAGGTCCTTGGTGTCAGTAGGCGAGCTCAAGGTGGCGTCCGCGTTCGATTGGACAGTCCAACATAGGGGCGAGGGCGTGACAACTCAATGCCCGAGCCCACGCTGCAGGAGCGAGATGACTACGTCGCGAGCAACGATGCTCTGGAGCTGGCGGGCGACGCACACCTCGCTCTCACCAAACATCACGCAAGTATCTGAAAGAAAAGCTTTTCCGCAAAGGACGCAAAGGACGCAAAGGAAAGCAAAGCCAGCAGAACATCAACACCTGGGTTCTTGGCTCTCTTTGCGTCCTTTGCGTCCTTTGCGGACAGAAAAGGCAATTCGCATGGTCGCCACCAATTTGATGCGCGAATAAGCGCACCGACAGGGGCGACCGTGACTTTCACCGAACATACCGCAGGGCATTGATTTTCATGTGGGAGCGGATTTACTCCGCGAAAGCTTTCGCGGGATAAACCCGCTCCAGGTTCGATGCGCGAACAAGCGCACCGACGGGGGCGACCGGAACTCTCTCAATAGTGCGGCGGCGGCGGTTCCTGCGCCGGATCGCTGGCGGCGCCGTCCTTCATGCCCTCGACGCGGTCGCGCAGGGACATCAGTTCGGCGCGCAGCAGGGCGATTTCCTGGTGCGCCGCGTGGACCTGCCCGTTGAGGCTGGTCAGCAGGTCGTCCTGGAAAGCGACGCGGATTTCGAGTTCCTGGATGCGTGACTCCATCGGTGCGGTCGGCGGTGGCCAAGGGCAAGGGCAAAGGCAAAGGCAAGGATATCTCCTGGCGCCCGAGCAAACGCCAAAAGCGTCCAGACAAGTCTGGACCCACCCGCGCAAAGGCCGGGCGAAAGCGGGACAACCGATGCCGCGCCCTTGACCGCGTTGCGATCGCTGCCCAGCATCCGCGGTTTCGTGCGTCTGACCGGATCTCCCCTTGGATTTCATGCAAGTCCTGCTGCTGGCCGTTATCCAGGCCCTGACCGAGTTCCTGCCGATCTCGTCGTCCGCGCACCTTTACCTGGCCGGCGAGTGGCTGGGCTACGGTTATCAGGGCCTGGTGTTCGATCTTGGCCTGCACCTCGGCACCATGCTGGCGGTGGTCGTGTATTTCCGCAAAGACTGGCTGGAGCTGGCGCGTGCGGCGCTTGCCTGGCGGCCAGGACACGCGCTGAGCGACGAACAACGCACCCTGGTTGGGCTGACGCTGGCGACCATTCCCGGCGGATTGGCGGCGATGGCGATGGGCGATGCCGGCGCCACGGCGCTACGTACTTATCTGGTCATCGGCTGCACCCAGATCGTGTTCGGTTCCTTGCTGTTTTTTGCCTTCATCCGATCCGGACAGAGCACACGCGGCGAGCGTTCGTTGAGCATCGGCCAGGCGCTGTTGATCGGCTGCGCGCAGGCGCTGGCGCTGATTCCGGGCGTGTCGCGTTCGGGTGTAACCATGACCGCGGGCCTGCTGCTCGGCCTGGAACGTCAGGCCGCCGCGCGTTTTTCGTTCCTGCTGGCGGTACCTATCATCGCCGCCGCGGGCTTGCACGGGGTGATGGAACTGCTGAAGGACGGCAACGACACCGATGGTGGCAGTTTCTGGCTCGGCGCCGCGATCAGCGCGGTCAGCGGTTATCTGGTCATCCACTTCTTCCTGACCATGCTCAGGCGCATCGGCATGTTGCCGTTTTTCGTCTATCGGCTGGCGCTGGGGCTGTTGCTGCTGGGCCTGGCACTGTTCGGTCCGACCGCGGCCTCCTAGCAACGGCGCCGGGCGCGCGTAACGACGCCCGGGCACAGGCGACGCGTAACAGCAATCGGGCGTGGGCGAACGCTGTAGACGCGCTCGCCTGGCCCACCGCGCATGGCGCATGCGCGCGACCGCGGCACTTTCCGTCGCGCCGCTCCCGGCGCGAAATCTCTTCATCACTGTCCGGGTTCTCGCCCACCACGCTTCATCCAGCTAGCCCGCATTTCTCACACCGGTCGTTGATGATGGCGAAGGGATTTGCGGCGGGGGCAAGGCGCGAGGAGGAGGAATGGTTGCTCCATTGCGACGACGAGCAACGCAGCCCTCGGCGCAAAGACCAAGCCAGGGCCGCGAAGCGAAAAGATGCAGGCGACGGTGTGTGTATGGAGCCGAAGAGGTGAAATCGAGCATTGGTGGGGAAATCCGTGCATCTTTTCGCGCCGGTGTGAGAAATGCGGGCTAGCATGGCCCTCGCCTCAGCACCTGCCGCCGCCATGTCGCTCTACCCCTTGCTGCAGCCCGGCGTGCGCCAACGCGAGTTTTGGTCGTGGGCGTTCTACGACTTCGCCAACTCCAGCTACACCACGGTGGTGTCGACCGCGGTGTTCAATGCCTACTTCGTCGCCACGGTTGCCGCCGGCAAGCCGTGGGCGACGCTGGCATGGACAGCCGCGGTGTCGGTTGCCGCCGCCATCGTCATGGTGCTGGGCCCGCTGGCCGGCGCCGCGGCGGATGCGCGCGGGCGCAAGAAGCCGTTCCTGGCCACCAGCACGCTCGCCTGCGTGCTCGGCACTTTCGGCCTGATGGCGGTCGGCCCAGGCGACGTCGGCCTGGCGATGCTCTTCATCGTGATCTCGGCCGTCGGTTTCGGCCTGGGCGAAGGCCTGATCGCGGCCTGGCTGCCCTTGCTCGGGCGCCCGAACGCGCTCGGTCGCCTGTCCGGTTATGGCTGGTCGCTCGGTTATGGCGGCGGACTGGCGGCGCTGGCGCTATGCCTGGGCTATGTGCAGGGCGCGCAGGCACGCGGACTCGGCGCCGCCGAGTTCGTGCCCGGCTGCATGGCGATCACCGCGGTCTTCTTCGCGCTGGCGGCACTGCCCAGCCTGCTGGTGCTCGGTGAACACGCGCCCACCGGCGGCCACGCGCGAGGCTCGCTGCGGAACCTGTTCGACCAGGCCTTCGGCCGGCTGCAGCAGACCTGGCGCGAGGGGGCGCACCTCGCCGACCTGCGCCGGCTGCTGGTGGCGATCGCCGGTTACCAGGCCGGTGTCGCCGTGGTCGTCGCGCTCGCTGCCGTATATGCACAACAGGCGATGGGTTTCGACACTGCCGACACCTTGAAGTTGGTGCTGGCGGTGAATGTCACCGCGGCGCTGGGTGCTTTCGGCTTCGGCTGGGTGCAGGACCGCATCGGCCACCGGCGCGCGCTGATGCTCTCGCTGTGGCTGTGGCTCGGCATGGTGCTGATCGCGTATTTCGCCACCACCCGCCCGCTGTTCTGGTTCGCCGCCAATCTCGCCGGAATCGCCATGGGCGCTTCGCAATCGGCAGGGCGCGCGATGGTCGGCTACCTGGCGCCGGCCGAGCGCACCTCCGAGTACTTCGGCCTGTGGAGCCTGGCCGTGCGCGTGGCGACCATCATCGGCCCGATCAGCTATGGCCTGGCGACCTGGGTGTTCGTCGGCAACCACCGGCTGGCGATGCTGTGCACCGGCCTGTTCTTCGTGTTCGGCCTGATCGTCGTGCGCGGCATCGATGTCGAACGCGGACGGAGAGTGGCGATGACGGGTATCGCAGCCGACGCAGAGATCCTGGCCTGAAGCCGCCTTTGGTGGGCCCGGACTTGCAGGGAGCCGCCTCTGGTGGGTCCAGACTTGCAGGGAGCCGCCTTTGGTGGGTCCAGACTTGTCTGGACGCTTTTCCCGCATCCCGCCAAAAGCGTCCGGACAAGTCCGGACCCACAAGAGCCTTGGGAGCCGCCTTCAGTGGGCCCAGACTTGTCGGGAACCGCCTTTGGTGGGCCCGGACTTGCAGGGAGCCGCCTTTGGTGGGTCCAGACTTGTCTGGACGCTTTTCCCGCACCCCGCCAAAGGCGTCCGGACAAGTCCGGACCCACAGAATCAAGAGCCTACGCCACCTGCGGAGCACCCACTCGCGGCCGCCGCTCGACCGGAAGGGCGTACTTGAGGATGCGCCACAACACCGTCGCGTACTGCTTGAAGAAGCCCGCCGAGTTGTAGTGCACGCCATAGCGCGCGCAGATCTCGCGCACGCGTGGGGCCATCTCGACGTAGCGCGGCGCCGGAATATCCGGGAACAGGTGGTGTTCGATCTGGTGGCTGAGGTGCCCGGTCATCAGGTGGAACCAGCGCCCGCCTTCGAGGTTGCTGGAGCCCTGAATCTGCCGCAGATACCAGCCACCGCGAGTTTCGCCGGCGACTTCGTCCTTGGTGAAGACCTGCGCATCGGCGGTGAAGTGGCCGCAGAAGATGATCGCGTTGGTCCACAGGCTGCGGATCAGATTGGCCAGCGCATTGCCGAGCAGCACGCGTGGGATGTTCCAGAACGCCAGCAGCGGGAACAGCACGTAGTCCTTGAACAACTGGGTCTTCGCTTTGGCGACGAACGGCGCCGCGCGCACCGCCAGTTCGCCCTTGGGCATGCGTCCCTTGAACCAGCGCCCGAGCTTGAGATCCTGGATCGCCACGCCCCACTGGAACAGGATTGCCAGAATCGCGTACCAGATCGGCTGCAACAGCGTGCGCCAGGTCCATTTCTGATCGCCGGTCATGCGCAACAGGCCGTAGCCGTAGTCGTCGTCCTGGCCGAGGATGTTGGTGTAGCTGTGGTGCTCGAAGTTGTGCGTGCGCCGCCAGTGGCTGCTGTGGCAGACGATGTCCCATTCGTACTGCTGCGAGTTCAATGTCGGATCGCCCATCCAGTCGTACTGGCCGTGCAGCACGTTGTGGCCGACCTCCATGTTCTCGAGGATCTTGCCGCGCGCCAATGCGCATACGCCGACGACGAAGCTGACCGGATCGAAGCCGAACATCAGCAGGCCGCGCCCGGCGGCGGCGTTCAGGCGCGCGTCGCGCACCACGCCGCGGATATGGGTGGCGTCGCGCTCGCCGAGATCGGCGGCAACCTCGGCGCGCAGCGCGTCGAGTTCGGCCTGGAACTGGTCGAGTTGGGTTGGGGTCAGAATGGCTTTGGGCATGGGGGCCTCCGGAATGTGGGGGACAGCTGAAGATCGAACACGACGAGTCGTCGGCGCACTGGATGTCGTAGGCCGCGTGTGCCGCGCAGCGGCTCACCGGCGCCTTCGATGCCGATCACGACCTGCGTGCCGGTGAGCGCGATGAAGCCGCGCACACACGGCCTACGAAATCCGGCGTCACAGCACCAACTCCAGCGGTGACCGCGCCACCGAGACGCATAGCTGGATCAACTGGTCGGGTTCCGACGAGATCTCGCCGGTGCGCAGGTTCTCCACCGTGCCGCTGCGCTTGGTGCACTGGCAGGTCTTGCAGATGCCGATGCGACAGCCGTGCGCAGGTGTCAGACCAAACGCTTCTGCCTCGCTCAACAGGCTGGAATCGGCACGTGCAGTGAACACTCGTTCAGTGACGGAGCAATGAACGGCGTGGGACAGTTCCATGGCACCGGTACGCGGCAGCACGCGCCCGGAGTAGCTCTCGCTGCGCACCTGATCGGGCACTCCAGCAGCGCGATAAAGGTCCTCGATGCCTTCGGTCAATCCGCGCGGACCGCATACCATTGCCTGGTAGCGGGCAAAATCCGGCAGCTCGCGCGCCAGGGTCGCGGCATCCAGGCGGCCGACCTGCGCGCTGAAGTGCACGCGCAAGTCGAAGCCGGGCCGGCTGGCGGCGAGTTCCCGCAGGCGGCCTTCGAAGATGAAATCCGCCGGCGTTCGGCAAGCATGCAGGAACACCACATCGCGCGGGTCACCGTGCGCGTGCAGGTCCTCGACGATCGCCATCAGCGGCGTGATGCCGCTGCCTGCGCTGAGCAGCAGCAAAGGCTGATCCCCTGCGGGCGGCGCGAAATGGCCGTTCGAAGCGCTCAATCGCAGCACGTCGCCGACCCGCACCCGATCGTGCAGCCAGCCACTGACGCGCGCACCGGGCTGGCGCTTGACCGTGATGCGGACGCGGCGGTCGCGCGTCGGCGCCGAGGACAGGCTGAAACAACGGTGCAGGCGACGCCCATCGATCTCGACTTCCAGCACCACATGCTGGCCAGCGGTGTGTCCCGGCCAGCGTCGACCCGGCCTGAGCACGAAAGTCCGGGTGTCCCCGGTTTCCTCGACGATCTCGATGACCCGCGCCGGATAGTCGCGCGTCGACCACATCGGGTTGAGTGCGCTGAGCACCTGATCCCACGTCTGCGCATCGTTCAACGGATGCAACCAGGGACTGCGCAAGGCGCTGGAAAAGTTCAGGCGTCGCGGCAGGTTGACGGCGGTATCCAAGGCAGTGCTCCGTATTTGGTGAACACACGTTCACTCAAGTTCGGAGGGTTGTCAACCCACGGGGCACGGGGCACGGGGCACGGGGCACGGGGCACGGGGCACGGGGCACGGGGCACGCGAAATGCTCGCATTTGCCGGCTCTGGTGGGTCCAGACTTGTCTGGACGCTGTTCGCCGGGAAGAGCAAAGAGCGTCCAGACAAGTCTGGACCCACAAAAGCAACGGAGGTCTGGACCCACAAGAGCAACGGAGGTCTGGACCCACAAGAGCAACGGAGGTCTGGACCCACGAGCAGAAAAGCCTGGGCCCTCACGAGCCACCGCCACGCCCGCGACCTTCCCACGCGACGCCTATACTTCAGCGATGACTACATCTTCCCGCTCAGCGCCCACCCCGACTGCGCCCAACCGCGCGGTCGAGGCCGAGGCGCCGATCACGCGCGGCGATCGCAAGCTGCGCACGCGCGCGCACTTGCTGGCGGCGGCACTGCAATTGATGGGCGAAGGTCGCGGCTTTGGCGCGCTCAGCCTGCGCGAGATCACGCGCGTCGCTGGCGTGGTGCCGGCCTCGTTCTATCGCCATTTCCGCGATCTCGACGAACTCGGCCTGGCACTGGTGGAAGAATCCGGCGTGACCCTGCGACGCCTGCTGCGCGAGGCACGCCGCACCGGTCTGCCGCCGCGCGACATCCTGCGCACTTCGGTTCTGATCTTCCGCGATTACGTCAACGCGCACCGCCTGCATTTCATGTTCGTCGCCGGCGAACGCAGCGGCGGCTCGGCACTGATTCGCGCGGCGGTACGCGCCGAGGAGCGTCACTTCACCGACGAGATGAGCCACGATCTGCGGCACTTTGGCCTGATGCCGGGTCTGTCGTCGGCGGCCCTGCAGATGGCCTGCGGTCTGGTGGTGACGACGATGATGAACGCCGCCACCGATTTTCTCGACCTGCCGCCGAACCGGCCGCAGGTGGAGCGCGAAGTCACCGAGAATTTCATCCGCCAGATGCGCCTGATCTTCCTCGGCGCGCGAGCCTGGCGCGAATGATCCTGGATTGATTTCGTCGGCACATGTCGTTTTCGACGCGCTACTGCGTATTGACTCAGTGACCCCGGGGAAGACCTCGGGGCGCCGGAGCAGGCAAACGCCGCCTTCGGCTCATCCCACTGAACATGGAGTCGCACACCATGAATGATCTCAAGCCCGCAGACGAAGCCGCCCCGCAGCCGATCGTCGAAGACCTGCAGCCGAATGAGGACGTCAAGGGCGGCGTCCTGATCGGACTGCTGTTGCCGGCGGTACAGAAGGTCCGCGAAGCCGGCTGATCGATCGCTGTAACGAGTGGGCGCGAGACCGGAAGGTCCAGGACGTTGCCATTGCTGACAGGTCCGCGCCTTCTCGGCGATTGCCGCCGGGTGCTAGATTGAGACCACTCGCAAGTCCCGTCTCGGCAGTTCGAATCAAATTCGCCGCGCCCCGATAAGCGACCCGTAGCGGTGTGTTGCAGGTCAACTATCGGAGGCAAGATGCGCAAGCGGATCTTGGTCGTATCGCTGTGGATGGCGCTGGGTGGTCTGCCGCAGGCGTGGGCGCAAGCGAACGTCGTGGCCGACAGCGGCTTCCGGCCCAAACCCCACGGTTTCAGCTTCGAGAACTGGGGCGGCAATCAGCACCCGCATGCCAAGCTGACGCCCGACGATGCCGCCTACCTGTTCGGCGAGCAGGCCTGCGCGCGCAAGCAGAACGACGTGTGCGTGCCGACGCCCGGCGCGAAGATGTGGATCGACCAGATGAACAAGGCCACCGAGGGCGGCCACTGCGAAGGCATGGCGGTGCTCAGCGCGGCCTTCTACGTGAAGCAGGAAAAGGTCGACGACTTCGGCGCCAGGCAGGCGTTCGAGCTGAAGCCGAACGACGAGTGGCTGATGCGCACGATCTCGGCCTACTTCACGACGCAGGCGCTGGAACCGGTGCAGTCGGCCACCAATGCGACCAAACGATGGCCGTTGCAAAAGATCGTCGATCACCTCGCCAAGACCATGAAGTCGGGCGACGACTACCCCACGCTGGGCATCTACGGTGCCGGCGGCGGACACGCGGTCACCCCTTACAAGATCGACCAGACCGGCGCCGGCAAGTACCGCATCTTCATCTACGACAACAACTACCCGGGCGCCGAGAAGTTCATCGACGTCGACGTTGGCAAGAACGAGTGGATCTACAGCGGCGCGGCGCTGAATCCCAAGGAAGACCCGGCGGCGTGGAAGGGCGGCGCCGGCAGCATGGACGTGACCCTGCTGTCGACGCGCTATGAGCCGCTGAAATGCCCGTTCTGCGGGCCACCCGTCCAACAGAAACCGAAGCCGAAGCCGAAGCCCAAGCCAACGCCAGCATCGGCACCGAAGACGCCGGGTGCCAAAGCGCCGGGGTCGAAAGCGCCGACGGCGAAGCCGAAAGCGCCGGGCTCGAAGCCGAAGCCCAAGCCGAAACCCAAACCGCAGGCGACCGCGCCGAAGCCCAAGCCGATTCCGAAGCCGAAGGCACCGCGTCCGGCCGCTGCACCCGCGCAGGGTTACACGGTCTACACCTCCAGCCGCTGCAGCCAGGTCCAGGCGGTCGGGAAAAGCAGCAAGCAGCAGATCAAGATGGGCGCGCTCGGCGCGGACAGCCAGATCGCCGGCGCCTCGATGCAGCCGATGCGCGGCACGCGCGGCTGCGTCGTGCACTTGCCCAAGGACCAGGAATACGACGTCAGGCTGGTCGACGACGGCCAGCCGAGCAACAAGCCGCTCAACGACCTGACCGTGTTCGGATCCGGCAAGGTCTACCAGGTCAGCGATGTGGCGATCCGGCCGGATGCAGCACAGACCATCAGTTTCAGCCCGACCAACTTCAACTATCAGGCCGGCGGCAAACAGAAGCCCACCGTGCGCATCGCCAATACCGGCTACGGTGCCGACAGCTACTACGAAGTCAGCGATTTCGAGATCGACGAAGGCCACAACTTCACCGCCGAGGAAGACGAATACGGCCGAGTCGCCTTCAGCGACGACGATCCGGAACTCGACGACTACGACATCGACGTGGAAGTGGTCGGCGACGACGACACCGAGTACTACGAGTTCGAGGATGTCAGCACCGGCGACAACGGTGAGGTGCTGATGGAGATCGATGAAGAAGGCGAGTTCGACATGGACGTCGATACCGACGGCGATGGCGAAGGCAACTACTACGACGAGGACGACGACAACGACGGCAGCGACGATGCGTCGGACGACGACGACGACAACGATGGCGTCGGCGATGATTCCGATGCGGATTTCGTCGGCGAGGATTACGACGACGGCGCGTATGAAGGCGAAGACGACGGCGCCGACGACGGCGAGGACGGCGGCGCCGACGACGGCGCTGACGACGGCTCGGACGAGGACGAGGACGAGGGCGACGGCGCGGACGAGGGCGAGGACGAGGGCTCGGACGACGGCACCGACGAAGGCGAGGACGAGGGCGCTGACGACGGCTCGGACGAGGGCGAATATGACGGTTCCGACGACGGTTCCGACGAGGGCGAGGACGACGGTGCTGACGACGACGGCGACGACAAGTCGGCCATGATCGACGACGGCGACGACGGCTCCGACGAGTCGGAAGACGAATCAGCCGAAGACGAGGCCTCCTACGAAGACGAAGACGAAGCCGAGAGCGAGGACGAAGCCGCCTACGACGACGAGTCCGAGAGCGAGGACGAGGCCGGATACGACGAAGACGCCGAGAGCGAGGACGAGGCCGCTTACGAGGACGAAGCTGCAGCCGAAGAGGCTTACGAGGACGACTCAGGCGAGGACGAAGCCGGCTACGAAGACGAAGCTGAAGCCGACGAGGCTTACGAGGACGACTCGGGTGAGGACGAAGCCGGGTACGAAGACGAAGCTGACGCTGAAGAGGCTTACGAGGACGACTCGGGCGAGGACGAAGCCGCTTACGACGATGAATGACGGGTCATCGCAACGCGGGTCGCATTTCTAGTCATCGACCAATGTCCGTAGCACGCGGATTGCCAGTCGTCGCGGCAGGATCGGTCGTCCGCGCAGTTCCAGGTCGGCCCGGCACACCGCCGCGCCGAACAGCAGGATCAGCGATGAATAGTTGACCCAGAGCAGCAACATGACCAGCGAACCGGCCGCGCCGTAAGCCGACGATGCGGCCGAATGCGACAGGTAGAAGGCAATCGCGAAGCGCCCGAAGGCAAACAGCAGCGCCGACACCATGGCACCCGGCAGCACATCGCGCACGCTCAGCACGACGTCCGGCAGGATGCGGAAGATCGCGACGAACAGCAGTGTCACCAGCCCCAACGACAGCCCGAAGTCGATCAGGATGAGCAGCCGATCGCTGACCGGCAGCCATTGCTCGCCGTAACTGACCAGCACGCGCACCGCGATGCTCAGCAACATCGACACCAGCAGCACGAAGCCGATCGCCAGCAACACCGTCAGCGACAGCAGGCGCGACAGCAGCAGGCGCAACACACCGCTGCGCGTCGGTCGCGGCGCCACGCCCCAGATCGCATTGAGCGCGGCCTGCATTTGTGCGAACACGGTGGTCGCGCCCAGCACGATCAGGACAATGCCGAGCGCGGTCGCCGCCGGTCCGCTGGGATCGACCTGCACGTTGTGCACGGCCACCTGCACGAACTCGGCCGCCTGCGGTCCGATGGTACTGGTGAGCTCGGTCATGATGCGCCCGGAGGCCGCCTGCTCGCCCATCACCAGTCCCACTACGGCAACGGCGACGATGACGACGGGTGCAATCGAGAACACGGTGAAGAAGGCCAGCGCCGCCGCGAACAGAAACGCATGGCCTTGCAGCCAGATCTCGGCGGCGCGCCGCAGCAAGGCGAGCGAACCGTGAATCAGTCCAGCGAGCTTCTCCAAGCTGCAGTCTCCAGATCGATCGCGACAGGCAGCGTAACCGTGGTTGCGCCGGCTTCTGTAGAGCCGAGCTTGCTCGGCTCGGGGCCTCCGCAGAAAGCAGCGGAGCAAGCTCCGCTCTACGGAAAGCGTACTGCTTGACGGCTCTTGTAGAGCCGAGCTTGCTCGGCTCGGGCCCTCCGCGAAAAGCAGCGGAGCAAGCTCCGCTCTACGGAAAGCGCATGGTTCGCAAGGTCAGCGTATCGCCTCATCCAGCAACATCTGCCGCACGAAGCGCACCGGCGGCGCGCCGTGGGCAAGCACGCGGTCATGGTAGGACTTCAGATTGAAGGCCTCGCCCTCGCGTTCCTGCACCGCGCGGCGCGTTGCGAAATGCTCCTGCACGCCGACGAAATAGGTCGGCAACTGCGCGCTGGTCAGTTGCACGCGCACCCATTTGCCGGCGGCTTCGCGCTCTTGCTGGAATGTGCGCCGAACCATCAGGTCCATCGCCTGTTCGCGCGTCCAGTTGTCGACGTGCACGCCCTGGTCGAGGATCGCGTTGGCCACCGCGCGCAGGTAGAACTTGTAGCGCATCAGGCGGAACAGCGGATCGTTGTCGAGGTAACCGGCGTCCATCATGACGTCCTCGGTGTACACCGCCCAGCCCTCGGCGAACATGCCCGAGCGCAGCACGCCGCGCAGGATCGATGGGTGTTTCGCCGAATGCGCGCCTTCGAGGTAGTGCCCGGGCATCGCTTCGTGGATCGACAGCAGATGGATCATCCGCGTGTTGTATTCGCGCAGGAAGGAATCGACCTGTTCATCGGTCCAGTCCTCGGGAATCGGCGACACCGCGTAGAAGGTATCGAGGTGCTTGTCGAGCGGTCCCGGCGAGTCGCAGTAAGCCACCGACACGCCGCGCTGGAATTCCGGCATCAGGATGATCTTCACCGGCGCATCGGGCAGCGTGACCAGATCCTTCTCGCGGGTGAAGCGGGTCGCTTCGGCCAAGGTGGATTCGGCGGTGGCGACCACCTGGTCGCGCGCCGGGCGCTCGGCATAGGCGAGCTCCAGCGCGGCCTCGATCGCCGCCTGCTGCTGCGCGTCGTCCGGCGTTTCCGGCAGCGCCGGCGCATCCGGCTTGCCGCTCAATACCTTGCGCGCGGTCTGGTACATCTCGGCGCGCACGCGCGTGATCTCCGCCTCGGCGCGCGTGCCGATCTCGGCACGCGACAGTTCCGAGTTCAACGCGAAACGCAGCTTGGCGTCGTACAGCGTCGCGCCGATACGGAAGTCACCGGCGGCATTCGGCACCAGCGTTTCATCGATCCACTTCTGTTGCTCGGCCACCGCGCTGCGCAGGGTGGCGATGGCGGCGTCGAGACGCGTTCGACCCGGCGCGTCGAGCGCATCGGCGGCCGGCAATACCAGCTCGTCGATCAGGCTGAGCACGCCGGCATGCTGCTTCGACACGGTTTCGGCGTGTGTCTTCGGCACCCGCTTGGGGTCGATGTTCTCGCGCATCTGCTGGTACAACTGCGGCAGCTTTTCGATGCGCAGAGCGACATTGGCGAGGCGCTCGGCGATCGGTGCGAATTCGCGCGCCATCAGGCTGTAGATCGCGCCACCCGCCAGTTGGGTATAGATCTGCGGATCCCAGGCCCAGTCCTGCGAGGTTTCCAGGCCCCAGATGTCGTATTCGAGCTGGTTGCGCAGGATCAACGCGTCGACCTGGTTGTCGCGCGACAGGGTGCTCGTATCGATGCCATCCAGTTCGGCGAGCGTCTTGCGACTGAACTCGAGCATGACGCTGCGGCCGGCAGCGCTGAGGTCATCGAGTTCGCCATCGAAACGGTGCTCGCCCATCGCCGTGGCGTAAACCGGGCTCAGGCGAAATCGGCCTTCCAGCCACTGCGCCGAGATCTCGGCGAACTTCGCGTCGGCCTTTGCGACGAGGTTTCCGGCGGGCGCGGCGACGTCGCCGTGGGCCGGTTCGGCGGGCACAGTCGGCGGCTGGTCGCAAGCGACGAGCGCCAGCGTGAGCAGTGCAGCAGTCAGCAATCGGTGGCGCATGGTCGGGTCTTCCCCAATCTCTTCAGGTGCGCCGAACGATACCCCGGATTGCAACATGCACTCGAAACCTTGCTGCTACCATCGAACCAGTCCACCAGTTGCCGGGTTTCGCCGGCAAGCCGTGGCAGGGAGCAGGTGTGGACACGATGATCGAACAATTGCTGGAGGCGCACCTCCGGCACGAGTTGGCCCGATTCACGCCGAAGAAGCTGCGGCTGGTGGTCCGCGAGGAAGTGGCGGCGGTTTTTGCATGGGCCGCACAGACCCGACTGTCGGACGTGATCACGCCCGAGCAGGTCGTCGGCCTGATCGAACGCACGGTGATTCAAATTCCGGTCTCTGCCGGGGTGACGGCACTGGCGCAAACGATGAGCCAGCGGGTGCTGACTTCACGGCACAACAAGACCACGCGGGTCCAGGACATCTGCCCGACCCAGGCATTCGACGCGATCGTCGCCCGAATCGCCGCGCTCGAAGCCCCGCGGCAAAAACTGGTGCATCGACTGGTGACCAGTTCGGTCTATACCGAGCAGATCTCGAGCGCGCTGTTCAACGGCATCAAGGAATACCTGTTGTCGGAAAACGTGCTGGCGCAGAAGGTGCCGGGACTGGCCTCGCTGATCAAATTGGGCAAATTCGCGGTCAACAAGACCATGCGCCCGCTCGAGGCGGCGGTCGAGAAAACGGTCAAGGCTTACATCGAGACCAACCTCGGCAACACCATCCGCCGCAGCGAACGGTCGATCAACGACCACTTCGACGCCGACCGCATCCAGCAGTTGGGCCAGCACGTCTGGGGCCAACTGGCGCCGACGAAGCTGTCGGAATTCACGCGCATCCTGGAAAAGGCCGACCTCGACGATCTGGTCGGCACCGGCCTTCAGTTCTGGCTGCATTTCCGCAAGACGCCGTATTTCAAGGCGATCGCTGCCGATCAGGTGCGTTACTTGTTCGAGATCTACGGCGACACGCCGCTCAGCCTGGTGGCCGCCGACCTCGGCATCAGCGAGAAACTGGTGGTCGACGAACTGCTGCACAGCGGTGGCAAGGGCGTTGAACAGGCGCTGGCGAGCGGGTTTCTGGAACAGCGCATCCGTGCCCGGCTGGAGGATTTCTATCGTTCGCCGCAGACCGCCAGATTGTTGGCCGACGCCGCCAGGTCGGCATCCGCAAAACCGCAGAAGCTCGCGCCTGCCGTGCGCCAACCGGCCGCCAGTCGCAAGAACAAGGTGCCCGCCGTGGCAAGTCCCGACCCCAAGCGATCGCGGAGCGTACGCAAGGCACCATGAGTTCCCGCGCTTTTCGATATCCCCGAGCGTTTGCCCGTTCGCTGCGCGAGCAGGCGCCGGCCCAAGAAACCTGAACTTCGTCGTTCGAAGAACTGCTCGAGCGACTGAATAGAGCCTTACGACAAGCGAGGAAGCATGGACAACGGCTGGAACGCCTCCGCGCGCGCATGGATCGAGGAGATGAGCGACGCTGGCGACTGGGGACGGCGCCACGTGCTGGATGCGCCGATGCTGGCGCGCGTGCGCGGTCGCGGCTACCGGGACGCCGTCGACATCGGCTGCGGCGAAGGTCGTTTCTGCCGCATGCTCGCTGATGAGGGAATCGCCTGCATCGGCATCGATCCGACCGCAGACCTGGTCCACGCCGCACGACAGCGCGATCCCGAAGGCGACTATCGCATCGAACCGGCCGAGGCACTCAGCCTGAGCGACTGCAGCGTCGATCTGGCCGTCGCCTACCTGTCGCTGATCGACATCCCCGACCTGGGCCGCGCCCTGGCCGAGGCGCATCGCGTGTTGCGTCCGGGCGGCAGTTTCCTGATCGCCAACCTGCAGAGCTTCAACACCGCTGCGGATCCGCTGGGATGGACCCGCGAGCCTGACGGCACGCGCCGCTTCTGCATCGACCATTATTTCGAGGTACGGGTCGTCGAGACCGCCTGGCGCGGCATCAACATCCACAACTGGCATCGACCGATGCATGTCTATCTGCAGGGTCTGCTGGACGCCGGCTTCGATCTGCTGCACTTCGACGAGCCGCTGCCACAGGGCGTCGATGACGCCAAAGCCGATCGCTACCGCCGGGTGCCGAACTTCCTGCTGATGGAGTGGCGCAAACGCGGGTAAGCGCCGATCGAGAAAGTGCCGGTCATGGGTTCTGTTTGGCGATCGTCTTGTGGATCTCCGGCGTCGCCATCAACGACGCCGATCCGTACCAGGGCGTCATTTCGGCGACCAGGATGCCCGCGCTCACGGCCGGATCGGTGTCGACCAGCACACGCGCTTCCTCGACGGTTTCCACATTGAGGATGAACAAACCGCGCATGCCCTGCTCGTTCTTGCGAAAGGGCCCGGCCACCGCGAGCTTGCCCTCGTCGGCGAGGCGCCCGATGTTCTGCATGTGGCCGGCGAAAATGTCGCTGCGCGCCTGGTCCTTGAACTCGCCGTCCTTCGGCCCGGTCTTCAGCAGCACCAGCACGTACTTCTTCATGCCGTAGTCGTCGCCGCCGAGCCGCTGCGCCAGTTCGGCGTCGTACTTCGGTGCGATCTGCGCGGCGGCGTCCTGCGCAGGCAGACCGGAAGCGCTGGCGAGCACCATCGAAACGACGGCGATTGCGGTTGCCATGGACTTCATCGCTCGTTCTCCCGGAACCCTAACGAAGGGTGCCGGGGAAGGATAGTGGCAAAACTTCGGGTTCGGCGCCGGAGATGTGCGGCGCACGCTCACCAATGTCGTTCGGCCGGCCCGCTTGCGTATTCGATCAATGCGGCAATCCGCCGCCATCACGAGTACTCACATGCGCCTCTGGTCCATTTTCGTTCTGCTCCTCGCCCTGATGCATGCGTCCTATGGCCACGCGGACGCTCCGCTGCCGGGTCGACTGGGCCTCGACAGCGAACAGTCTCGCGAACTTGCCGGCATCGAGGCCAGCTATCGCAAAGAGTTCGCCGCACTGCGGCAGGCTTACAACCGTGAATCGCGCGCCCTGCGCCGCGCAAGGCTGGCCAACGACAGTGCCGAGGTCGCGCGACTGACCATAGTCACCGACGGTCAGCGCGAGCAGCTCGCCGGCATGCGCCAGGCGCAGGACCTTCGCATTGCCGCATTGCTGCGCCCCGACCAGCAAGCTCGTTTCGCGGCCTACGTGCAAGAGCGACAACAGATGGTCGGCAGTTCGCGCGATGAGCGCCTGTTCGAGTGAAGGTGCGCATGCGCCGCTGCGGGTCGGCCGGTAGCGCAGCAAGGTGCGCCGCCGAACTCGCGCGGCCGATGCATCGCGCAGCGAGCCACCGACGCTGCTGGCGACGGTGACCCGGTGCATGCGTTGATACGCGCGCACCGGGCCCCGTCAGGTCGGCGTCGTCTCAGCTTTCGCTGCGCTCGTCGATGTCGATGTCGATCTCGCCGAGCGCATGTTTGCCGAACCAGCGCCCCTCGACCAGGACCAGCTCGATTTCGCCGGAGATCGGCGCGTCGAACACGGTCACCGTGGTGCGCACGCGCGCCTTCGTTCCGGCCACTTCCAGCACCTCGACTTCGGTCGAGGCGAGGATGGCGTCGAGGTCGAGACCGTAGATGCGCACCGCCTGCTTGCTGGCCGCCATCACGCTGCCGGCCTTGGCGAGCACTTCCTCGAAGGACAGCATCTTCAACTGGTCGAGGTTGCCGATGCCAGTGCCGCGCGCCGCGTCGGTGACCAGGGTGAGCGCCTGACGCAGCGACACCGAACTCAGGAAGTCGGTGGTCGTGACCCAGCGCTGGATGCCCGGCAATGCCGCGCGCAAGGTCGCGCGTTGTTCTTCGGTGAGGTCGCTCTCGGGCGAGGCAATCGCCATTTGCAGGGCGCCGATGCCCATCATCGTCGCGCCCGCGGCCTGCGGTCGCGCTTCGATCAGCTTGGGCTCGAACTCCGCCATCAGCGTATCGACCGCATCGGGCGCCGTGATCCGCGCCAGCTTCTCTTCGAACTCGGCGCGATCCTCGGCACTGGTCGGCTCGCCACGCTTCAGCTCATACACCTGGCGAATCTCCCGCAGCTTCGACGGCGGCACCATCGCCCGAAGCAGCGCCGCCAGATCGTTGGCTCGCAGGCTACGCGCCAGTTCGCGGATCTGCTGCGCCGGGTCGGGGATGGACTGACTGCTGGATTGTGGGGCCGCGACGGCACTGGATGCAGCGAGAACGGGCTGCGCCACGGCGAACGCGCCAGTCAGCAGCAGGGACATCGTGAGCAGTTTCAGCTTCATGGTCGCGCTCCTTGGGTTGGAGCTGTAGTGTCGTAGTGATGTAGCACACCAAAAAGTGCTGAAAGTCACGGATCGGCATGAATGCCACGGCACCGCCCACTGCACGCGCCGTTCGCCACGGAGTATGTTGGCGAACCGGCGTGCGCGCGGGCGAACCGTAGCCACAGTCGGTGCCGTTCACCACTACAGGGGTCGCGTCGATGAAGTCAGTTCTATGGGTACCGCTGCTGTTCGTTGCAAGTCTGTTCGCCGCCGGCCCGGCCGCGGCCAAGACGCTCGCTTATCCGGGACCGGACAATGCCAGCTTCCTGATCGATCACCCCGCCAACTGGGACGTCGAGCCCGGCGAGGAAGTCGGTGATTACGTGACCCTGACCGGCCCGTCTGGCGTCAACCTGCAGTTGCGCACGATTCCCGGCGACCAGTCGGCAATGGACGACGCGCTCGCCGAGTCGTTCAAGTTTCTCGAAGAAACCTTCAGCGACCTCGAGATGAAGGACCCCGAGACGCTCGACCACCGCGGCCTCACCACCATGGCGGTGGCCGGCAAGGGTGTCGATTCGGAAGGCGAGGAAACCGGTTTCGTGATGTGGTACGTCGCTCTCAACGACGGCAACATCGCCGAGATCTGGTTTTCCGTTTACCGGGACGACAAGCCGGGCTTCGACGCGGCGATGAAGGTGCTGAATTCGTTCCGCACGCCCTGAGCGAAGGCGATGACTGCCGCCTCGGCGGAGTAACTTCGCCGAATTGACAGCAACCGTTGGAGCGACCTTGCGTCGCGAGCTTTGGGTGCTGGAGCTCGCGACACAAGGTCGCTCCCACGCGCCGATCATCCGGGCCGCAGGCGAACCGCGCGCAAGCGCTGGTAGATGTCGCGACATTCGGCGACCACCGAACTGGCGCTGCGATCAAGTTCGCAGGGCTCGCGGCGCGGCTTTTCGAAGCCGGTCGACTGCCACACGGCGTGATACCAGTGCGCTGCCCAGATGCCGTCGCTGGCGCGCGGGCCGGCCGGCCACTGCAGCATGCGCGGCGTGAACTCGATGCCGAGCAGCGCGCACAACTTGCGCAGATGGCCTTCTGGATCGGCGAGGAAGTCGCCCGCATCGATCACTGGCGGCGGCTGGCCCAGGTGCGCGCTCAGCCGATCGAACAACTCGGCCTGTTGTGGCAACCCGATCTCCTCGGCGCTGACCGTGCCGCGCGCGCGCAGGTAAGACGCCACCACCTCGGCCGGATCGCGGATCAGCAGCACATTGCTCAGATCCATGATCCAGTCGCGCCCCATCCCCGGCAGCAGGTGATGGCACATGTGCTTCTGGTACCAGATCGGCTTGCCCTCGGGTACCGGGCCGAGCAGGTCGGCGACCACCTTGCGCCAGTCGGTTTCGCCGGCGGCGATCACCTCGTCGCGCCCCGGATGATCGGCGCCGGTGGCCGCGAGGTAATGCGCATACAGCGGCTCGTCGCTGACCACACAATCCTCGCGGTTCTCCCACGCGCGCATCATTGCGGTCGAGATGTTGCGCGGCCCCGACCACATCGCTATCCGCAGCGGGGCACTCATGCCGCAGCCCCACGCGCAGCGATATCGCGCATCACCAGTTCGCGATAGAGCGTCTGCAGGCGCCGGATCATCGCTCGTCCCTCGGGTCTGGCCGATTCGAGCACGCGGCCATCGACCGTCTTGACCGGCACGACACCGGCAAAAGTGCCAGTGACGAATGCCTCTTCGGCGCCGTAAACCTCGGTCAAGCTGAAGTTGCGCTCATGCGCCGGGATGCCGTTTTCGCGACAGACCCTGAGCACATTGGCGCGCGTGATGCCGCCGAGGCAATAGTCGCCGCTGGAGGTCCACACCTCGCCGCGACGGACGATGAAGAAGTGGGTCGAGTTGCAGGTGGCGACGAAGCCGTGCGGATCCAGCATCAGCGCTTCGTCGGCGCCGGCCGCTGAAGCCTGGATGCACGCGGTGATGCAATTGAGCTTGCTGTGGCTGTTGAGCTTGGGATCCTGCACATCCGGGTAACCGCGACGTACATGCACGGTGAACAGCGTCAGGCCGCGCTCGAGCACCTGCGGCAGCGGCTGCTTGAACTCGGGGATGATCACCACGGTGGCCGGCCCGATGCACATGCGCGGGTCCTGGTACGGCGTGCGCTTGATGCCGCGCGTCACCATCAGGCGGATGTGCACGCCATCATGCATGCGGTTACCGCGCAGCGTGTCGTAGATCGCCGCGGTCAACGCCGCGCGGTCCAAACCGATATCGAGCGCAATCGCCTTCGCGCCCTCATACAGCCGGTCGAGATGTGCATCGAGAAAAGCCGGATGGCCATTCACCACGCGCAGGCCCTCCCACACGCCATCGCCGAGCACGAAACCGGAATCGAACACCGAGACGCTCGCCTGAGCGCGCGGCAGCAATGCGCCGTTGATGTAGATCAGGATCGACGCATTGCGCGGATCGTCGACGAAATCGTGGGTGCCCTGGGCCATCGGTGGTCCTCGTTGAAATAGCGGGGATACGGAAATCGATCGGTGCCCGGATGGCGCCAGCAGCGTGGGCGCCGATCAACCCGAGCCGCTTTGCCGGGCCTGCTCGCGAAGCTGCGCAATCATCGCCTGCAGCGCCTCACGTTTGCGCCGATGCCGTTGCCAGCGATCGAGTTGCTGCATGCGCTGCACGGCCTGCTCGGCTTCGTCGAGGCGTCCATCGATGGCGAGGTGCTGGCCATAGGAATACCAGCGCAACGGATTGCGCGGGTCGCGGTCCAGCGCTGCGCGGAACAACTCCTCGGCGAGCACGCGATCCTTCAGCAGCGTGATCGCCAGGGTGCCGTACGCGACCAGCAGGTCGGCGGGTGGATTGTCGCGATTCACCGCGATGATCAGTGCAGTCACCAGTTGCCGTGGTGGAAAACTGCACTCGCCCTGCCCGGCGCAAGTCACCAGTTCCTGCACGGCGGCGCTGGTCTGCACGTCCATGCGACCTTCGCGCAAGTGCTTGTGCAGCGCCTCCCACAGTTCCGGATCGTCGCCTTTGCCGGCGCGCGAGGACGCGATCAGCAAGGCCTGCAAGGGCAAGGCCGAGGCGCCTTCGAGCGCCGCAGCGCGGCGAAAACTTGCCACGGCAAGGGCGAAGGCAGGATGCTCCGGATCGCGACCGGAGATCAGGTATTGCAGTCGGCCCAGTTCGTAAACCGCGCGCGGCGACGTTGGGTTGCGCGCCGCCTCGGCTTGCGCGTGCCGCAATGGATCGCCCCACTCCAGCGCCCGTGCGGCGGTGCACGCCAATTGACCGAACAGGAACACGGCCACGAGCAGGTTCGCCAGCGTCCGCACCCGACCGGCCCCCGTGCGCATGCGCAACCACAGCGGCAGCAGCGCCAGAAGCGCACCGATCGATGCCGTGTAGTTGCGGTGCTCGAAAATCAACTCAAGCTGAAATACCGTCGCGGTCAGCAGGTGGGCGATGAGGTAGACCGCGATGCCGAGTCCGAGCAGCGATCGCCGCCGCGCGAGCCCCACGAGCACAGCAAGAACCATCAGCCACGCGAGCACCGAGAGCGCCGTGGACGGCGGCTCCAGCCAGCCGCGCGAAACCGTGTAGGCGTCGTGGTAAAGGCTCATCGCCGTGAGGTCCGGCGTGAAGATCCAGCGCAAGTACAACCAGAGGATGCGTGCCTCCGACCACAGACGCTCGCCCAGGTCGAAGTTGCGTCCCGACCAACCGGCGGGATCGAGCACCGCAGGCAACAACCACACCACGAACAGGGTGCTCGCCAGCGCAAAAAGGACTGCATAAGTGAGCGGCAGCAGACGTCGCGCCCGCGCGCCCGCCGCGGCAAAGCGGAATACGTATATCTCCAGCGCAAAAGCGAATGCCGGTGCCAGCGCCGCCGATTCCTTGGCCAGCACGCCCAGCAACGGCAGCAGTAGCAGCGCCGCGGCGATCCGCGGAGCACCCCCGCGCTCGCCGGCGATCAGCCGTCGGCGCCCATCGACATAAACGATCAGCGACATCATGACGAAGGTGTGCGCCAACAGCTCCATCCGCTGGACGATCAGGAACAGCGCCGAAACGTGAATCGCCAGCGCGCTCCAGCACAGCGCAAACCACAAACTCGCGCGGCGCGGATCGGTGTCGGCGCGCGCAAAACAATTCGACAGCTCGGGCATCGACCAGAGACGCCGGATGAACCACCAGAGCAATACGCCGTTGACAGCGTGCAGCATCAGGTTGGTCAGCTTGAACCAGAACGGATCCAGTCCGGTCGCGATGAAATTCCCGGCGAAGGTGATCACGGCCAGCGGACGACCGACCGAACTGGCCGGCGATGACAGGATCACCTCCCACAGATCGGCCAGACTCCGGACCGGCTGGGCGAACGCCGGGTTCGTCGCGATGTTGGGAAAATCGTCGAAAACGAAATCGCCCAGGAGCCCCGGCCAGAACGCCAGGGCCGTCGCGGCGACGATCAGCAAGACGCCGACCGGACCGCTCGCATGGGCCGCCAGGGCGTGCCGTACTCCCTCGATTCGCATCGGCTACCGTGCCTGGGCCGCAAGCTGTCGCACGCGCACAATGGCGCTGCGGTGGTGTTCCGCAACAGACCTGGCGGAAGTTCCGACGGAACTGTTCCGCGACCAGGCGCGAGGAGCCGTCGTGGCCGGGCCATGGCGAAACTCGGAGCGATCGCCCCCACGCGGCACGCCGCACGATCGGCCGAACGTCTGGCGGCAATGCCTTCGGGCCACAAGCAGGCTGGCATCCAAGGCAAGAGACGCGGAAACAGTCAAAGTCATTTGTGGGACCCGCACCCGGACATCGCCCGGGATGTTATCGCCAAGACGAGCCGAGCGGTTACCGAATCGGCTCGCCTGGGCGGGCGGGCTGGCCTTACCCCGACGGCACCACCACCACGTCGCGCTGTTCGGCGTCGCGGATGCGCAGCCGCAGATCCTGCGCGCCGGCGGGCCCGTAGCTCGGTCGCGACAGCACGCGCACCGAGGTGGTGTGCGGCGTCGCCAGGCAGAACGCAGCGAACCCGCTGACGCCGCCGAAGGGGTGCGTGGCATGGTAACCGCCGACCACCGCGCCGCCCTGGAAACCACCACCCGGCCGGCCGATGAAGCTGGTGGTCAAGGAGAAGAAGAACTGCCCTTCGGGCGCGCCGCCGGGCGTACCGCTGGTCGGCGCCACGGTGGCCTCGTAGAAGGCCGGTGGCAGGTCGATGCTGGTCACGAAGGGCGTACCCAGCGTGATCAGCTCGGTGGCCTCGAACACGGCGTCGCTGGTGGTCGCGGTGCGCCGCGACACGCGGATGCGCATCGGCGTGCCTTCGGCGCCGGCATCGGCGCCGCTGCCGGTCAGGCTGAGGTTCAGGCGTTGCGGCTCGCCCGCCGCATTGGCGATGTTGAAGGCCGCGAACCCGACCTGGCCGACGTCGATCAGACCGCCGAAATTGAGCCCGCCGGCGAGCACGCGGGTACCGGGTTCGTCGAGCAAGAGTTCCATGCCGAAGGCCCCCGCCGTCAATCCCGCGCCGGGACCGTCGTCGACGATCGCCGAGAAGAAGCCGGATGGACAGTTGGCATTCGGCGGGTTCGGCGCCGGCAGCGCGAAGCGGCTCAGGCCGGGTTCGTCGAGCGGCCCGGAGCTTCCATCCGTCGCGCCCTCGCGCACGTCGACCGAAAACACATCGGGCACGCCGTTGGCGTCCGCGGGCGCGAGGTTCGAGGCGGCCGAGCCGAACACGATGACCGATCCGTCGCCGGAAATCGCCGGCTGCGCGCTCGCCCCGTTCGGCTGGTTGCCGTCCACCGTGCGCGACAGGCGCACGACTTCGCCAGTCTCCATCCACTTGACCAGGATGTCGCTGGTGGCGTTGCGGTCGAGTTCGATCAGGTTGCTGGCGTCGGTTTCGAAAGTGATGAACTGCCCGTCGTCGGAGATCGACGGATTGCGGCTGTGGCCATTGCCCTGCGCGCCGTGGCGCGAAGTCGAGACGCGTTCGAGCCGCGACAGCAGGCCGTTGCTGATCTCGAAGCGATAGATGTCGCGCGTACTGTTGGTATCGCCGGCAGTCAGGTTGCTCGCCAGCGTCTCGAACACGCCCCAGCGGCCATCCGGCGTCACCTTCACATTGAGGCTGTCGCCATTGCCGAGTTCGCCGGTGGTCAGATTGCGACTGAGGTAAAGCCGGGTGCGGCCGCTGCTGCGCATCATCGTCGCCTGCAGGACGGTACCGTTGTGAACGGCCTTCGGCTGCGCTGCCGAGGCCGGCACCAGATTGGTGGCGAGCGTCGAAAACACCACGGTCTGGCCGTCGTCCGTGGCCCACGGCTGGGTGCTCGGTCCGTTCGCCGGCTCGCCGTTCGGGCCGCTGGTGACGAGAGTCACCGCACCGGTGGCGAGATCGGCGACGAAGATGTCGGCCACCGCGGCATTGCCGTCGGCGCCGGCCAGCAGGTTGCTGGCCTGCGATTCGAAGAAAGCCAGGGTGCCGCTTCCCGGCAGGTGCGCCTTGCCGGAGGGCCCGTTGCCGGGGGCGCCGGCGGCGCTGCGACTGACAACGCGGCCGGCGCCGCCGATCACCGCGTAGACCTGCCCGGACGACCCGGAGAAAGCCACGCGCGCGCCATCGGCGGAAATCGCCGGATCGGTGAACGACTCCTGCGCACCGCCATTGATGGCTTCCGCCGCCGCGCTGGTGCGTGCCAGCGTCCCGGCGACCGGATCGCGCGTATAGATGTCGCTGCGGCCATTGCTATCGCCGGCGACCAGGTTGGAAGCCTCGGACACGAAGCTGATGCGGTTGCCGTTGCGCGAAACCACCGGTCGATCGCTGCGCGCGTTGGCCAGGGCACCCCCGGCGGCGACGCTCAGCAGATCCGGCAAGGGCGTCTGCGTCAGGCCGGCGCCGCCGGCGTAGAGGACGCCGTTGTCGATCAGCATCGCGCGGATTTCCTGCGGCGGCGCATCCACGCTGAGTCCGTGCCAGGCATTGCCATCCCAGCGCGCGAGACCGTTGGCAACCTGTCCGCCGGCCCGGGTGAAGCTGCCACCGACGAACAGGTCGCTGCCGTTGACGGCGAGCGCGTAGACGGTGCCGTTGACGCCATTCAGTTGCGCCGTCCCGAGCGGCAGCCAGGCGCTGCCGTTCCAGCGCGCGACGCCGGAGATCGGCTGGCCGCCGGCCTCGCTGAAGACACCGCCGACATACAAGTCGGATCCGGCCGCGGCGAGTGCGTAGACGGCGTTGTTGACGCCGCTGCCGAGGTTCGACCAGGAGCTGCCATTCCAGCGCGCGATTCCGCCCGCCGGCTGTCCGCCGGCTTCGGTGAAGCTGCCGCCCACGTACACATCGCTGCCGAGCGCAGCGATTGCATGCACCGCGATGAAGTCGCCGGCGCTGACGCCATTGGCGCTGCCGCTGCCGAGCGCCGACCAGGCGCTGCCGTTCCAGCGCGCGATCTTGTTGGCGGTCTGACCGCCGGCCAGCGTGAACTCGCCGCCGACATACAGATCGCTGCCGACCGCCTCGATCGCGAGCACGCTCGGGAAGGCGCCGCCGAGGCCAGCGCCGAGCGTGGACCATGCGCTGCCGTTCCAGCGCGCAATCAGGCTCGCCGGTTGGCCACCGGCATTGCCAAAACGGCCGCCGACATAGAGATCGCTGCCGAGAACTTCGAGCGCGTGCACGCGGCTGTCGACGCCGTTGGTCTCGCCGGAGCCGAGCGTCGACCAATTGCTGCCGTTCCAGCGCGCGACCTTGCTGGCCGGCAATCCCGCGGCCTGGGTGAACGCGCCCCCGGCATGGAGGTCGTTGCGGTAGATCGCCAGCGCATCGACGACATTGTTCAGCCCGTTGCCCGCACTCGATCCGGGCGCGCGCCAGACGCTGCCGTTCCAGCTCGCCATGAAACTCGCCGGCTCGCCGCCGGCGGCGTCGAACTCACCGCCAACGAACAGCTCCGCACCCGCCGGCGACAAGGCCCAGACGGTGTTGTCGACGCCGTTCTGCGCACCACTGCCGAGCGCCGACCAGGCGCTGCCGTTCCAACGCGCCACTGCATTCGCCGGCTGGTCGCCAGCAGTGACAAAGAACCCGCCGACATACAGGTCGGACCCCAACGCACGCAGTTCCAGCACACCGCCACTGACCCCATTGGCGTCCGCCGTGCCGACCACGCTCCAGGCCGAACCATTCCAGCGCGCCAGCGCGTCGGCCTGGGTACCGCCGGCCACGCTGTACTGGCCACCGACATAGACCTCGCTGCCGATCGCGGCAAGCGCGAATACGACGCCATTGACGCCGTTACCGGCGCCGCTGCCGAGCGCCGACCAGGCGCTGCCGTTCCAGCGCGCGACGTTGCTGGCGGGCTGGCCGCCGGCCTGGCTGAAACTGCCACCCACATACACATCGCTGCCGGCGACGAGCACGGCATAGACCAGCCCGTCGCCGCTGGCGCCAACACCAGCGCCCAGCGCCGACCAGGCACTGCCGTTCCAGCGCGCGATGCCCGGCGCCGGCGCGCCGCCCGCCAACGCGAACCCGCCGCCGACGTACAGCTCGCTGCCGGCCGAGGCGAGATCGAGCACGACGCCGTTGACGCCGTTCAGTTCGGCCGCTCCGAGCGTAGACCACTGGCTGCCGTTCCAGCGCGCGATATTGCTGGCCGGCTGCCCGCCGGCGGCGGCGAAAGCGCCGCCGACGTAGAGCTCGTCGCCGACCGCGGCGAGCGCGTAAACGCCACCGAAACTGCCGGCATCGACGCCATTGCCGGCGCCATCGCCGAGCGAGCGGAAACGGCGCGTGACCGGATCGTAGGCGACCACGTTGGATGCGAGCACGTCCTCGCACGCGGAGAAGCTCCCGCCGACATACACCAGGCCCGATGGCGCGGTGGCCATCGCGTAGATGAAGCCGTTGCAACCGCTCGGCACGCCGAACAGCTTGTCCGGCAGGCTGCGGCGGACGCGCTGCAGGCGTGGATCGACAAAGGCCTGGTGCGCAGCGCTCCGCGCCATTCCCGCGGCGGCGGCTGCGCCGGCCGCGGCACCGGCATGGTGGAAAAATTCGGCCAGCGGCCAGTCACGCCCGGGCCCACCGGACCCGGAACTCGCCGGCACGGCGCAGGCCGCGGTCGCGACGAACCAGGACAGCAACAGCGACACAGCGACCGATCGTTTCATGACGCCTCCGGTGCAACACCGAAAATCCGCCGTCCGGGGTGCTCGCGAGCAATTCCCATTCGCAGGCGAGGATACACCCGCGAACCGCGGGCGACGGGCCGGCCGGCGACCCTGCCATTGGCGACTACCGGATCGGGGACTTGCGATTACACGGTCACTGCGGTGCGATCGGCCCGCTGCACCTGGCTCGATCCCAGCGGCCTCAGCGCTCGCACTGCAGGCGCGCCTGCGGCTCGTCGAGCAGCTCGCAGCCATCCGGCAGCCCGTGCACGCGCCAGTAAGCCGGCATGCCTTGGCGCTCGGCGAAGGCGAGGAAGCCGGGGTGCTCGCGGAAGCTGCGGAACGGCGGGTACCACAGCGTCAGGATCAGTGACTGCAGCCCGGCGGAATCGGCGCGTTGGGATGTCTCGATCGCCGCATCGACCGCACCGAAGATCTGCAGCAGGGTGACCCAGCGCAGGTCGGGCGCCGCCGCCGCGGCATCGATCAGGGCCTGCTGCGCCTGCGCGCGCTGGCGCTCGTCGCTTAGCGCGGGCTCCAGCTTGCGCGCGAGGCTGGACTGCGCCGGCAACAGGCCGTCGTCGTCGTGCACCCAGGCCAGGTAGCGCTCGCCGGCTGCGTCGCCGGCGCCCAGCGCCAGCAGCAACTGCGCGCGGCTGGCCGGTCCGCGCCAACCGAGCGCATGCGCCTGGCCGAGCAGCGCGTCGGCCGTCGCACGGTCGCCGCGCAAGGCACTGCTGATGCCGAGCCAGCCGACATGCAGGCCGCTCAACGGGTCCAGGCGCTGCGCCTCTTCGAAGCTGGCGTGCGCCTCGTTCAGGTGCCCGACCTCGAAGCGACCGATGCCCTGCCACAGCCAGGTGTTGGCGTTGTTGGGCTCTAGCGCCAGCGCGGTGCGGATCAGCTCGGCCTCGCGCAGGCGATCGCCGCCGTCCGCGGCCAGGCGCGCGCTGACCGCCAGCGCACCGGGATGCTGCGGGTCGATCGCGAGTGCACGCGCGGCGGCCTGCTCGGCGCGCGCCAGCGTCGGCGCTCCGGCGGGCTCGGCGGCGTAGGAGGACCACACGTACCAGGTGCCGGCCAGCGTTGCCCAGGCATCGGCGAAACCGGGATCGCGAGCCACCGCGCGCTCCAGCAGATCGCGCGCCGCCGGCAGGTTGGCGCCGCGCTGGGCGAACAGCTGGCGCCCGCGCAGGTACCACTCGTAGGCCGTGAGGTCGGCGGTCGCCGGTCGCACTTCGACCTTGCGCACGCCGAGCGTGGTGGCCAGCGCGTCGGCGATCGACTGCGAGATTTCCTCCTGCACGCGGAAGATGTCGACCAGCGGCCGATCATAGGTTTCCGACCACAGGTGGACGTCGCCCACGACGTCGATCAGTTGCACGGTGATGCGCACGTTCTGGCCCTGGCGACGCAGCGCACCCTCGACCAGGTGGGCGACGCCGAGGCGCGCGCCGATCTCGGGGATGCCGAGCGAGCTGTCGCGGAACACGAAGGAGGAACTGCGCGAGGTGACCTTAAGTCCCGGGATACGCGCCAGCACATTGATCAGCTCTTCCGACAGGCCATCGGCGAAATAGGCGTCGTCCGGATCCGGGCTCATGTTGGTGAACGGCAGCAGCGCGATCGAGTGCGGGTCGACCGGGCCGGGTGGACGCGGCGGCGCGGGCGACATCGCGGGCGCGCTCATGGCTGCTGCGGGTGGTGTCGGCCGATCCGGCCCGTGCTCGTCGATGAACTGGCGGATCAGCGAAAGGC
The DNA here is from genome assembly GCA_937928755.1 of uncultured Rhodanobacteraceae bacterium. Classification (GTDB taxonomy): domain Bacteria; phylum Pseudomonadota; class Gammaproteobacteria; order Xanthomonadales; family SZUA-5; genus JADKFD01. Next base: position 16,950 of record CALEZI010000135.1, on the reverse strand, counting down.
TGAGCGCGGCCAGCACCACCACCACGGTCACCTGATCGAGGCGCTGGCCGGTGATCGTGCTCAACGGGTTGTCGCCGCCCGGGCCCTGATCGAGGCGCAGGCCCTGCGGCGTCAGTTCGTAGCGCCAGGCCAGCAGCATCGCCGGAATCCAGCCCGCCGCAAGGCCGTACACCATCCAGCGCAGCGCCAAGATCGGCAGCCCGAGCGCCGGGAACAGCAGCGCCGACATCGCCAGCAGCAGCCACGACAGCGCCAGCCAGGCAACCCCCACCCGGATCACGTTGCGACGCTTGAGTTCAACGAGCAGGTTCACCGCGGCAGCGCGTCCTTGATCGGGCCGGTGCAGGTACGGTCATGTTAGCGCGCGCGGCGCCGCGCGGGCCGGAGCCACTTCAACGCTGCTCGAGATCGCGCAAGTGCAGGTCGAGGGCGTCGACCGAGAGCTGGATCTCGCGCACCGACAATCCGAGGGATGCCAGCAGCATCAGCAAGGCGACACCGAAGGTGATCTTGCCGGCGAAGATCAGGCCGGCGAACAGCAGGAACATGCACAGCACGCAGAAGAACAGGCTGAGCACGCCGATCGCCTGCATCTTGCGGATCAGCTCCATGCGGTGGCGCAGACTTTTCAACTCCTCGTGATAGTGCGCCGGCGCGTTGTTCAGCAGCAGGCCGTGCAACTGGCGGATCACCGAGGCCACCGCGAGGAAGCGGTTGGTGTAGGCGAGCAGCAGCAACGAGATCGCCGGAAACAGCAGCGCCGGCGTGGTCAGGGTGAGGTCCATGGTCGCAGCGCTCCGCGTGGCTGCGGGCAGTCTAGCCTCGGCTCGGTGTGTTGTCGTACAGACCGATCGCCGGGGTGAGCGGATGCTGGCTCCAGCCCGAACGCACCAGATGCTTTGGCGCACCGGAAAATTCTGTACAAACACTGGAGACCGTCATGAACAAGGATCAAATCAAGGGTCGCGTCAAGGAAGCCAAAGGCAAGGTCAAGGAAGTGACCGGCCGGGTACTCGGCGACAAGACGATGGAAAACAAGGGCAAGCTGGAGAACGCCACCGGCAAGGCGCAGGCCGCCTACGGCGACGTCAAGGAAGACATCAAGGACGCACTGTAGGAGCGAGTTGCATATGTCGCGACCGGCGCGCAGTGAGTGGCGCGTCGACGGTCGCGACGTCTGCGTTCTTGCCACACGGATCGGGCGTTGTTTGCTGTGAGACTCCTGCAAGCGCCGGGCCGACTCGAAGCGTCCGCGCGGCCCGACGGGCGCAATCGCCATACCCACATCGATCAAACCTCGCGGTCTGACTTCGCCCTATAACGGTGCGCATCGAACTTTCGCTCGCAGGCGACCACGATGGCCCGCATCTGCATCGTCTACTCGACCACCGATGGGCACACGCTGGAGATCTGCCAGCGCATCCAGGAACTGCTCGCCGCCGATGACCATCAGGTGGAGCTCCTGGCGGTCGACGCCGCCGCGACCATCGATTGGCAACGCTTCGACAAGATCGTGATCGGTGCGCGTATCCGCTACGGCAAGCACCACCCGAAGGTCGTCGCACTGATCCGCAACTGCAGACTGGCGTGGGCGAATATCCCGACCGCCTTCTTTTCGGTCAATCTGGTCGCGCGCAAACCCGGCAAGGACACCGCGGAAGGCAATCCATACGTGCGCAAGTTGCTGCAAACCTGCGCCTGGCAGCCCACTTTGGCGAGCGTTTTCGCCGGCAAGCTCGACTACCCGTCCTGTGGATTTCTTGATCGCCACATCATCCGCTTGATCATGTGGATCACCAGGGGCCCGACCAACCTGGATGCCTGCGTCGATTTCACCGATTGGTCGGCAGTGGCGGATTTTGCCCGGCGCGTTTCCCGCATGCGTTGAGCCGTTCGCGCATGCGCAGCTTGTGTGGTTCATCGTCCAGTCGGCGGACGACAGCCTGAGCGCGCGGACAGCTGCGTGCGACAGCGCACCGACCCTGCCCGCGGGTTCAGATTCAATCAGGGGTATTGCGCGAACAGGCGCGCGTCAGGCGACCGTGCCATGCCCAGCAACAAACTTGCCGTGAAATTCCTGATCTTGCTGCCGCTGATCGGCCTGTGCGCTGCCGCGCATGGGCAAGATGCCAACACACCGGCGCAGCCCGCCGCCGATGCCACCATGGACATCGCCGCGATGACTACGGCGCCGCCCGAGAAACGCGACGTGCTGCGCGCCCAAGTGCTGCTCGACCGCGCGCATTTTTCCTCGGGCGAGATCGACGGTCTTCCGGGCGGCAACCTCAGCAAGGCGCTGAAGGGCTTTCAGCGCAGCCGCGGTCTCGACGATGACGGTCGACTGGGACCGGATACCTGGGCCCAACTCGAGCTCGACGCGGTGCCGACGCTGGTCGAGTACACGCTGCTTGATGCCGACGTGAAGGGTCCATTCGTGGAATTGCCCAAGGACATGATGGAGCGCGCCGCGCTGCCTGCGCTGGGCTACACCTCGATTGGCGAGGCGCTCGGTGAGCGCTTCCATGCCAGCCCGGCGTTGATCGCCAAGTTGAATCCGGGCAAACAGCTCGACCTCGCCGGCGAAGTGATCAGGGTGCCGAACGTACTCGACGCCGCGCCACCGCCGGCCGCCGCGCAGGTCATCGTCGACCGCTCCGAGCGCACGCTGATGCTGGCTGACGCCGACGGCAAGATCATCGCGCAGTTCCCGTCATCCACCGGCAGCAAGCACGACCCGCTCCCGGTGGGCGAATGGAAGGTCGAGAGCGTCTCCACCAATCCGGTTTTCTACTACAGCCCGGACCTGTTCTGGAACGCCGATCCGACCCACGTCAAGGCGGAATTGAAGCCGGGGCCGAACAATCCCGTCGGACTCGTGTGGATCGACCTGTCGAAGGAGCATTACGGCATCCACGGCACGCCGGAACCATCGCGCGTCGGCAAGAGCGAATCGAATGGCTGCATCCGCGTGACCAACTGGACCGCGCTGCTGCTGTCGCGGGCGGTGAAGAACAACATGCCGGTGCTGCTGCGTGAGTAGGCCCAACGCAGCCGACGTTCCTGCATGAAGGGTCTGGCGACTTTCCTCGCCGGTCTGCTCTGCGGCGCATTGGCGCTGGGCTTCCTCTGGCTGAATCCGCAGCGGCCACCGCGCGTGGCCGACGACCGCGAAACATCCACCACGCCAACCGTTACCCGACCGGCGCTGATCCACGGGGAGGAACGGCTCGACGCCGCCTCGCCCAGTCCCCCCGAGGCAATTTCGGTCATCGAGCACACCACTGCGCAGCCCAACGCCGAAACACGGCAGCCGGCCGAACTCGCAGCCGCGAAAGCGGCGGTCGACGTGCCGACGCTGGCACCCGATCTCGCCCTGTTGATCCCGGTTTCCGGCATCAGCGCGGCACAGATCAGCGACACCTTTACCGATGCCCGCGGCCAGGGCCGCAGCCACGACGCCATCGACATCATGGCGCCGACCGGCACGCCAGTGCTTGCGGTCGACGACGGCGTCATCGTCAAGCTGTTCAACAGCAAACCGGGCGGACTGACCATCTACCAGTTCGACGACGACGCCGAACTGGCGTACTACTACGCGCATCTGGACCGCTATGCGGACGGCCTGACCGAGGGTCAGTCCGTCGAGCGCGGCGATCTGATCGGTTATGTCGGCTACAGCGGCAACGCCAATCCGGCCGGGCCGCACCTGCACTTCGCGATCTTCATCCTCGGCCCGGAAAAGAACTGGTGGCAGGGCACGCCGATCAATCCGTACCCGCACCTCGGCGGTCGCTGACGCCCGTTCCTGCAGGCGTCGAGGGTAGCGCCGCTCCACAGGCGAACGAGCACAACGACCGGAATCCACAGACTGAATGTCCCGCTGATCCCAGTCACGCGCGCGACGCCCGGCACGCATAGAATGGCGGGCTTCAATGCCCACGGCCACGTGGGCGACTGGACTCGCCACCGGGAGGGCGCACACATGAGCGACAAGCAGCCGTTAAGACTCCATGTTCCGGAGCCCAAGGCGCGGCCAGGCCAGAGCCACGACTTCAGCGAGATCGTGATCCCGCCAGCGGGCAGCCTGCGCAAGCCGGCGATCGACGAGCCCGCCCACGGCATGCGCGAGCACGCCTTCGGCATGATCCGCGTGCTCGACGAGAACGGCCAGGCGGTTGGCGACTGGGATCCCAAGCTGTCGCCGGAAATGCTGATCCGCGGTCTGCGCTACATGCTGACCACGCGCATTTACGACGAGCGCATGATGCGCGTGCAGCGCCAGGGCAAGACCTCGTTCTACATGAAGTGCACCGGCGAGGAAGCGGTCGCGGTGGCCCAGGCGATGGCGCTGGATCCGGCCGACATGCTGTTCCCCAGCTACCGCCAGCAGGGCCTGCTGGTGGCGCGCGACTGGTCGCTGGTCGACATGATGTGTCAGGTCTACAACAACACCAGGGACCGCCTGAAGGGCCGCCAGTTGCCGATCATGTATTCGGTCAAGGAAGTCGGCTTCTTCTCGATCTCCGGCAACCTCGGCACCCAGTTTCCGCAGGCGGTCGGCTGGGCGATGGCCTCGGCGCTCAAGGGCGATACGCGCATCGCCGCCAGCTGGGTCGGCGACGGCACTACCGCCGAAGCCGATTTCCACTACGCGCTGACCTTCGCCACCGTCTACCAGGCGCCGGTGATCCTGAATGTGGTCAACAACCAGTGGGCGATCTCCAGTTTCCAGGGCATCGCCGGCGGCGAACAAACCACCTTCGGCGCGCGCGCGATCGGCTACGGCCTGCCCGGCCTGCGCGTCGACGGCAACGATTTCCTCGCCGTGTATGCGGCGACCAAGTGGGCCGCCGAGCGCGCGCGCAACAACCATGGCGCCACGCTGATCGAGCTCTATACCTACCGCGCCGCGCCGCACTCGACCAGCGACGACCCGTCGGCCTATCGACCGGACGACGAAGCACAGCGCTGGCCGCTCGGCGATCCGATCAATCGCTTGAAGCAGCACCTGATCGCGATCGGCGCCTGGAGCGAGGCGCAGCATGAGGCGCTCAACGCCGAACTCGACGAGTACGTGCGCGCCGCGCAGAAAGAAGCGGAAAGCTACGGCACGCTCGGCGTCAAGCCGACCAGCGCGGCGAGCATGTTCGAGGATGTGTTCAAGGAGGTGCCGCAGCACCTGATCCGTCAACGCCAGGAATCGGGAGTCTGATCATGGCCAGAATGAACATGATTCAGGCAATCAACTCGGCCATGGACATCATGCTCGAGCGCGACTCCGGCACCGTCGTTTTCGGCGAAGACGTCGGCTATTTCGGCGGTGTGTTTCGCTGTACCGCGGGACTGCAGAAGAAATACGGCAAACATCGTGTGTTCGACGCGCCGATCGCCGAGGGCGGCATCCTCGCCACGGCAGTGGGCATGGGTGTGTATGGCCTGCGCCCGGTCGTCGAGATCCAGTTCGCCGACTACATCTACCCGGCCTTCGACCAGCTTGTCTCGGAAGCCGCACGCCTGCGTTACCGTTCCGGCGGCGAGTTCTGGGCGCCGATCACGGTGCGCTCGCCGTGTGGCGGCGGCATTTTCGGTGGGCAGACGCACAGCCAGAGCCCGGAAGCGATCTTCACTCATGTGGCTGGCCTGAAGACGGTGATTCCGTCGAATCCGATCGACGCCAAGGGCCTGCTGATCGCCGCCATCGAGGATGACGATTCGGTGGTGTTCTTCGAGCCCAAGCGCATCTACAACGGCCCCTTCGAGGGCTACCACGACCGCCCGCTGGTGCCGTGGTCCAAACACGATCTCGGTGAGGTACCGGAAGGGTATTACCGCGTCGAACTCGGCAAGGCGTCGATCGTGCGCGCGGGCAGCGACGTCACCATCCTCGCCTACGGGACCATGGTGCATGTCGCACTGGCGGGCGTTGCCGAAGCCGGCGTCGACGGCGAGGTCATCGATTTGCGCACGCTGCTGCCGCTCGACATCGACTGCATCGTCGAATCGGTGAAGAAGACCGGCCGCTGCGTGATCGTGCACGAGGCCACGCGCACTGGCGGTTATGGCGCCGAGTTGTCGGCTCAGGTGCAGGAGAACTGCTTCATGCATCTGGAAGCGCAGATCGTGCGCGTGGCCGGTTGGGATACGCCTTATCCGCACGCCTTCGAATGGGAGTATTTCCCGGGGCCCGATCGGGTCAAGCGCGCGATACTGAAAGTGATGGAAAACTAGGCGAGGCTCGTTGACGAACGTAGGTCACGTTGTCCGCGTTGCGGGCTACGTGACAGCGGCGGCGCGATGTCACGTAGGCCGAAAAGCATGGCCAACGTGACCTACATTCACGGCAACTGCGTTGCAGTACACGCGAAAGGATCGAACCATGGGACGCTACATCTTCAAGCTGCCGGACGTGGGCGAGGGCATCGCCGAGAGCGAGATCGCCGAATGGCGCGTCAAGGTCGGCGACGTGGTCAAGGAAGACCAGCCGCTGGTCGACATGCTGACTGACAAGGCCTCGGTCGAGATTTCATCGCCGGTCTCGGGAACCATCATCGAACTGTGCGGCAATGCCGGCGACATGGCCGCCGTCGGTGGGCCGCTGGTGATCCTCGAGGTCGAGGGTGCCGGGACGCCGGGTGCGGATGACGTCATGACGAAGCGTGCGGCGGCCGCGGCTACGCCGGCGCCGGCGCCAATCACTGCGCCAGCGGCTGCGGCCCCCGCGCCTTTACCAACACCAACAGCAACACCAACACCCACACCCACACCAACACCTGCGCCGGCACCTGTAGCAACGCCGGCCGCGGCTGCAAGCGGCGCCCCCGGTCTCCCCCGTCCCCCCGGCGAAAAGCCCCTCGCCTCGCCCGCCGTGCGCCGCCGCGCGCAGGAACTCGGCATCCAGTTGCAGTACGTGGCCGGCAGCGGCCCGGCCGGGCAGATTCGCCACGAGGATCTGGATGCGTTCATCGCACGCAGCGCTACGCCGGCGAGTGGCGCAGCGCCGGCCGGCCGGGCGAAACGCGAAGGCGTCGAGGCCATCAAGATCATCGGTGTGCGTCGCAAGATCGCCGAGGCGATGCAGCGCGCCAAGCAGCGCATCCCGCACTTCGCCTATGTCGAGGAAGTGGACTGCACGGAACTCGAGAGCCTGCGTAAACACCTGAACGAGGTTCACGGCAAGACCCGCGGCAAGCTCACCCTGTTGCCCTTCCTGGTGCGCGCGCTGGCCAATTCGATCGTCAAGTTCCCGCAGGTCAACGTCACCTACGACGACGAGGCCGGCATCGCCTACCGTCACGCCGGCCTGCACTGCGGCATCGCCACGCAGACCCCGAGCGGCCTGATGGTGCCGGTGGTACGCCACGCCGAGGCGCTCGACCTGTGGCAGACCGGCGCCGAGATCCGCCGCCTGGCGGAGGCCGCGCGCAGTGGCAAGGCCAAGCGCGAGGAACTGACCGGCTCGTCGATCACCATCACCAGCCTCGGCGCGCTCGGCGGCATCGTCACCACACCGGTGATCAACGCACCGGAAGTGGCGATCATCGGCGTCAACAAGATGATCGAGCGGCCGATGGTCAGGAACGGCCAGATCGTCATCCGCCAGATGATGAACCTGTCGACCTGCTGCGATCACCGCATGGTCGACGGCATGGACGCCGCCGAGTTCGTCCAGCACGTGCGCGCGCAACTGGAGAATCCGGCGGCGTTGTTCATCGAGTAGTGTCGTCGTTGCCACGCTGACCGTTTCCGGCCAGCGTGGCCCGCGGGCTTGATGCAAGTAGGGGAAAAAGGAAAAGGGAAAAAGGGAAAGGGAAGAGCGGGCTCGCAACGATCTGGCGAACGGTGGCAATGTCCGGGAAAGGCCGAAAGCCTCGGCGCCGGCTTTCCCCTTTTCCTTTTTCCCTTTTCCTGCTCTCCCTCCTTTTTCCCTTTTCCTTTTTCCTGCTCTTCAGCGAGGAACCGCAATGTCCGAACAAATCCAAACCCAGGTCCTCGTCGTCGGTGGTGGTCCCGGCGGTTATGTCGCCGCGATCCGCTGCGGGCAGTTGGGCCTCAAGACCACGATCGTCGAGGCCGATCGGCTTGGGGGTACGTGTCTCATCCGCGGCTGCATTCCAAGCAAGGCGCTGATCCATGTCGCCGGCAAGTTCGAGGAAATGCAGCACCACGTCGGGATGGGCAAGCTCGGTATCCGTCTCGACAGCCCGCCGGTGTTCGATCTCGGCGGCGCGATCGACTGGAAGGAAACTGTGGTCGACAAGCTGAATGGTGGCGTCGGCGCGCTGCTGAAGAAGGCCAAGGTGCGTGTCGTGCATGGCAAGGCGGTGTTTTCCGATGCCAAGAACTGCACGGTCGCGACTGCCGACGGTGAGGTCACGATCTCCGCTGAACACGTGATCCTGGCGACCGGTTCCGTGGTCGCCGGCATCCCGTCGATTCCGTATGGCGAACATGTGCTGTCGTCCACCGAGGCGTTGTTGCAACGCGAAGTGCCGCAGCGCCTGGTGGTGATCGGCGCCGGCTACATCGGCATGGAACTCGGCATCGCCTATGCGCGCATGGGCAGCCAGGTGGTGTTCGTCGAGGCGCTCGTTCGCATCCTGACGCTGTTCGACCGCCCGCTGGTCAAGCCGGTGGAAAACTGGCTGAAGCAGCACAAGGTCGAGGTGCATCTGAAGACCAAGGCTCTCGGCGTCGTCGAAGGGCCGAATGGCCGCGCACTGCAGGTGGAAACCGCCGACGGCGAACGCAAGGAGCTGGTTTGCGACAAGGTACTGGTCGCGGTCGGGCGACGTCCGGCAACACAGGGTTGGGGCCTGGAAAAGATGGCGATCGACATGAACGGCGCCTTCGTCAAGGTCGACGACCAGTGCCGCACTTCGATGCGCAATGTGTGGGCGATCGGCGACCTGATCGGCGAGCCGATGCTGGCGCACAAGGCCTCGGCGCAGGGCGAAATGGTCGCCGAAATCATTGCCGGGAAGCGCCGCAGCTTCAATCCGGTGGCGATCGCCGCCGTGTGTTTCACCGAACCGGAACTGGTCGGATGTGGCCTGTCGCCCGACGATGCCAAGGCGCAGGGCATCGAGGTTGTGGTCGGCAACTTCCCGTTTGCCGCCAACGGCCGCTCATTGGCGATGCAGGCCGGCAGCGACGGCGGTTTCGTGCGCGTCACCGCGCGCGCCGACAACCATCTGGTGCTGGGCATCCACGCGGTCGGTGCGCATGTCTCGGAGCTGTCCGGCGAATTCGCGCTGGCGCTGGAAATGGGCGCGCGGCTGGAAGATCTGTCCGGCACCATCCACGTGCATCCGACGATGACCGAAACCCTGCCCGAGGCGGCGCTGGCGGCCTTGGGGCACGCGATACACGCGTAGGGTGGTGGAACCTTCGCCGCAGGCGAAGATTCCACCGTGGAGCTCGGCGTGATGCCTGAACACCGGCGGACGTTGCGCATGCGCGGCCCTTGCCGTCGTGGCGGGCCAGCGGCCACGCAGGCGCGTGGCCCTCAAAGGCGGCGATTCGCCGCGCCTGAAGGCCATTCAGTCGTCACCGACGAATCGACCTCTGCACGGGCGCCGGGTTAGCGTTTGCTCAAACCATGACGCCCATGCGGCGTACTGCCGCAAACCTCCCGTTCAACCCCCCGCGCAGACCTCGTTGGTCGGAATGGTCAGCGCCTTCATCGGGAAGGTGCCGTTGCCGTAGGTCGTGTTGTAGTGGAAGAAGCCGGTGTCGCAAGCGGTGAAGCGAATGGTGATGCTGCCAAAGCTGGTGGATACCACCTGACCGGGCTGGAATGCGCTGCCGAACTGCGCGCCTTCGCTGATCTGCAGCGGCACTTCGACCGAGCTCGCGCCCCAGGCAAACGGGGCCGTACCGACCATCCAGATCTGCTCGCCCTGATGGAAGTCTTACCACGACACCACGACCAGCGGGGTGCCGTCGCCACCATCGACCTTGGCGATCTCGAGAAAGATTCCTCGGCCGGAATTGGCCGGGTCGTACCAGGCACCGGTGTGCAAGGGCAGCAGCGGAAACTCGCCGGCCGCCACGCGCACCGTTCGGCGCACCAGTGGAATGCGGATCGGCTGCTCGGTGCCGGTGAACAGCGGCGTCGTATTGATGGCAAGCAGCGTCTGCACGCCGAACACCACCCGGCCGAACACCGTGAAATCGCCATTCAATGCGGTATTGGTGCCGATGTTGAAGAAGAAGTCCGAGGTCGCGCTGTTCACCTGCGGGCGGCCCTGCGAATCGTTGGTCAACGCCATGGCCAACGTGCCCGGCGTGTTCAGCAGCCCGTTGTTGCGCTCGCTGGCGATCGCCGCACGCTGCGGCACCACGCTGAGGTCCTCCTTGAAGCGTCCGGACTGGGCGACGAAATTTCGCACGACGCGTTGGATCAGCATGTTGTTGAAACCGCCGGAATCGACATAAGCAAGAAAATTGGCCGAAGTAATCGGCGCACGGGCGACATCGAGTTCCACCAGCAGCGGTCCGCGGTCGGTGTCCATGAGCACACGCGTGTTCTGCGCAAGAGCGATATTGCCCAGCGCCAGCAACGCAGTGGCCAGCAGCAGTCGGATTGTCATGGTTCAGGGGTCCGCGGCGAAAAGTGGCTGTGAAGGATACAGGCATTGACTGAACAGGCTGTTCAGACCGCCCAAAGACAAGGAAGAGAAACGCCAGGGAACTGGATCACGCGCTTGCCACCCAGCCCGCCGCGATGCGTCCGACTTCGGCCAGCACGGCGTCGTCTTGTGGACGCATGTGCGGGAAGTGACCGGGGGCCTCGAAGAATGCGGCGATCACCAGCGGCGCGCGTCCGGGCGGCCAAGCGACGGCGACATCGTTGTGCTTGTTGGCCATCGACGGCGCCAGGCCGGTACCGGTCTTGTCGCCGGCGCGCCAATCCGCAGGCAGACCGGCACGGATCCGCTTCCTGCCGGTTTCGGTGGCGATCATCCATTGCTCCAGGCGGTCGCGGGCGGCTGCCGACAGCACGTCGCCGGTGATGATCCGCGCCACGCTGTGTGCCATTGCGCGCGGCGTGGTGGTGTCGCGTTGCTCGCCGCTCGGCACCAGATTCATTTCCGGCTCCATGCGGTCGACACGCGTTTCCGGGTCGCCCATCGAGCGCAGGATCCTGGTGAAGCCCGCCGGACCGCCAAGCTGTCGCAAGAGCAGATTGGCAGCCACGTTGTCGCTGGTCAGTTGCGCCGCCTCGGCCAGGGCAACAATGCTCATCCCACCCTGCTCGAGGTGCTTCGTCGTGACCGGCGCATGCGGCACCATATCGTCCTTGCCGTACTCGACGAAGGTCAGCAGATCGAGGCGACCGGCGTCCGCTTCGCGCAGGATGGCAGCCGCCAGCAACAGCTTGAAGGTCGAACACATGCCGAAGCGCTGGTCGACGCGATGCCCAATCGACCTGCCGGAGCCGGTGTCCAGCAGGCACACGCCAAGGCGGCCACCGGAGCGGGCTTCGACATCGGTCAGGGCCTGGATGGCGGCATCCGCCTGCAAAGGCGCCTTTGCCCAGCTTTCGAAGCTGGCCAGCAGCGTAGCCGCCGCGAAACCGCCGACCAACCGGCGCCGGGTGGAATCAAGTTTCATCGAAACAATCCTCTGCGTGAGCGCCGCACCATGCGCCGGGAACCAGGCGAAATTTGGGGCATGCGAGTGGCATCCGCATGGCGAATGCCCTCATCGAGGCCGCTGCCGTATACGCCGGTTGACCAGCCACGGCATCAGCGCAAACAGCAGCATCAATGCGACATGGATGCGCCCGGCCGGCGTGGCGAAGTGCGCGGCGATCTGGTCCAGCGACTGCCCGCGTAACACGCCGACGCCGAAATCGGCGATCAGCAGCAGCGCCAGCGCAGCGCTGCCCATGCCGAGATGCGCCATGGCGGTCGGCGCCAGCCGCAGCCGGCGTGGCACGAAGCGCGCGGCGTAGAGCATCGCCATCAGCAGGATAGGTGCCTCCAGCAGCACCGCTGCTGTGGCGCCGAATTTCGGCTCCAGCATCATCACGCGAATCGGCCCGCAGAGAAAACCGACGGAGAAGACGATGGCGAAGTAGCTCAGGGCAGCCTTGAGGATTTGCACGTTGGTTCGGAGCCAGTGAAAGGTCAAACGTCAAACGTCAATATTCCGCAGCCCGTGGCTTTGCCGCACATTTGACGTTTGACGTTTGACGTTCGACATTCCGCATCGCAGTCGACGCTTCAATCCTCGCAAGACACTCGCAGTCGCAGGCCCACCGCCATGCCCGAAATCTACATCAGCACCGATGTCGAAACCGATGGCCCGATCCCCGGGCCGCACTCGATGCTGAGCTTCGGCTCGGCGGCGTACACCGCCGAAAAGCGCATGCTCGCCACCTTCAGCGCAAACCTGGAGACGCTGCCGGGCGCCAGCGGACACCTCGATACCATGCGCTGGTGGGACACCCAGACGGAAGCCTGGGCGGCGTGTCGGATCGATCCACAGCCACCCGGTCTCGCCATGCAGCGTTATGTGGACTGGCTCGACGCGCTGCCCGGCAAGCCGGTGTTCGTCGGTTATCCGGTGGCCTTCGATTTCCTGTTTGTCTACTGGTATCTGATTCGCTTCGTAGGGCGCAGTCCGTTCAGCCATTCGGCGCTCGACATCAAGAGCTATGCAATGGCCGTGCTGAAGCAGCCGTATCGGCGCATCAGCAAGCAGCGCATGCCGGCCGAGTGGTTCGACCCGCTGCCGCACACCCACGTCGCGCTCGACGACGCCATCGCCCAGGGTGCGCTGTTCTGCAACCTGCTGCGCGCGAATGGCGCGGTGCATGGGTAGGTCACGTTGCCCGCAGGGCTTCGTGACACATCGATGCCATCGTCAGTAGATTTGGTAGAGCAACAGATAGACCAGCAGTCCCGATGCCGACACGTACATCCACAACGGCCAGGTCCAGCGCGCGATGGCGCGGTGACGCCCATCGCGACGCTTGTAACCCCACCAGGCCGTGGTGGCGACCAGCGGAATCGCCAGCGCCGCCAGCAGCACATGGCTGATCAGCAACGCGTAGTAGACCGGCCGGATCCAGCCCTGGCCGCGAAACACGAAGATCGGCGCCGCGTAGTGGTAGGCGATATAGGAGATCAGGAACAGCGCCGAGACGCCGAGCGCGGCAAGCATGCAACGTCGATGCGCCTCGATGCGGCGCTGGGCGATCTGCCAGCGCGCGTAAAGCAACAGGATGCCGGCGATGCCGTTGAGCGTGGCATTCAGATGCGGCAAGAGTGGCGCGGCATCCATCGGCTGTCGTGGTTTCGATGATCGGACGAAGGCATTGTCGATGCCGCCGGATGTCGCGCGAATGACCGCGGTCAAGGCAGCGGCGACCCGGCCGCGCTTACTGTGGTTGCCATGAATCGTCGCACACTCTTGCTGCTGGCCATCGGCGCTGGAACGCTGGCCGGCTCGCTGTGGATGAGCCGCATTCACGATGACCGGCGCGACTGGGCCAGCGCGCCGCCCGCGCTGCAGTCGATCCTGTGGCCCGCGGCGCGAACGGTTGCCGAGTTTGCATTGACCACGCAGCACGGGCTGCCGTTCACCGACACCGACCTCGGCGGACACTGGAGCCTGCTCTACTTCGGTTACCTGCAATGCCCGGACGTGTGCCCGACCACGCTGCAGTCGCTGCGCGGAATGCAGAAACGGCTCGCAGCCGACGGCGACGGCGCCACGCGCTTCATCTTCGTCAGCGTCGACCCGGCCAACGACAGCCCGGAGCGCATTGGCGCGTACCTCAGTTACTTCGGCGACGACCTCACTGGCCTCAGCGGCAGCCCGGCCGGTCTCGCGGCGCTGGCCGGATCGCTCGGCGTGATGTACGCCGAGAACATCGACGCCAGCGGCAGCCGCAGCATGGATCACACCACCTCGATCATCGTCGTCGACCCGCATGGCCGCGGAGTGGCGGCGTTGCCGGGCGGGCAAACGCCGCAGGCGATGGCGGGGCAGTTGCGGGCGGTACGGGAGTTTCTCGGCGACCTACCGTAGCGTGTCGCGAATGCTCTGGTAGAGCGGAGCTTGCTCCGCTGCTCTTGCGCCGGTAAGGCGCAATCCGCACGGGTGCAGCCGAACAAGCTCGGCTCTACCAGAGCGGTTGAGTCGCTCCACGGGGACTACCGTTCCTGATTCGACACGTCTCCCGAACTCCAGTGCCGCAGCGCCAGCACGGCGCTCAGCAGCAATACGGCGCCGCCCTGGTGCAAGGTGCCGAGCGCCACGGGAACATGGTAGAGCAGCGTGGCGATGCCGAGGCACACCTGCAGCAGCGTCATCGCCGCCAGCGCATTCAGCGCGAGTCGCTGCGCGGGAACCAGTTCGGCGCGGCGCCAGCTCAGCCACAGGCCGGCGACCACCGCAAAGGTGGTCAGCGCCAGGCACCGATGAATGAACTGCACCGCAACCGGATTCTCCAGCGCGTTCAGCCACAGCGGCTGGAAGGCATCGATGCCGGGCGGAATCAGGTGTCCGTTCATCAGCGGAAAGGTGTTGTACATCAGGCCGGCGCGCATGCCGGCGACGAAAGCGCCGAACACGATGGTGACTGCAATCAACCCGAGCAGGAATCCGTAAACACTGCCGAGCGGCCGCGTCGCCACGCGTTGCGGCCACAATGTGCGCAGCATCAGCCAGAACATCGAGGCGTAGATCAGCAGTGCCAGCGACAGGTGCGCGGCAAGGCGATAGTGGCTCACGCGCGGGATGTCCACCAGGCCGCTCTTGACCATGAACCAGCCCATGTAGCCCTGCGCAGCACCCAGCAAAAGGATGCCGACCAGCGGCCAGCGCAGCCGCGGCGGAATCATGCCGCGCAGCCAGAACACCAGCAGCGGCAGCGCGAACACCAGCCCGAGCACACGTGCCAGCAGGCGGTGCGCGTATTCGTACCAGAAGATCAGCTTGAAGTCGGACAGCGCCATGCCCTTGTTGACCTGGGTGTACTGCGGGCTGTCGCGGTAACGCTGGAACTCGGCCAACCAGGCGGCATCGCCGATCGGCGGCAACACGCCGGTGACCGGTCGCCAGTCGACGATGGAAAGGCCGGACTCGGTCAGGCGCGTGGCGCCACCGAGCATCACCAGCGCCAGCAGCACGGCACAACAGACCATCAGCCAACGGCCGATGGCGCGTTCGTTGGCGTCCTGGGTAAGCCCCGCCAGGGGCATCGGAATGGCAGACATGGTTGAATCTTCCTTGCCTTCGTAGGTCACGTTGCCCGCGCCGCGGGCTACGTGACTCTGGTGGCTGTCACGTCGGCCCTGCGGGCCAACGTGACCTACTTCTTGTATGACAACCCTAGCGAAGCATCCGTCAGCGCAGTGTCGCTGTCATCGGTCGGGGGCGACAACTTGTCGCGGGGTTGACCCACGTCAATTACACGAATGCACCCGCTGGCAGCAAATGCGATCACTTGCCGGAGGTGTCCGGCGTGACTGTCGCAAGGCCAGAGGAGAGCACCCGATGAGCGCACAAGACGACCCCAACGAGAAGGTTCCCTGGATGCAGCAACTGCTGGACAACCCGTTCCTGCTGCTGTTCATCGGGGTATTGGTGCCGATGGTTGTTTATACCCTTTGGGGTGTCATCGACATTCTGACCATTCCGGTCGCCAAGTAATCAGGGCTCGCCCATCAATATCCGGGGAATAATCCATGAGCGCCATTCTACCGCCGGCCGAACGACTCTGGTGGAAACATCCGCTGGATCGCGTCGAAGGCACCTGGATCGCGATTGCCTTCGTCTGGTGCATGATCATGTTTTTCATGATGATCTACTGGCACGCCTACGGCAAACAGAACCTCTCGACGGAAACTTACAAGACCACGCCGGAGCTGTTCGCCACCAAGGCGCAGGCGATGGTCGACCAATATACGGTGCGCACCGAAACCGACCAGCAGATGCCCGTGGTGGCGCCGCCGGCCGGCAGCGACGTCTACATGATCGCTCGTTTGTGGAGTTTCTGGCCGATCCTTGAACTGGAGAAGGACCAGACCTACCGGCTGCACCTGACCTCGATGGATTACAACCACGGATTCTCGCTGCAACCGGCCAACATCAATATCCAGGTGGTGCCCGGATACGAACACGTGATCACCGTGACGCCAAACCAGAGCGGCCAGTTTTCGGTGGTCTGCAATGAATATTGCGGCATCGGCCATCACATGATGGTCGGTCGCATTTACGTCAAATAACGGAGGCGGCCATGTCCACGGCTACGACTTATCGGACCTGCCCGCGCTCCGGGCTGCAGTTCGAATCCCAGGCGGAAAAGCTGATGCTCGCCAATGCGGTCGCCGCAGTGGTGTTTCTGCTGATCGGCGGCATTCTCGCGATCGGCATCGTATTGACCCGCTGGCCGGCGGTGCACTGGCTGGAGGCCGATACCTTCTACCAGGTGCTCACCGCGCACGGCATCGACATGCTGATCTTCTGGATCATCTTCTTCGAGATCGCGGTGCTGTACTTCTGCTCGTCGACGCTGCTGCGCTGCCGCCTGGCGACGCCGAAGATCGCCTGGCTGGCGTTCGCGCTGATGGTCATCGGCGCGGTAGTCAACAACGTCGCGGTGTTCCAGGGTGGCTCCAGCGTGATGATGACCTCGTACGTGCCGATGATGGCGGCGCCATCGTTCTACCTGGGTCTCATTCTGTTCGCGGTCGGCGCGCTGATCGGCTGCTTCGTGTTCCTCGGCACGCTGGTGGTGGCCAAGCGCGAGAAGACCTATCAGGGCTCGGTGCCGCTGGTCACCTTCGGCGCCATCACCGCCTGCATCATCGCGGTATTCACGATCGTTTCCGGCGCGATCATCCTGGTGCCGACCTACCTGCTGTCGCTCGGCGTCATCGAGCACGTCGATGCGCTGATCTACCGCACCATCTGGTGGGCCTTCGGTCACTC
>CALEZI010000134.1 GCA_937928755.1 uncultured Rhodanobacteraceae bacterium | reverse complement strand
CAATTTTGTCGGCGGCCCCAACCCAAGGCATAGGGTCTACTTCCGTGTGTTCTTTTCGCGAATAAGCGCACCGACAGGGGCGACCGGGACTCTCGCCGAACATAACGCAAGTATCTGAAAGAAGAGCTTTTGTCCGCAAAGGACGCAAAGAACGCAAAGGAAAGCAAGGCCAGCAGAACATCAACCCTGTGGTTCTTGGCTCTCTTTGCGTCCTTTTCGTTCTTTGCGTCCTTTGCGGACAAAAAACAGTCCGCATGGTCGCTGCCAGTTTGATGCGCGAACAGGCGCACCGACAGGGGCGGTCGTGACTCTCACCGAACATGCTGTAAGGCATTGAATTTACTCCCACAGCTTAGCTGCGCGAACAAGCCTGCGGCCAGGGGCGATAGGAACTGCCGCAGGTCAATCGGGTCAGGGCTGCAGCGGCGCGACCAGTTCCGGCGAGTTGTTGCGCACATTGCCGACGGCCTTGCTGACTGGATGAGCGCGCATGCGTTCGGCAGGGAACGGGCGGATCAAGGCGCTGGCGTCCGACGGCGCTGCCTGCATCCACGTCTGGTAATTCGCCGGATCAAGGATGACCGGCATGCGATCGTGGAGAGTCGCCATCAACTCGTTGGGTGTCGTAGTCAGCACCGAGCTGGTCTCGACCACCGACCCATCCGGCGCGGTCCAGCGCTCCCAAAGACCAGCGAAGCCAAAGCAGGCACTGTCGGTCGGCATGATGGCGAACGGCTGTTTGCTGCCCGCCTGGGCGCGCCACTCGAAGAATCCGGAGGCAGGAACGATGCAGCGTCGGTAGCGAAAGGCGTTGCGAAATGCTGGCTTTTCAGCGACGGACTCCCCGCGGGCGTTGATCATCTTGGCGCCAATGCCGAGGTCCTTGGCCCAATGCGGCACCAGCCCCCAGCGAACCCATGCCCATTCGTCCTCGTCGCCTTGATGGCGCAGGATCAGCGTCGCCTGCGTCGGCGCGATGTTGTAGCTGGCCGAGTAGACCGGGTACTTGTGGGTGCGGAACTGCTCGGCGAGCAGTTCCGGGAGCGTGTCGAGGAAGTAGCGGCCACACATCGGGCATCAATTGGGACTTCAGCGACCTTCAAAAGCAAGTAATGCGCTGTGGCGCCGCGCGATCTGGCGCTTGCGCGCCGAATCGATGCGTCGCACCAGTCGGCCCAGCGCGTCATCGAGCGCGGTGAGTATCTGCTCGGCGCGCGCCTCGGCGCGGAAGCGGGTGCCGTCGCGCAGTGCGACTTCGATGGTGCAGGCGTGGTCGATGCCACCCTTGGGACCGTTCAGATCGCGAAAACGGCCGACCAGTTTGAGGATGCCTGGTGCGAGGCGATCAAGGGCGCGCAGCGCGCGGACGATGAACATGGAACGCAGGCGTTGCGGGTCAACCTGCTGCTGATCGATGACCTGAATCTGCATGGTGCTGCTCCTGATGATGCCGGTGCGGCAATGTTGAGTCTGAACTCTAATTGCGACGAAGGTTCCCCCTCGCTGCCGGCCGTTCAGAGGAACTGAACTGAAACTTCATGTTTGCTTTACAGCAGGGACAGCGTTGCAGCTCCGCTCGGCGGCGGCGGTCGGCCTGCGGGCTTTGGTAGAGCCGAGCTTGCTCGGCTTGGTGTGCGACAGGAGCAGCGGAGCAAGCTCCGCTCTACAACAATGGCGGAAAGACAGCGGAGCAAGCTCCGCTCTGCAACAGCGCGGCAAGGCAGCGGAGCAAGCTCCGCTCTGCAACAGCAGGCGGCCTACGGGCTTTGGTAGAGCCGAGCTTGCTCGGCTCGGGTGTGCGACAAGAGCAGCGGAGCAAGCTCCGCTCTACAACAATGGCGGAAAGACAGCGGAGCAAGCTCCGCTCTACGACAGCACAGCAAGGCAGCGGAGCAAGCTCCGCTCTGCAACAGCAGGCGGCCTGCGGGCTTTGGTAGAGCCGAGCTTGCTCGGCTCGGGTGTGCGACAGCACGGCAAGGCAGCGGAGCGGAGCAAGCTCCGCTCTACAACAGCACGGCAAGGAAGCGGAGCAAGCTCCGCTCTACAACGGCGGTCGGCCTGCGGGCTTTGGTAGAGCCGAGCTTGCTCGGCTCGGGTGTGCGACAGGATCAGCGCAGCAAGCTCCGCTCGACAACAGCACCGCAAGGCAGCGCATCAACCGGCGCGCTGCGGATACCTGCGCAGCAGCCCGACTACGACACCCTGGATGCGTACGCGTTCGGGTTCGTAGCGCTGGGTCGGGTGTTCCGGGTTCTCCGATTCCAGTTCGATCCAGCCATTGCGTGGCCGGAGTCGCTTCAGCGTCGCCGCTTCGCCATCGATCAGCGCGACCACGATCTCGCCGGCGCGGGCGTGCTCGCGCGCTTCGATGATCACGACATCGCCATCGTGGATGCCGGCGTCGCGCATCGATTCGCCGCGCACCGAGAGTGCATAACCGTCGCCGCGCGGTCGCATCCAGGGCGGCACTTGCACGCGCTCGTTGCCGGGCAGCGCATCGATCGGCCGTCCTGCGGCGATCCGGCCGAGCAAGGGCAGGGCGTCGGGCTCCTCGGTGGCGTGCTCCACCACGGCCTTCAAGCGCACGCCGCGCTGCTTGCCGTCCATCGGCTCCACCAGACCAGCATCGATCAACGCGCTGACCTGCTTGTGCAATGAGCCGCGCGAGGACAGGCCGAGCTCTGCGCACAGTTGGTCCAGCGTCGCCGGCGCCAGACCCACCGCCTGTCGTTCGCACAGATGCTGGTGCAACTGGCGTTGCCCGGCGGTCAAAGAAAGCGCTTGCGTGTTTTCCATTGGTTCTCTACGCTGGTCATCGGGAGAACGAAAAGAGAACGAGACGTGAGCTTAAACGCCGTGGTGTCGGATGTCGAGTCGGAATTCGGAGTGCCGGATGCGTCGGCGCCGGATCGGGTGGCTGCGCTGGTAACCCGGCTCAAGCGCAAGTACCGTGGTTGCATCACGGCCGAGGCGGTCATGCCAGCACAGGCAGGTCGATATGAGCCGATTCCCGACCACATCGATCAACGCCTGCGCGCTGCGTTACAGACGCGCGGGATCCGCGAGCTCTACAGCCATCAGGCGCAGGCGTGGCGTGTACTGCACGAAGGCGCGCATGGCGTGATCTCGACGCCGACGGCCTCCGGCAAGACGTTGTGCTTCAACGGCCCAGTGCTCGACGCAGTGCTGCAACACGAGGCCAAGGCGTTGTACCTGTTTCCGACCAAGGCGTTGGCGCAGGACCAGGTCGCCGAATTGATGGAACTCAATCGCGCCGCCGAACTCGGTGTGCGCGCCTACACCTTTGATGGCGACACACCCTCCGATGCGCGCCAGGCGGTGCGCACCAAGGGCGATATCGTGGTCACCAATCCCGACATGCTGCATCAGGCGATCCTGCCGCATCACACCAAGTGGGCGCAGTTCTTCCAGTCGCTGCGCTTCATCGTCATCGACGAGGTGCACAGCTATCGCGGCGTGTTCGGCGCGCACGTCGCCAACGTGTTGCGCCGCCTGCAGCGCATTTGCGCCTTCTACGGCGTGCGGCCGCAGTACATCTGTTGCTCGGCGACCATCGGCAATCCGCAGCAGCACGCGCAGGCGCTGACCGGCTTGCCGATGAGCGCGATCACGGAAAGCGGTGCGCCGCGCGGCGCCAGCCATCTGCTGTTTTGGAACCCGCCGCCGATCAACCCCGATCTTGGCATCCGCGCGTCGGCGCGCTCGCAGGTCAGCAAACTGGCGCGCCTGACGCTGAAGGCCGGACTCAAGGCGATCGTGTTCGCACAATCGCGGCTGATGGTCGAAGTGCTGACCAAATACCTCAAGGACGTTTTCGATCACGACCCGCGCAAGCCGGCGCGGGTGCGCGCCTATCGCGGTGGTTATCTGCCCGACGAGCGCCGCCTGACCGAAAAACTGATGCGCCAGGGTGCGATCGACGCGATCGTCAGCACCTCGGCGCTGGAGCTGGGCGTCGACATCGGTTCGCTCGATGTCGCGCTGCTGTGCGGTTATCCCGGCAGCATCGCCGCCACGCGCCAGCGCCTCGGTCGGGCAGGGCGGCGCCAGCAGTCGGCGCTGGGCGTGATGGTCGCCAGCAGCGATGCGCTCGATCAGTTCGTCGTGCGCAATCCGGCCTACTTCCTGGAACAGTCTCCGGAGCAGGCGCGCATCGATCCGGACCAGTTGTTGATCCTGCTCGACCACATTCGCTGCGCTGCCTTCGAGCTGCCGTTCACCGAAGCCGACCGCTACGGCGAACGCGAGATCGGCGAATTCCTCGAGTACCTGACCGAAGAGGGCGTGCTGCATCGCGACGGCCAGCGCTGGCACTGGATCGACGACAGCTACCCGGCCAATGCGATCAACCTGCGTTCGGTCGCCGACGGGAATTTCGTCGTGGTCGATCGCACCGGCGGCAAGCAGACGATCATCGCCGAGGTCGACTTCTCCTCGGCGGCGCTGACCCTGTACGAAGGTGCGATCTACATGGTGCAGTCGGTGCCGTGGCAGGTCGAGAAGCTCGACTGGGTCGGGCGCAAGGCCTACGTCACGCGTACCCATGTCGACTATTACACCGACGCCATCGACTACACCCGGCTGAAGCCCTTGGCCGAGTTCGGACAGGCGCCAGCGGGCGAGGGCGCCGCGCAGCACGGCGAGGTGCATGTCGTACGCCGGGTGACTGGTTACAAGAAGATCCGCTACTACAGCCACGAGAACATCGGCTACGGCCCGGTCAACCTGCCGGACCAGGAACTGCAGACCACCTCGGTGTGGTGGCGGCTGACGCCGCAGGCCATCGACCGCGCCTTCCGCACGCGCTTCGAGGCGCTCGATGGATTTCTTGGCGCCGCCTATGCGTTGCACACGGTGGCCACCTTGCTGTCGATGTGCGAGCCGCGCGATCTCGGCAAGGCGGTCGGCAGCGGCGACAACGATTGGTCGGCGCAGGTGTCGAGCAAGGGTCGCGGCGAGTTGCGCGGGCCGTCGGGTGAAGTGCTGGATGCTGGCGCGATGGCCGAGTTCGCTCCGGCGGTGTATCTGTACGACAACTATCCCGGCGGCATCGGCCTGTCGCGGCCGTTGTTCGAACGTCGCGACGAATTGATTGCGGCGGCTGTAGGTCTGGTCTCCGGATGTCGTTGTGGGTCGGGTTGCCCGGCCTGCGTAGGGCCGATCCTGGCCAGCGACGAGCAGCGTTCGCCCAAAGGCAGCGCGCTCAGGGTGCTGGCGCTGCTGCGCACGCCAGCGGACGCCTCGTCGGTTGCCGCCTCAGGCGTCTCGCCAGTCGTTGCTGGACTGCATTGAGCCGCCGGCGAAATGTCCGACCTGCGCTCACGCCTGGGACAGTTGCGCGGCGGCAGCATCGCGACGGTGCCGCCGCTTCCACTGGACCCGGCCTGGGTTGATCGACTCGCGCGCCTGCGTCTGCTGGCGCGCGAACGCCAGGGATTCGGCGGATCGAGCGCCACGCCCGAGTTGCCCGGAGTGGAGCTGGCGGCCGGATTGCGTTTGCATGAAGTGCGGGTCAGTGCGTTGAAACTGAGATTGGCAGGGCTGGAGCTGCCTGCCGCGCTGACGCCTCCATGGGATGCGGCTGCCGCTGTCGATATCGAGAATCTGCGCCTGTTCGATACTGAAACCAGCGGACTTTGCGGTGGTGCGGGACTCAAGGTGTTTCTGCTTGGGGTGCTGCGCTGGCACGACGATTCCTGGCTGTTGCGCCAGTATCTGTTGACCAGCCCGACCGGCGAAGCCGCGCTGGTGGATGCCTGGGTGAGCGAATGCGCAGGGGAAGCACATTTGGTCAGCTACAACGGCAAACGCTTCGATGTGCCCGCCTTGCGCACCCTGGAGACCCTGCACGGTCGCCAATCGAATGCCTCGGCGCTCGCCCACTGGGATCTGCTCTACCCGGTGCGCCGCGCGTTTCGTGGTCTCTGGCCGGACTGCCGCTTGACCACCGCCGAGCGCATGCTGGTCGGCCGCGAGCGCGCGAACGACCTGCCGGGGAGCGAGGCGCCGCGGGCGTGGCGGGAATTCCTGGCGACCGGCGCGACCCGCGATCTGCTGCGCGTGATGCAACACAACCGCGCTGATCTGGAAGCGCTGCTGCGCGTTCTCAAGGCGATGATGGCGATACCGCAGAGTGCGCCTCGCACGCGTATACGCAGGTCGCGGGCGGCGTGATGGCCCTTGAGGCGGCAAAAATCGTCGGCACCGGTGGTAGAGGCGAGGTTTACGTCGCGACCGTCAGTCCGCGTTTGGCCAATAAACGAACTTCATCGGCGCCGGACTTGATGGTCTTGCACGTTTCATCGCGATGACCTCCATGCAAACGCGGTAACGCTCGCTGATTCCATATCGAATCGGTTCGAATCCGTACTGCCTTAGCAATGCATAAAGTCGCCGTCGCCCAAAGTTGTGGTAGTGCTCGAGTTCGCCCCAATAGGGATTGGCATTCTGCTGGTCGAGCACCCGCCAAGCCATTGCGTCGATATTTGGCATCGAGATGTACAGGATACCGTTCTCGTTGAGAAGTCGCTGAGCTGCAATCAGGGCGTCCTTCGGGAATGGAATATGCTCGAGGACGTCCGCCATGCTGATGACCGCGCAGTCGCCAGTCAACTGAAGACGGCTGACATCGACGCAATGGGCTTCGACCCCGAATTCCTGCATGCGCCGCACATTGTCTTCCCGCAAATCAAGGCCAATCGGCTTGAAGCCATATTCCTGTGCAGTAAACAGCAGCGACCCGTTGCCGAATCCGACGTCGAGCCACGGTCCGCTACTGACGAATGGCAGCACTTTTTCGATCATGCGCGCCGATATGCCACGCGTTTGCTCAATGTTGACGCCGACTTGCTGATTCTCGTTGGTCTTGCTGAAGATGATGCGGCAGGCTTCGTCCGTATAATAGCCTTCGGTAAAAACATGGGTGCAGGCTTGACAGCGCTTCCAGCGAATGGTTTCGCTGAGTGAAGGGTGAAAGAGCGGGTGTCGCGAACAGTTTCCAATTGCAGCATCGGTCATTGATGCGCTGCCGCAGAGCGGGCAATTGTTGAAGAGAATTCGTTCGTTCATGGAGTGACTCGTACTTGCCTTTTCACTTGACTCACATGCGCCGTTCGCCGCGCCAGTTGTCTTCCTTGCGCCGACCCGGCGCATGCCGGCGGTCGCCGCCTTCGGCACTGATGTTGAGCTCGGGTTGATCGATCGGGTCCATGCGGCGCTTGCGGCGACGGTTTTCAGTGATCGGTTGATAGCGGCAACGACATTGTTTGCCGCACCCCGCGATTGGCAGCGGTACCGCGGAGTCGGCGCGGAAACGCTTTCCTCGGGCCTCGCGCGCCCAGGTGCATGCCTTGGTGGGCTGTTCGACGTCCAACTGCCAGGTTCGGATGCGCTTCAAATGTTGAAACAGACGCGGATTGACCACTCGGTCGGGAAGCTCGGCCAGTTCGCCGTGCAGCCGACGGCGCTGGTTTCGGCGCCAGATCACGACTGCCAACGCCAGGCCGGCGATGGCGATCACCGCTGCAGCGATGGTATTCGGATCCACGTCATGCCCCTTTGTTGCGGTGATGCGCAGCATGGTCGAGCACACTCGTCCCGACAAGACCCGTGATGGCCGAGATGAATATCGGAGCAGGGGGTTCAGGTCGGGGTGCTATAGTCCGCGGTCCTGTTGGGCCGGGCTAGGCGTGCTGCGCCGCCGGCAGCGACTGTTTCCAGCACTGCGATCCCACATCGATGCGCCTCGCCACCGTCAAACTGGCCGGGTTCAAGTCTTTCGTCGATCCGACGACCTTGCACCTGCCTACCAACATGACCGCCGTTGTCGGGCCGAACGGCTGTGGCAAGTCGAACATTATCGACGCGGTGAAGTGGGTGCTCGGTGAATCCGCTGCCAGCCGCCTGCGTGGCGATTCGATGACCGATGTCATCTTCAACGGCACCACCGAACGCAAGCCGGTGGGCCAGGCGGCGGTCGAGCTGATCTTCGACAACTCGGATGCCAGCGTGCTCGGCGAGTTCGCTGCCTACAACGAGATCTCGGTGCGCCGCGTGGTTGGACGCGATGGTCAGTCGCAGTACTGGCTGAACGGCACCAAGTGCCGCCGCCGCGACGTTACCGACCTGTTCCTCGGCACCGGACTCGGTCCGCGGTCCTACGCGATCATCGAGCAGGGCATGATTTCGCAGATCGTCGAGGCTGCGCCAGACGACCTGCGCGTGCATCTGGAAGAAGCGGCAGGCATCTCCAAGTACAAGGAACGGCGCAAGGAAACCGAGTCGCGCATGCGCGCGACGCGTGAGAACCTGGAGCGCCTGAAGGACGTTTCCGACGAGGTCGACAAGCAGCTCGAACATCTGCGGCGCCAGGCCAAACAGGCCGAGCGCTGGACCGAATTGCGCACCGAACAGCGCAAGGTCGACGCCGAGGTCAAGGCGCTGGGCTGGCGCGCGCTGGCGACGCAACTGGACAGCGAAGTCGGCAAGCTCAAACAGACCGAACTGCTGGTCGAACAACTGGCGGCGGACCAGACGCGCAATGAAAGCGAGATCGAGACCGCGCGGGCGCAACACGGCGAAGCCGCTGAGGCCTTTCGCACGGTGCAGGCCGAGCACTATCAGGTCGGCGCCGAAATCGCGCGGGTCGAGCAGCAGCTGACATTCCGTCGCGACAGCGTCGCGCGGCTCAAGCGCGAGCTCGGCGAGGCCGGCGCGCAGCGCCAGCACCTGGATGAACAGTTGCGCCTCGACCGCGACCAGCAGGTCATGCTCAATCAGGCTTTGGAACGCGAAGAGCCGCGGCTGACCGCACTGGTCGACGCCGCCGCCGATCGCAGCGACGCATTGGCGGCCGCCGAAGCCGCGCTCAGCGTATGGCAAACCCGCGCCGATGCACTCAATCGCGCGTCCAGCGATGCCACCAAGGCCGCCGAAGTGGAACGCACGCGCATCGATCTGCTCGAACGGCAGATGCATCAGGCGCTGAAGCGTCGCGAGATCCTCGATTCGGAAACCGCGATGTTGAGCGCGCGCGGCAGTGCCGATGAATTGAGCGCCCTGCGCGAGGG
This sequence comes from uncultured Rhodanobacteraceae bacterium, assembly GCA_937928755.1. Lineage (GTDB taxonomy): Bacteria > Pseudomonadota > Gammaproteobacteria > Xanthomonadales > SZUA-5 > JADKFD01. Next base: position 3,449 of record CALEZI010000134.1, on the reverse strand, counting down.
CCTCGAAGCCGAAGAAGCCGCCGTCGAAACCCTGTCGGCCGAGCTGGAGATGCGCAAGGCTGCGGTCGCTCGGTCCGAGCAAGCGCAACGCGCGACCCAAGCGCAGCTGAATCAGGAGCGCCAGCAGTTGAGTTCCGCGCGTGGTCGCCTGGCGTCGCTGGAAGCGCTGCAGCACGCGGCGCTCGGCGAGGACAAGCGTGATCTGGCTGCCTGGTTGGCGCGTCATGGACTGCAGCAGGCACCGCGTCTGGGCGCATTGCTGCAGGTCGAGCCGGGCTGGGAGAGCGCGGTCGAGATCGCGCTCGGCATGGCGCTGGAAGCGATCGTCGTCGATGCGGCGACGTCGCGCGATATCGATCTGGCGAGCCTGCCCAAGGGCGTGCTGACGCTGGTCGATGCGTCGCTGCACCCGGCCACCGCGCAGAGCGGCACATTGGCGGCCAAGGTGCGCGGTCCAGCGGCGGTTGCCGCATGGCTGGATGGCGTGCTGACCGCCGGCGATGCCGAGCAGGCGCGTGATCTGGCGCAAGGGCTGGCGCCGCACCAGAGCGCGATCACCGCCGACGGCCACTGGTTTGGACCGGGCTGGCGCCGCATCGATCGTGGCAGCCAGGGGCATGAGGGCGTGATTCAGCGCGGTCGCGAGATCGAGGCACTGAAGCAGCAGATCGAAACCGGCGACGAGCGTCTGCTCGAACTCGAAAGCGGATTGACGCGCACGCGCTCTGAACTTGCCGAGGCCGAGCGCGCGCGCGAGATTGCGCAAACGACCCTGTACGCCGCGCATCGCAAGCTCGCGGATCTCGCCGGGCGCGTGCGCAGCCATGAAGGCAAGGTCGATCAGGAGCGCCAACGCCGCGAAGCAATCGCGCGCGAGCGCGATCAGCTGGGCGAGCAGATCACCCTGTCCGAGCAGCAGACGCGCGAGGCGCGTGGCAAGCTGAATGGCGAGATGTCGCGCCTGGAGACGCTGGCCGAGGATCGCGAGCAACTGGAGCTCGAACGCGTGCGCCTGACCCAGGCGCGCGAGAGCGCCCGCAGTGGTGCCCGCGAAGCGCAGGAGGGCGAGCGCCAGCTGGCGTTGTCAGTCGAATCCAAGCGTACCGCGGCGCGTTCGCTGGCCGCTGCCATCGAGCGCATCGAATTGCAGTTGGCCCAGCTCGGACAGCGTCGCCAGCAGCTCGAACAGCAGCTCGCCGAGGCCGAGGGCCCGTTACCGAAGCTCGACGAGGAACTCAGGTTGCACCTCGATCAACGGGTGCTGGTCGACCAGCGCATGAGTTCGGCGCGCCAGGTGCTGGAGCAACTCGACCAACGCATGCGCAAGCACGACCACGAGCGCCAGCGTGTCGATCATCAGCTGGCGCAGGCGCGCGAGAAAAAGAGTCAGGCGCAACTGGCCGAACAGGCGATCCGGATCAAGGCCGAAGCGCTTGAAGAGGCCTTGCACGCCGAGGGCTTCGAACGCGACGCGGTGATCGCCGAGCTGAATCCGGAAGCGACGCTGCCGGTGTGGGAGGCGCGTCTGGCCGACCTCGAGCAGCGCATCAAGCGGCTGGAGCCGGTCAATCTGGCGGCAATCCAGGAACTCGACGAACTGTCGCAGCGCAAGACCTATCTCGACGCCCAGCATGCCGACCTGACCGAGGCGCTGGAGACGCTGGAAGAGGCGATCCGCAAGATCGACCGCGAAACGCGCACGCGCTTCAAGGAAACTTTCGATCGCGTCAACAGCGGTGTCCAGGAGCTGTTCCCGCGCCTGTTCGGTGGCGGCCACGCCTACCTCGAACTGACCGGCGAGGATCTGCTGTCCACCGGCGTCAACATCATCGCGCGCCCGCCAGGCAAGAAGCCGGCCAGCATCGGCCTGCTGTCCGGCGGCGAAAAGGCGCTGACCGCCGTGGCCCTGGTGTTCTCGATCTTCCGCCTCAATCCGGCACCGTTCTGCCTGCTCGATGAGGTCGATGCGCCACTCGACGAAGCCAACGTCGGGCGCTTCAGCCAGATGGTGGTCGAGATGAGCAAGAGCGTGCAGTTCCTGATCGTCTCCCACAACAAGGTGACGATGGAAGCCTCCAACCAGCTCGCCGGCGTGACCATGCGCGAACCCGGCGTGTCGCGGCTGGTCAGCGTCGATCTGGCGGAGGCGACGCGGTTGGTAGCGTGAAAAGCGGTGAAAAGTGAAACGTGAAACGTGAAATGTGAACTTGCCCAATTAACGTTTTACGTTTCACCTTTCACCCTGCTTGCGAGACAGGTTCATTCCCCTTCAGGCCACCGCACCCATGCCCATCGACCTGATCAGCGACACCGTGACCCGACCGACGCCGGCGATGCTGGCGGCGATGCTGGCTGCCGAGGTTGGCGACGATGTGTTCAACGAAGATCCGGCGACGCATGCGCTGCAGGCGTTTGCTGCGGCGATGTTCGGTCACGAGGCGGCGTTGTTCATGCCGTCGGGGGTGATGAGCAACCAGGTGGCGATCAAGGCGCACACCGAGGCGATGGACGAGATGATCTGCGAGGAGACCTCGCACGTCTTCCGCTACGAGAACGGCGGTTACGCCTTTCATTCGCAGATCGCGGTGCAGACCATCCCGGGCGATCACGGCCGATTGACCGCGGCGCAGGTCGAGGCAGCGATCAAGCCGATCGCCGATTGGCTGCCGCGCTCGCGCCTGGTGGTGCTCGAAAACACCTGCAACGCGGCCGGCGGCAGTTATTACACGATCGACCGCGTGCGGCCGATCCGCACAGTGTGTCGCGAGCGCGGCTTGAAGCTGCACCTCGACGGCGCGCGCCTGTTCAACGCTTTGGTCGAATCGGGTGAATCGACGCACGACTGGGGCGCCGAGTTCGACAGTCTCTCGATCTGCCTTTCCAAGGGCCTCGGCGCGCCAGTCGGTTCGCTGCTGATCGGCGACGCCGCGTTAATTACCAAGGCGCGCCGCCTGCGCAAGGGTTTCGGTGGCGGCATGCGCCAGATCGGCTTTCTTGCAGCGGCCGGCTTGCATGCGCTGACGCATCACGTCGAGCGTCTGCGCGAGGACCACGCGCACGCGCAAATGCTGGCAGCGACCCTGGCCGAGGCGTCCTATGTGGCCGCACTGCGTCCGGTGCACACCAATATCGTGATCTTCGATCTGGCCGGCGACTGGACTGCCGCGGGTTTCCTCGCGCGCCTCGCCGAAAGCGGCGTGCGCGCTGCCGCATTCGGGCCGAAGACGGTGCGCTTCGTGACTCACCTGGACGTGGATCGGGCAATGATCGAGCGCGTGTGCGATGTGCTCAAGACCATCCGCCACGCGCCCTGAGCGCTTCCTGCAGGAGTCCCGGTCGCCCCTGGCGGTGCGCTTATTCGCACATCGAACTGGCGGCTACCATGCGGGCTGCTTTTTTGTCCGCAAAGGACGCAAAGGACGCAAAGGACGCAAAGGACGCAAAGGACG
>CALEZI010000133.1 GCA_937928755.1 uncultured Rhodanobacteraceae bacterium | reverse complement strand
ATCCAGAGCCGCGGACTCGGTGCCGGCTTGGGGCAGCGCGCCCCAGCCCCCAGCCCCCAGCCCCGCATTTGCTGTTTCAGTACGCGCCAGATCCCGATCAAACTCCAGATGCCGATGGATGTTCTCCAGTACCACGATCGCATCGTCGACGACCACGCCGATCAGCAGCAGCAGCGCCAGCAGCGTCATCGTGTTGAAGGTGTAACCGGCGAAGTACATCACGGCGACGGCGCCGAGCAACGACACCGGAATCGCCAGCGAGATGATCAGCGTCGAGCGCATGCTCTGCAGGAACAGCCAGACCACCAGCGCGGCGAGGATGGTGCCTTCGATGAGGTGGTCTTCGAGCGAAGCGACGATCTCGCGGATCGGCTGCGACGAGTCGACCACCACTTTGAGTGTCATGCCGGCAGGCAGTTGCGGGCGGATTTCCTGATCGAGGCGTGCCAGAACATCGTCGACGATGGCCACGGTGTTGCCGTTCGACACCTTGACGATGCCGATGCCGACGCCGGGCTCGCCGTTGATGCGGGCGATCTGCCGGAAGTCGGCGAGATCGTCGTGGATCGTGGCGATGTCGCGCAATCGCACCGGCAACGGGTCGGCGTAGCGCACCACGAGTTCCCCGAGGATTTCCGGTTGGTGGTATTCGAGATCCAGTTCGAGCAGTTGTTCGGTGCGATCGCCGACCACGAAACCGCCCGGCAGCGACAGGTGCTCGCGCGCGAACGCACTGCGCAGATCGCGCGCATCGACGCCGAAGGCAGCCATCTTCGCCAGATCGACATCGACGCGGATGGTGCGGTCGCGGCGGCCGCCGAGCAGTACCTGACCCACGCCATCGATGGTTTCCAGGCGCTTCTTGATCGTGTTGCGCGCGTACTGGTTCAACTGCTGCAGCGTGCGGTCGCCCTGCAGCGCCAGCCACAACACTGGATCGGCGCCGAATTCGACCTTGGCCACCACTGGCGGATCGGCGTCATCCGGCAACTGCCGCAATACCGTGTTGACCTTGGCCTGCACCTCGTTGAAGGCGACGTCGATGTTCTTGCTCAGATCGAACTGCAGCACCACCTGGGAGACGCCCGGCTGCGAGGTCGAAGCTACAAAATCGATGCCGGGAATCGCATTGACCGCGCTCTCGATGACGCCGGTGACGCTGGTATCGACGATCTGCGGATTGGCCCCCGGCAGCACGGTCACCACCGAGACCAGCGGAAACTCGATCTGCGGATAACGATCGACACCGATGCGCTGGTAGCCGATCAGGCCAAACAGCACCAGCACGATGCTGAGCATCGCGGCGAACACGTGGCGGCGGATCGAGAGTGTGGGTAGGGACATGGTCGAGAGCAGGAAAATGGAAAAGGGTTAAGGAGCAGGAAAATGGGAAAGGGAAGAAGGAAAATGGACATCAAGAGCGCGCTGGAGGCGAATCCGAGTTCTCAGGCGGCGACCGCGAACGGGAGAAAGGGACGATCGCGTCCGGGCTCAGCGCGGATCGCTGTCCCCTTTTCCTTTTTCCCTTTTCCTTTTCCCGCTTCTCGATAGGTTTCCAGCCACCCGCTCCCCAAGCACGGGGGAGGGGAGCACGCGGGAGCGGGCGGCCAGAAAAGCTTGAATTCGTTCTATCTCGCCGGGGTAGGAAGGGACTCCCGCTTCACCCCTTTTCCTTTTCCCCTTTTCCTTTTTCCTGCCCTTCACGCACTTCTACCGGCGCGCCGTCGGTAAGGAAGCCGGCGCCCTTGACCGCGACCGTTTGCATGGCGCCAAGGCCGGTCAGGATCTCGGCGTAACCAGCAGTGCGCACGCCCACGGTGACCGGGGCCGCTTTCGCCTTGCCGTCCTCGATGACGTAGACCAGTTCGCCCGCGGGACGCAATACCAGAGACTCGACGGGCACCGTCACCGCTTCGGGGCGCGCGTCGATGATCACCTCGCCAACGACGCTGGCGCCGGGTTTCCAGTCGCCGGGATTGGCGAAGGCAACGATCGCCTCGATGGCGCGGTTGTCGCGGCCGACGATGGGGCGAAGTTCGTTGATCTCGCCTTCGATGATCTGTTGCGGGCGCTCGGGCAGCGTCAACTGCACGCGCTGACCCACCTGGATCCGGCCAAGAAAGGTTTCCGGAAACGGCAGCACCGCACGCAGCGCCGAAGCTGCTGCGATTTCGATCACCGGATCACCGACGCGCACCAGATCGCCGACGGCAACTCGTCGTTGCTGCACGACGCCGGCAATCGGCGACACGATCGCGGTCATGCGCTGGCCCCAGCGGGCCTGTTCGAGTACCGCGCGCGCCTCGTTGACTTGCGCAGCTGCGGCATCCGCTGCGGCGCGGGCATCGTCGAGCGCGCCCTGCGAGACGGCGCCGCTGGCCTGCAGGTCGGCCAGACGCTTGAGCGAAGTGGCGGCGTTGTCGCGCTGCACCTCGGCGCGTCTGAGCGCTGCTTCGGCGGAGCGCAGGCTGAGTTGCTGCACCTCGTCGTCGAGCCGTGCGAGTGCTTGCCCCACGGTCACCGTGGAACCGGCATCGACCAGCAGTTCGACGACTCGGCCGGTGGCTTCAGCCTTGACCAGCGGAAGCTCGGGCGAAGTGATCACGCCGACGCTGTGTTCCACGGTCGAAACCGTGCGCACTTCGGGCAGTTGCGCCGTGATCGGCGTGCCGCGTGGCACCGGTTTGGCTTCTTCCGCGCCGCATCCGGCGAGCAACAATACGGCGCTCAGTGCCAAAGCGGAACTGGACAAACTGAGGCGAATTCTCGTCATGCAAGCTCTCCGTGTGACGTCGGCGAGACCGCCGCTGGCTGAGCACGCGCGAGCGCGCCATGCAGGATCAGATCGGCCACGCGTTCGGCCAGGGTCTTGGAATCGGCGGCAAACGCCATCTGCGGAATCGCGCACAGGGTCGGTGCCGCGAGAAAGCTGAAGATGTCGACCGCAACCAGCGTCAACGCCACCACCGCAGGGTCGACATCCGCGCGCAGATGTCCTGCCTGCTGTCCGGCCGATACCAGTTCCAGCAGCAGGCGCTGACCTTCCCCGAACACTTCGTGCGCCAGATCCGGACCGCGCTGGCCCTCGCCGAACAGCTCGCGCAACAACAAGCGCGTCTGCGGTTCGCGCTCGCGCAGGCGCAGGGAATGCCACGCGACAAAGGTACGCACGCGCTCGGCGAAGTCCGGCTCGCTGCGATTGAGCTCTGCCAACTGCAGCGAAAAGTCGGCAACCGCGTGCTTGAGTGCGGCAAGGTAAAGAACGTCCTTGCTGGCGAAGTGGTGAAAGATGTTGGCCTTGCTGACCTGCGCCGCGCCGGCCAGGTCATTCATCGACACCCCGTCGAAACCACGCGCAGCGAACAGCCGCACACCTTCGTCGAGGATGCGGTCGATGGCGCTGCGGTCGTCGATCGTGGTCATCCCGCAAGGGTACTGACCGATCGGTCAGTCGGTCAAGTGACGGATGGTGATGGGGACTCGCAGGGTGCATGAAACGCGCGGCGATTTTGCCAACATTTTTTGTCCGCAAAGGACGCAAAGAACGCAAAGAAAGCCCAGCAGGAGTGAGTGCGCAGCGTTTCCTTTCCGCTCGCCTCAGTCCTCCGACTTGCTCGCTTTCCTTTGCGTTCTTTGCGTCCTTTGCGGATAACTGCTTGGCTCCGTTGGTTTCGAAAAGCTGGTCCTCACGGGTGATGCGCTTGAACCAACAACAGCCAACAACCAACAACCAACAACCAACAACCAACACATCATGCCCAACCTGCTGATCACCGATTGTCTGCAACGCGACTTCGTCGGCCCGATCGGGCGCTTTCAGAGCCTGCCGAATGCGCTGCATGTCGGCCATGAGGAATCGCGCCGGTTGCTCGGTCCGGATCCGGCCGAGGGACCGGTTGCGCGGCTGACCTCGTGGGCGCACCAGCGGCCGGATCACGAGCTGCGCGTAATCCACATCCGCGACTGGCACGACCCCGCCAATCCTGTGCAGCGCGAGCACCTGACCCGTTTCGGCGCGCATTGCATCGCCGGCTCGGCGGGCGCCGAATTCGTGTTCCGCTGCGACGACCTGGCCTCCGGCAAACAGATCGAGATCGTCGACGCCACCGTGCTCAGCAATTTTGTCGACACGCGCCTGCCGGACGTGCTCGCGCGCCATCGCGGCGAGCGCCTGCGGGTCGGCCTGGCCGGTGTGTGGACCGAAGCCAAGATCACCTATCTGGCCTACGACCTGGCCTCGCATTTCCCAGGGTTCGAGATCGCGGTGTGCTCGGCGCTGACCGCGAGTTCTTCGCGCGCCAACCACTTTCTGGCGCTGACGCAACTGACGCGCATCCTCGGCGTGCGCGTCATCGATTCGCTCGGCGAGTTCGTCGAATACCTGGGCGGTGAACGCGGCGATCTGCCGCTGATCGGCTTCGATGCCGAGCAACCGAAACTGGAGCCCAAGGACGCAACCCGACTCGATCCGACCGACGCGCAGTTGCTGCGTTACTTGTTCCGTGGCTCGCGCCTGGTGCGCTATCGGGCGCTCGATGGCGGCTTCTCCGGCAACCGCGTGCTCGACACCGAGAGCGTCGACCTGCATGGCCACGAGGAAGTGCCGCATGTGGTCAAGATCGGCCCGCAGGGACCGATGGGCCAAGAGCGCAGCTCGTTCGAGCGCATCGAATCGGTGCTCGGCAACAGCGCTCCGCGAATCGCCGACTTCGCCGATTTTGCCGATCGCGGTGGCATCAAGTATCGCTATGCGGCGATGGGACGCGGCGGCTCGCGATCGCTGCAGAAGCTGTATCAGCGCGGCGGCGACGAGGCGCAGATCGCACACGTGCTGCAGCAGGTATTCGGCGAACAGTTGGGACGCCTGTATGCCGCCGCCAGTTCCGAGCGCACTGATCTGCTCGACTACTACGAGTTCGCGCCGAAGTGGGCCGCAGGCGTGCGCAAGCGTGTGGCCGGCATTGTCGGCGGCGATGGCAGTGGCGATGAACTGGTGTTCGCAGGCGATCGCCGTCTGCCGCACGTCGGCCTGTTCTACGAACGCGAGCTGGAACGCCTGCCGCGCCTGGCGCGCGCGCACTATTTCTCCTGGGTGCATGGCGATCTCAATGGCGCCAACATCCTGATCGACGCGCCCGGCAATGTCTGGATGATCGATTTCTTCCATGCCCACCGTGGCCACGTGCTGCGCGATCTGATCAAGCTCGAAAACGACCTGTTGTACATCTGGACGCCACTTGCGGACGCGGAGCTGCCGCAGGCGCTCGACTTCACCGACCGGATGCTCGCGGAGGTGGATCTCGGCCGTCCGCCGTCGCCTGACGATGCGCGGCAATTCGTGCTGCCGCAGTTGCAGCGCGCCTGGCGCACGCTGTGCAAGTTGCGCGGCTTTTATCCGGCCTTGATCCAGGCCGATCGCGATGCGCAGCAACTGCTGATCGGGCAGATCCGCTACGCGGTGCATACGCTCGGTTTCGACGAATGCACGCCGGTGCAGCGGCATTGGGCGTTGTACACCGCGGCGGCCGCGATCGAGCGCTACAGCGATCTGGCCGAGCGCAACGGGCCGCTGCGGGTCGACTGGCTGCCTGCCCAGACGGGCGTCAACGGTCGCCTCGGCTTGACCCTGCTGCCAGGTCGCCGCGATCTCGGTCGCGAACTCGATACCGATCTCGCTGCGCTCAAGGCACAAGGCGTTGGCGCGGTACTGTGCCTGCTGGCCAACGACGAATTCGCCCACTATGGGGTCGAGGACTTGATGGCGGCCTACAGCGGCGCCGGCTTGAACGCGCTGCATCAGCCGATCGTGGATGGCCGCGTGCCGACCCACGCCGAACTCGACCGCGCGCTCGACTTCGTCGACAGCGAACTGGCGCAGGGCCGAGACACGCTGATCCACTGCGTCGGCGGCCTCGGTCGCGCCGGCACGCTGGCCGCCGCATGGCTCAAGCGACGCGGACACAGCACCCAGGATGCGATCGCCCAGATTCGCGCGACACGTTCACCGCGGGCAATCGAAACGGCGATGCAGGAGGCGTTTCTGGCGTCGCTGCCGTAACCCGGTGGGATGTCTGGGCGCTACTCGGCAGTTCGGTTGGACTGCCTTTTTGTCCGCAAAGGACGCAAAAAACGCAAAGGAAGCAAAAGGAAAGTGGGCTTCAGGTTGACGCGGTCTCTCATTGGGCGATCTCCCTCTTCTGCTCTCCTTTGCGTTCTTTGCGTCCTTTGCGGACAAGGGCTTTCTTCAATGAATGGCCACATGTTTGGGGTACTGGCACAGGGGAGGCAACCGCACTCGCCAGCAGCCCGATAGTTGGCCAGAATCCGCGCCATCCTTTCCGGCAATCCCCGACCATGTTTGAACTAGCCACTCCCGCTGCAACCGACAAGCCGACCCTGTACGCCGACCTTGCCGAACAGGCGCGCCATCTGTTGGAAGGCGAGTCCGACCGCATCGCCAACGCCGCGAACTTCTCGGCGCTGCTCTATCACACGCTGCCTGACGTGAACTGGGTCGGCTTCTATTTCTTCGACGGCAAGGAACTGGTGGTCGGGCCGTTCCAGGGCAAACCGGCGTGCGTGCGCATTGCGCTGGCGCGCGGCGTGTGCGGCGCGGCAGCCACGACACGCACGACGCAACGGGTCGCCGATGTCCATGCATTCCCGGGCCACATCGCCTGCGATGCCGCATCGCGCTCGGAGATCGTGGTGCCGTTGATCAACCCCGACGGTACGCTGCTCGGCGTGCTGGACATCGACAGTCCAGCGCCGGGGCGATTCGATGCCGACGATCAGGCCGGTGTCGAGACCCTGGCAGAGATTTTTTTGAACGCCTGTAACTGATCGTGGTCTATCGTTGATCGTCAGCGTCCTTCGCCGAGGAATCCATGGCAGCACCGAGCGTCAAAATTCGCAATGTCGGCCCGAAGAGCGCCGCGTGGTTGCGCCAGATCGGCATCCGCACCGAAGAGGACCTGCGCAAACTGGGCGCCGTGGAGGCCTATCGCCGCGTCAAACTTGCGGGCTTCAAGCCAACCCTGAACCTGTTGTACTCGATGGCCGGCGCCGAGGACGATTGCCACTGGACGGCGCTCAGCGAGGAGCGCAAATCCGCACTGGTGCTGGCGGCCGATGGCATCGACCAGGAAATGAGCGCACGCAAGACCGCCAAGCGCCTGGGACAGGCGCATGTCGGGCCGTCGCTGGTCGACAAGGCGCTCGGCTTCAACGAGCCGGTCGACCACGAGGCGCCGGCTGCGTCATCGGGTGACGAAGAGCACTGACCTGGCAATGCCTCGTATCTGTCGGCGGGTTCTGCTGGCAGCGCTTTCCGCGCTGCTGGTGGGTTGCGCCACGGCGCCTGCACCGACACCGGTGGCCTTCAATGCGCCTCGAATGACCGCTGCAAACAGCGCCGATCTCGCATTCCGCGCTCTTGGCCTGGTGGGTACGCCTTACCGAAGTGCTGGCGCAGACCCACGGGTCGGATTCGACTGCTCCGGCTTCGTTGTTTACGTCTATCGCGACGTCCTCGGTCTGCCGCTGCCGCGCAGCACCGGCGCGCAATACAATCTGGACCTGCGTGCGCCGCGGCGAAGCGCATTGACCACCGGCGACCTGGTGTTCTTCGACACCAACGGCAAGGGCATCTCGCACGTGGGCATCTACGTCGGCGAAGGCCGCTTCGTGCACGCGCCCAATCACGGCGGTCGCGTGCGCCTGGATCATCTCGACGATCGCTACTGGAAGCAGCGCTACCGAGGGGCGCGGCGAGTCCTGGGCTGATCCTTCTGCTTTGGTCGGTCCAGACTTGTCTGGACGCTTCTGAACTCAGGTCGGTCCAGACTTGTCTGGACGCTTTTCAACCCAAGAGCGAGAGCAAGGTCGGCGAGTGCTGGGCTGATCCTTGCCGGGCGCTTCTGCTCTGGTGGGTCCAGACTTGTCTGGACGCTTTTCAACCCAGCAGCGAGAGCAAGGTCAACAGCGTCCAGACAAGTCTGGACCCACTAGAGCAAAGTCAACCGCGTCCAGACAAGTCTGGACCCACGAGAGCAAGGTCAACCGCGTCCAGACAAGTCTGCACCTACGAGAGCAAGGTCAACTGCGTCCAGACAAGTCTGGACCTACGAGAGCAAGGTCAACCGCGTCCAGACAAGTCTGGACCCACGAGAGCAAGGTCAACCGCGTCCGAACAATTCGGGGCCCACGATCATCACGCGGGGGCCGCCCGTCGATTCGCCTCTGTCATGACATTCATCAGGACCTCGACCGACGCGCCCAACCGCTCAGCCTGATGCGCGCGTGCGCCGGTCACGTGGATCGACTTCGGCGCGCGGGTGCGCAGCCACACGCGGATGTATTCCGGATCGCAGAAACCGGCATGCAAATGGAGCCAGGGTTTGCGGTAACGCTCGCACCATTGGCGCGCCAGCAACGCGCGCCCGAACAGCACTGCGTCCGGCGTGACCAGCACGCTGACATCGCTGGCATGCACATTCCACTTCAGCGCCTGCGACGGATGCCGGGTCGGAGTGGCGAGGAAGGTGTCACCGGGATTGCGCGTGCCGCTCGGCACGAAGCCCGCATGCGCCAGTCCGGTCTTGCGCGCGAGTGCAAGCGTCATCGATTCGACACCATCGCCCTGCGCGTTGACCAGCGTTGGAGCCTTGCCATTGCTGGCGATGGCCAGCCTGACCCGGCGCTTCTTGCGGCGGGCTTTCGACGAAGGTTTGCGGCTGCGCTCGGATCTGCTCATTCAGTCATGATGCCCGAAAAGGGCATCTGGCAAACCACACGCTGACACCCTCGCGACGATACGTGCGCTGGCGGGTCGGTGCACGGCGCAGCCGTTCGCCGACACCGCGACCGTCGCAAGTAACTGGGGACCGCGCTTTCGCGCGCACACCGGCTACGGCTGGGCCTTGCGCGCGGCGCGCCACGCGGCAAAGGTATCGACAATGCCGATGCGATCCGCCGCCGGTTGCGCCAGTCGCTGCAGCCAGCGACGCTCCAGGGTCACCAGCGCGGCCAACGCCGGATCGCGCAGCTGGGCAACTGCGGGCGGCGCCTGCTGAGCCAGATCTGCCAGCACCGGCAAACGTTGCGCCCTGTCCATTTCCGGCCAGAGTGAGCGGCGCAGTCCGTGCCGCGCCATCAGGTCGAGCGGCAGCACGCTGGCCAGTGCAGCCGACGTGTCCAGCGACAGGCGCAACACCAGCGCCAGCCAGAGAGGGGTCCAGCTGTCGATTGCGCCGGCTCCGGCGAGGTCCGCGCTCGTTTGTGCCAACCGCTGCAGTTGCGACATCGCAGTTTCGATGTTCTCGGCGGGCGGCGCGTCGAGCCAGTCGCGAAAGGTCAGGGCCAGCGATGCCAGGGCACTCGCGCTCGACGCCGGATCGAATCCGCGTGCCAGCGGATGGCGCGGACGCCCGGCGGCCCAGTCGCCGGACTCTTCCGCCCACCAGCCGAGCTTGGCCTCGGCCACACGGCGATCGCTGGCGGTCATCGCCGCTTGCGCCAGCTCACGGACTACCACGTTGCTGGCCAGAAAACGCTCGCGCCCGCTGCCCGCGGGAGCGAACTGGCAAGCGAGCAACAATCGCGGCTCGCGCATCAACCACGGCGTGCAGAACTCCAGCAGTTCGGCGTCGACGCCAGCGAGCATCAGCAGCGATCCTCACCGAGCAGGAGAGGGTGGAAACCGCGCGCATCGCTGGCAATCTGGTCGGCGCCCCAGCCAGCGACCTCGCCGGGTTCCTCGACATACCCGTAGGCTGCCGCAATCGTCAGCGCGCAACCCGCCGCCCTGCCCGCCTCGATGTCCCGCCGATCGTCGCCAACCATGGCCGTTTGACCCGGCGACAGATCCAGCGCAGCGCAAGCGTGCCACAGCGGCTCGGGAGCCGGCTTGCGCACGGTGAGCGTATCGCCACCGACCAGCGCAGCAAATCGCCGCGACCAGCCCAGTTCATCGAGCAAGCGCCGCGCCAGCGCTTCCGGCTTGTTGCTGACGATGGCGCTGGCGATACCGCGCGCGGCCAGCGCCGACAGCAATTCGTCGACGCCCGCATACGGCCTGCTGCAACGCGTCAACCGCGCGGCGTAGAGCTCGAGATAACGCGGCAGCAGGCGCTCCACGGCAGCGGGATCTTCGGGGAATCCCAGCGCCAGAATGCCGCGACCACCACGTGCCGCGACCGCCGGTGGCAAAGCAGCCGCGCAGGGCGACAAGCCAAGCTCGGCGCGCACGTCATCGAGCGTCCCGAGCAGGTCCGCGGCGGTATCGATCAGGGTCCCGTCGAGATCGAACAGCACCGCCTTCAGCATGAACGCGTCGCCGCCACCAGGTAGTTGATGGAAAGATCGTCGTTGCGTTCGGCACGGCGGGTGAACGGGTCATAGCGCAGGCCCTGGAACTCGATGCCGTCGAAGCGCAGATCAGCCAGCGCGCGGCGCAGTTCCGAGGGCTTGAGGAAGCGCTCGTAACGATGCGTGCCACGCGGCAGCAGGCCAAGCACGTATTCGGCGGCAACGATGCCCAGCGCAAAAGCCTTCGGCGTGCGGTTCAGCGTCGACAGGAACAAGCGGCCACCGGGCTTGAGCAGGGTCGCGCAGGCACGCAGCACGGAAACCGGATCGGGCACGTGTTCCAGCATCTCCAGGCAGGTGACGGCATCGAATGCGCCCGGCATTTCGTCGGCCAGTTGTTCCGCCGACTGCAGCCGATAATCGACCGCGATCCCGGTTTCGAGCGCATGCAGGCGAGCCACATCGAGCGCTTCTGGAGCCAGATCGAGCGCGACAACCGCAGCGCCGGCGCGCGCCAGCGCCTCGCTGAGAATGCCGCCGCCGCAGCCGATGTCGACGATGCGCGCGCCGGCCAGCGGCTGGCGTTCGCCGATGAAGCCGACGCGTTCGGGGTTGAGTTCGTGCAGCGGGCGGAACGGGCCATCGAAATCCCACCAGCGCGCGGCGACGCTGTCGAAACGCGCCAGTTCCTGGCTGTCGGCGTTGCTCATGGCGTGCTCCCACGCGCGCGCAGCGCCGCCTGCGCCTGCACCGCCCAGCGCGCGGCGTTGCTGATCAGACGCTCGCTGTCCACGCCGAGCAGAACATGGTCGCGTACCCGCGCGCGGCCATCGACCCAGACGTCGCTGACGTCGCGGCGCGAAGCCGCGTAGACCAGGTGCGACAACGGGTTGTACACCGGCGCCAGTTGCACGCAACCGAAGTCGACGGCGACCAGATCGGCGCGCTTGCCAACTTCGATCGAGCCAATCTTGTCCTCCAGTCCGATCGCACAAGCGCCACCCAACGTCGCGGTGTGCAGCGCTGTAGCCGCATCCATCACCGACGGGTCGCCGGCTACGCCCTTGGCCAGCAGCGCGGCCGTGCGCATCTCGCCGAACAGGTCGAGATCGTTGTTGCTGGCGGCGCCATCGGTGCCGATGGCGACGCTGACGCCGGCCTTGAGCAGCTCGCCGACCGGGCAGAAACCGCTGGCCAGCTTGAGATTGGACTCGGGGCAATGAGCGACGACCACGCGATGACGCGCCAGTTCCTCGATCTCGGCCGACGTCAGTTGCGTCATGTGCACCGCGGTCAGATCCGGACCGAGAAAACCGAGGCGCTTCAAGCGCGCCAGCGGACGCTCGTTGTGCACGCGCCGCGATTCCTCGACTTCGAAAGCGGTCTCGTGCACGTGGATGTGCACGCGCAGCCCGAGCTGGTCGGCGTAGGTGCGCACCTTGCGAAAACTGTCGTCGGACACCGTGTACGGCGCATGTGGCGCAAAACACGCATGCACCAACGGGTCGCCCTGGATCCGGTCGGCCAGCGCCAGGCCGCGGCTCAGGTATTCGTCTGCGTCGCGTGCATAGGGCGTCGGAAACTCGAGCAGGATCAGCCCGACCGCGGCGCGCATGCCCATGCGCCGATACACCTCGACCGCCGCCTCCGGGAAGAAGTACTGATCGTTGACCGCAGTGATGCCACCGCTCAGCATCTCGGCAACCGCCAGTTCCACGCCGTCGCTGACGTAGGCCGCCGAGACCAGCGCACCCTCGGCCGGCCAGATGTGCTCGTTGAGCCAGGTCATCAGCGGCAGGTCGTCGGCGAGCCCACGCATAAGCGTCATCGCGGCATGGCAGTGCGCGTTGACCAGGCCCGGAATCAGCGCATGGTGAGGCAAACACACGCGCTCGGCCGGCAGGAACCGATCCTGCAACGCCGCGATCGGCAGCACGCTGCAGATCTGCCCGCGGTGCACCACCACAGCGTGATCTTCGAGAACCACGCCGTGCGGCACCACCGGCACCACCCAGCGCGCTTCGATAACCTGGTCGACGACCATCACCATCGGCGCGCCTCCTTCTTCATGCTCACTTGTTGGCGCGACCGACGTACTCGCCACTGCGGGTATCGCAACGCACCGTCTCGCCGTTCTCGACGAACAGCGGCACCCGCACGACCGCACCGGTCTCGAGCTTGGCCGGCTTGCCGCCGCCCTGCGCGGTGTCGCCGCGAATGCCAGGATCGCACTCGACGATCTTCAGTTCGACGAAATTGGGCGGCTGCACCGCCAGCGGCGCGCCGTTCCACAGCGTGATGATGCACATATCCTGTTCGCGCAACCATTTGGCGGCTTCGCCGGCAGCGGCCTTGTCCGCCTGGAATTGTTCGAAGGTCTCCAACTGCATGAAGTGCCAGAACTCGCCGTCGGTGTACAGGAACTGCATGTCGGTATCGACCACATCGGCGCCTTCGATCGAGTCGCTGCCCTTGAGCGTGCGTTCCACGGTGCGGCCGTTCTTGAGGTTGCGGATCTTGATGCGGGTGAACGCCTGACCCTTGCCCGGCTTGATGAAATCGGTGTCGACGATGGCATACGGGTCACCGTCCACCAAGATCTTGAGTCCATTCTTGACATCGTTCATGCCATACGTGGCCATACTCATCTCCGTGCGCAAGCCGCGCGTCGGGCGCGGCTATCATTGGGAACAGGAAACACGCGCGGATCAGCGCGTATCAATGCAGATAACCTCGGAATGATAACTGCTGGCGCGCAACTCCCACCAGAAACGCGGCACACCGACGCTGCGCGCAACTGGAAGCTGCATCTGCGCGAGGCCTATCGCGACATCGACGCCTTGCTGGCGCACCTCGGCCTGAGCCGTGGCGATGTCGCCGTGGCCGACCGCAGCGCGTTTCCGCTGCTGGTGCCACGTGGATACGCCGCACGCATGCGCCACGGCGATGCCGCCGATCCGTTGTTGCGCCAGGTACTGCCCGTCGCCGCCGAGGACGTCGATGCAACGGGCTGGCTGCTCGACCCGGTCGGCGACCTCAAGCGCACGCGCGGTCCGGGCCTGATCCACAAATACCGCGGCCGCGTGCTGTTGATCGCCACCGCGAGTTGCGCGGTGCACTGTCGCTACTGCTTTCGCCGGCATTTTCCGTATGCCGATGAACTCGCCGCCCGCGACAAATGGAGCGCAGCGGTCAGCGAAATTCGTGCTGATCGCAGCATCCAAGAGGTGATCCTGAGCGGCGGCGATCCGCTGTCGCTGGCGACATCGAAATTGCACGAACTGACCGACGCGCTGGCGACGATCCCTCACCTCGAGCGCCTGCGCATCCATACGCGCTGGCCGATCGTGCTACCGCAACGCGTCGATGCCGAACTGACGGCGTGGCTGCGCCGGTTGCCGTGGCCGGTGGTCGTCGTGGTGCACGCCAATCACGCGCGCGAGTTCGACGCCGACGTCGGCGCCGCCATGCGATCGCTGCGCGAGGCTGGCGCGACCTTGCTCAACCAGTCGGTGCTGCTGCGCGGCGTCAACGACAACATCGAGGCACTGGTCGAACTCAGCACGACGCTCGGCGGGCATGGCGTTGTGCCGTATTACCTGCATCTGCTCGACCGCGTGTCCGGGGCAGCCCATTTCGACGTCGAACTCAGGCATGCGCGCCGCCTGATCCGCCAACTGCGCGCCCGGTTGCCCGGCTATCTGGTGCCACGCCTCGCCCGCGAAGACGCCGGCCGCAGCAGCAAGACCGTCCTGGCCTGACCCGGAGCACTGCACGAAGGCCCGATCACGAGCGGCGTTTCTCCGCTGCCTCGGCGCAACCTCAAGCCGAGCAAGCTCGGCTCTGCATTAGCGCGGACCACCCCCGAAGTTTTGCGATTAAACGACGGCTTGTCTGGCAATTCATACCGTCTTTCAGTCAAAATCCCCAGTTCGTCCGGAGAGTCAAGTCAACACCATGGCCAAAGCCGACAAAGTCCTGCGGATACTCCTGGTGGAGGATTCGGTCGAGGACGCCGAGCAGGTGATCAGCCTGCTGCGCAATGCCGGCATCGCGGTCAGGCCAAACCGCGTCGAAAACGCCGAGCAGCTCAAGGCAGCGCTGGAAGGTGGCAGCACCGACATCGTGCTGGTCAGCCCGAAAGCCAAGTCCATCGGCCTCGCCGAGACCTCCTCGGTGGTCAATCGCAGCGGCAAGGACATGTCCTTGATCCAGTTGCTGGATGCGATCACCCAGGACGCGGTGCTCAAGTCGATGCGCGAGGGCGCCCGCGAAGTGGCCTTGCGTTCGGTCGCCGACCACCTGCAAACCGTGGTGTTGCGCGAGTTCGAGAATCTGACAACGCGGCGCAGCCTTCGCCGCATGGAAGCCGCGTGGCGCGAGAGCGAGCGCCGCGCGCATTCGCTGCTCGGCAGTTCGCGCGACCCGATTGCCTACGTGCATGAAGGCATGCACGTGTATGCCAACCGCGCTTACCTGGAGATGTTCGGCTTCGAGGATTTCGACGAAATCGAAGGCCTCGCCATTCTCGACCTGATCGCCAGGGAAGATGCCGAGAAGTTCCGCAACGTACTCAAGGTGCAGAGCCGCGGCGAGAAGCCGCCCGAAAAGCTCGACGTGCACGCAAAACGCTCCGACGGCAGCACCTTCGAAGCGGTCATGGAGCTGTCCGAGGCCAGCATCGAAGGCGAGCCGGCGACACAGATCATCTTCCGTCAGCAGACCGCCGGCGCTGAACTCGCCGAACAACTGGACGCGCTCAAGCGACAGGATCTGGTCACCGGCCTCTACAACCGTCCTCACTTCATGGGTGAACTGGACAAGGCAGTGGCGAACGCCAATGCCGGCAAGATCGACCAGGCCGTGCTGTACATCGAGATCGACAACTACCGCAAGGTGCTCGATCAGGTGGGCGTCGGTGGTGCCGATCTGCTGCTGGGCGACGTTGCCCAGCTGCTGAAAGAAATGGCCGGCCCGCAGGACCTGGTGGCGCGCTTTGCCGATCACACCTTTACGGCCATCGTGCCGGGTCGATCGCACGAGGCGTGCATCCAGTTTGCCGAGCAGGTCCTCAAGCGCTTCGAAGAACGCATCTTCGATGTCGGCAAACGCTCGGTCAGTCTCAACGCCAGCATTGGCGTCTGCCTGCTCACGGAGAAGGTCAACGGCTCGCAACTGGTACTGGACAAACTCAATGAAGCCTGCCGACTGGCACAGTCGGAAGGCGGCAACCGCATCAAGGTGTTCGATCCGGCAGCGCAGGACAAGGCCGACGCCGCCAAGGACCGCGAATGGCTGGATTTGATCAAGGCGTCGATCGACAAGGACGGCTTCATCCTGTTCTTCCAGCCGATCGTGTCGCTGCAGGGTCACGAAGGCGAGTTTTACGAGGTGCTGTTGCGCATGCAGGGCGAAAAGGGCGAAATCCTGCCCGGCCAGTTCTTGCCGATTGCCGAGCGTTTCGGTTTGTTGCCGCAGATCGACCGCTGGGTCGTCGACCACGTGCTGCGCGTGCTGCAGGAGCGGCACAAACAGGGTCGCATGACCACGTTCTTCATCAAGTTGACGCCGCAGGCGATCGACGACGGCAGTCTGCTGCCGTGGCTCGCCCAGCAACTGAAGAATGCCCGCGTTCCGGGCGATCGGCTGGTCTTCGAAATGCCGGAAAGCAAGGTGGTCACCCACCTCAAGCAAGCCAAGTTCTTCCAGAAGGGCCTGGAACAGTTGAAGTGCGGCTTCGCGCTGGAGCAGTTCGGCAGCGGCCTCAATTCATTCCAGTTGCTGAAGCACGTCGGCGCCAACTACGTGAAGCTCGATCGCACCTTCATGTCGGACCTGGCCAAGAACGCCGAGCACCAGGCCAAGATCCGCGATATGTGCGAACAGGCGCGCGCCATGGGCCGGCTGACAGTCGCCGAGTTCGTCGAAGACGCCGCCAGCATGTCGATCCTGTTCTCCTGCGGCGTCAACTTCGTCCAGGGCAACTTCCTGGCCGAGCCGGAGAAGGTCATGTCGTACGATTTCGGGTGAACCGGTGCGCGTTCGACGCGTGCGATGCATCCCTGGACGGTCGACAGCCGGGTGGACCGGCCGGACGACAATGGTGGTTCCGAAGCTCGATCTCCTCACAAACTCAGGTGTCGCGCGCGGCCGATCCGGCAGTCCATGAACTTTGTGCCACCCGGTGAGCGCGCCTCGCGGCGCGCGCACCGGGGTCGGCTCGGGTCAACCGTTGCGCAGCGCTGCGATGCGCTCTTCCAGCGGCGGATGGGTCATGAACAGGCGCTTCAGGCCTGAGGCCACGCCGCCGCTGATGCCGAAAGCCTGCACATCCTTGGGCAGCGCGGTCTGACCGTGATTCAGCATCAGGCGTTCCAGCGCGGCGGCCATCTTGTGGCGGCCGGCGAGCTTGGCGCCCATGGCATCGGCGCGGAACTCGCGCTGGCGCGAGAACCACATGGCGATCACCGAGGCGATGATGCCGAAAATGATCTCGAGCACGATCACGGTCACGTAGTAGCCGATGCCCGGGCCTTCACTGGCGCCGCGTTTGAACACCGCCTGGTCGATGATTTGACCGAGCACGCGCGAGAGGAAGAACACGAAGGTATTCAGCACGCCCTGGATCAGCGCCATGGTGACCATGTCGCCATTGGCGACGTGACCGACCTCATGAGCGAGCACGGCCTCGACCTCATCGCGGTTCATGCCGCGCAGCAAACCGGTGCTGACCGCCACCAGCGCGCTGTTCTTGTTCATGCCGGTGGCGAAGGCATTCAGGTCGGGCGCGTCGTAGATCGCCACCTCCGGCATGCCAATGCCGGCCGCCTGCGCCTGGCGAGCGACGGTGTCGAGCAGCCAGCGTTCTTCCGGCGTGCGCGGGTTGGTGATGACCTGCGCGCCGGTGGATCGCTTGGCCATCCACTTCGACAGCGCCAGCGAAATGAACGAACCGGTGAAGCCCACGACGCCGGCCAGGATCAACAGGCCGATCGTGCTGCGCGGGTCGATACCCAACGCCGGGCCCATTAAGTTGGTCACCAGGCCCAGCATCACCAGCACGGCAAGGTTGGTACCAAGGAACAACATGACTCGGGACATCGAAAAACTCCTGTTGTCGTCGGTCTGCAATGATGCGTGATACACCGTGTAGGCACAGTGGGCAGGTTTCAAGCATGACCGATGGTGCATTCAGCGATGGTTACCGCGGCCGCTTTGCGCCATCGCCAAGCGGCCCCCTGCACCTCGGCTCGCTGCTGGCGGCCTGCGCCAGTTGGGCGGATGCACGTGCGGCCGGAGGCAGCTGGCTGATCCGCATCGAAGATCTGGATCCGCCGCGCGAACAACCCGGCGCGGACCGCCTGATCCTGGACCTGCTGACAGCCATCGGCTGGACCTCCGACGAGCCGGTGCTGCGCCAGAGCGAACGTCACGCTGCCTACGACGACGTACTCCAGTATCTGCTGCAGGCGGGGTTGGCGTTCGAGTGCCGTTGTAGTCGCAACGACCTGGCGGCGACCGGGGGCATTCACCGAGGTTCCTGCGTCAAAGGCAGCTCGACACGACCTGCGGCGATTCGCCTGCGCGCGAGCGATCTCGATATCGGCTTTCACGACCGGATTCAAGGCCGTTATCAGCAGAACCTGCTGCGCGATGTGGGCGACTTCGTGTTGCGGCGCGCCGATGGGCTTCATGCCTATCAGCTTGCCGTCGTGGTTGACGATGCGTTTCAGCGCATTACCGACGTGGTGCGCGGCTCGGACCTGATCGATTCAACGCCGCGGCAGATCTTTCTGCAACGCTGCCTGGGCTTGCCAACTCCGCGTTACGCCCACGTGCCGGTGCTGCTCGGTCCTGACGGCCAGAAACTCAGCAAGCAGAATCTGGCGCCGGCGATCGTCAGCGACCAGATCTCGTGTTTGCTGCCGAAGATCGCTGGCCTGCTCGGTCAGAATCTGCCGCAGTCAACGCCATCGGAGTCGCTACTGACTGCAATTGTCCGAGACTGGCGCATCCACAATGTGCCGCGGCAGTTGGCAGTTTCGGACCTATCCACCGCTCTCGGTTGAACACTCTACCTGCGGCTGGCTCGGCGCTGTGTAGAATCCATGATGATCTTTGAACCGGGAGAGCGAAATGACGAGTCGGGTAGCGTTGGTTACGGGCGGCACGGGTGGAATCGGCACGGCGATGGTCAAGCGCCTTGCGCGCTCGGGACATCGCGTGGCAACCAACTACCGCCACGAGGAAAAGGCCAGGGAATGGCAGGCCGCCCTCAAGGCCGAGGGCATCGACTGCCTGATCGTTCCAGGCGATGTTGCTGATTTCGCGTCGAGCCAGTCGATGATCAAGGAAATCGAGGCGCAACTGGGCGGTATCGACATCCTGATCAACAACGCGGGCATCACCCGCGACACCACTTTTCACCGCATGTCGCCGCAACAATGGTCGGATGTCATCGCGACCAACCTGACGGGTTGCTACAACGTGACGCGCAATGTGATCGAAGGCATGCGCGCGCGCATGTGGGGGCGAATCATCCAGATCGCCTCGATCAATGGCCAGAAGGGCCAGTACGGTCAGGCCAACTACGCCGCATCGAAGGCCGGCATGCACGGTTTCACCATCTCGCTGGCCCAGGAGAATGCGAAGTTCGGCATCACGGTGAATACGGTTTCGCCAGGTTATGTCGGTACCGAGATGGTCATGGCCGTACCGGAGGACGTGCGCGCCAAGATCGTCGCGCAGATCCCGACCGGGCGGCTGGGATCTCCAGACGAGATCGCCTATGCCGTGAACTTCTTTGTGAACGAAGAAGCCGCATGGGTCACCGGCGCCAATCTGTCGATCAACGGCGGTCATTACATGGGCTGGTAGTTCGACCGGCGCCCCGCGCGCCGGCAATCCACGCCCACCTGCACGCTCAATCTGAAGCCAGGACCGAAGCCGCTGATGTCACGACTGCGCATCATCAAGAAGTATCCGAATCGCCGGCTCTACGACACCGAGATCTCGTCGTACGTGACCCTCGAGGACATCCGGCAACTGGTGCAGGACGGCGAGGCCTTCGAGGTGCAGGACGCCAAGACGCAGCAGGACCTGACCCGCTCGGTCCTGCTGCAGATCATCACCGAGCGCGAAGAGCAGGGGCAGCCGCTGCTGACCACCAACATGCTGTCGCAACTGATCCGCTTCTATGGCGACTCGCTGCAGGGCTTCATGGGCAGCTACCTCGAACGCAGCATGCAGATCTTCCTGGAGCAGCAGACGCAGTTCCGCTCGCAGTTGAACACCCTGCTCGGGCAATCGCCGTGGGCGGTGATGACCGACCTGACCGAGCGCAATCTGCAGCTGTGGCAGCAGTTGCAGCAGGGCTTCGGCAAGCCACCGCCACCGATACCGCCGGGATCGCCCGGCATCCCGCCACGCGCGCCCGAAGCGCCGATCAGCAACAAGCCGCGCGGGAAGTAGCGCCAGGCAGCTGTGTTTTTGGGGTTCCGGACTTGTCTGGTCGCCCCCGCCCGAACGCTGGAAAGCGTCCAGACGAGCCTGGGCCCACCAAAGCCCTTCATGAGCGAGCCAATCAGCGCCGCGTCGCCCAACGCACCAGGCGCCACGCGATCTCGTACTGCTGCGCCGGCAGGATCCGGTAGTACGCGCGCGGCAGATCGCTGCCATCGGGGCAACCGAACTGCGCACAGGTGTAGAGCGTCCAAAGACCGTCGGCTGCACACGAATCGCTGCGCAGGCAGCCGATCCAGTCGGCCGCGAAGATCAGTGCCGCCTCGATATCGACACGCGACGGCGGCGCCACGCCGCGGAAGATCTGCGCCAGCGGCAGGCGCTCCTGGTCGAGCAGGAAGCGCAGCGATTCGGCGAGCAGTCTGGGGTCCGCGCTGCGAGCGAGGTGCTGCTGGGCCAGTTCCTCGCCGGCATCGATCGAAGTGCGCAACGCGGCGACCAGCGGAAGCTGTTGGTTCCACATCTCCAGCGCGCTCCCCGAGGGGCTTGGAGGCGCCAGGTCGGTATCGATCAGCCCGGCACAACGGCGCAGCAACTGGTCGAGCCACACACGTCGATTCGGGTCGCTCTCCACGCGGCGCGCGGACGCGTCGGGGCGGCGCACGATGGAGCAGGCGACGCGCGCCTCCTCGGCCAGCGAACTCAACATCGGCGAATCCGCATCGAGCTGCCGCCGTGTCGCTTCCAGAGCGCCACGAATATCCGCAGCGCGGCGCACTGTCATCGTCGTGGAGTCGATCGGAATCGACGAGTTCGACAACGGCCAGTGCTCCTCGGCCGGTTCGGCAAGGACGAGCACGGTCGTCGGCGTCGCAGGCGGTGCCGTCGATGAAGTCCACTGCATGCGCAGATGATTTCCGAGCAGCATCGCGATGATCAGGACGAGCGCCGCGATCGGCAGCATGGGCCACGGGCGCGTCATTGCATCGGTCCCGCTTGCCAGTTCGTCAACCAGGCATGAATTGCCAGCACCGATTCGTAGTCGCGCGGAGAAAGTGCTTGATGCCACGCCGACTGCACGTCGCTGCCCGCTTCGCAGCCATTGAGCGCGCAAACCCTCAGCGCAAACAGGCTACCCGGGCCGCAGGCGTTAAGGCGCGTGCATTCGCGCCAGTCGGCCACCACGCGGATCAGCGCTTCGGCCTCCGCCGGCAGCAGGCGGCGCTGGTCGGGGAAGATCCGATGCTGTGGCAAGGCGTCCAGGCGAAAGGCCTCGAGCCAGGCATCGACCAACACTTCCGGCTGCATGGCGCCATGCAACTGCGCAAGCGCCGCAGCCGCAGCGACCGGGTCCGACAGCTCTTCGGGTGGCATGCGCGTGTCGCCGACTGGCACATAGAGCGACGGCACGGGCAGATCCGCGCAGCGCTTTTGCAACTCGCGTCGGGCAGCATCGCGGCGACTGTCGGGTGGGTTGCGGCCGTCCTGTTCGAGCAGCGCCAGCACGCGGCAGGCCGCGTCCACTTCGGTGCGCAAGCGACGCACATCGCGCGGCGGCGCCTGCGCCGCATAGCGCGACAGCGCCGCGGCCAGATCCCGCGCGTGGAAAACTTCGAAAGACGTTGCCTGATGGCCTTCCGAGCCAATCGGACGCGCAACTGCAGGAGCGATTTCCGATGCCGAAATCGCCTGTTGCGGGCCGCCGGAGCGCAAACCCAGCATGACGGCAACCACGGCGAGCAGCAGAGTTCCCACCACCCAGGCACGCACGCTTGCGTTACCCCGCGTCAGGCTTTGCCAAGGATGATTGCGCAGACCGGCGAGCGCGGCAATTGCCGTGGGAGTTGCGGTCGCCCCTGACGGTGCGCTTGTTCGCGCATCCGAACCTGTGGGAGCGGGTTTATCCCGCGAAAACGCTCGCGGAGTGAATCCGCTCCCACATGAAAATCAGGGCCTTGCGGCATGTTTGGTGAGAGTCCCGGTCGCCCCTGACGGCGCGCTTGTTCGCGCATCGAACCTGTGGGAGCGGGTTTATCCCGCGAAAACGCTCGCGGAGTGAATCCGCTCCCACATGAAAATCAGGGCCTTGCGGCATGTTTGGTGAGAGTCCCGGTCGCCCCTGACGGCGCGCTTGTTCGCGCATCCGAACCTGTGGGAGCGGGTTTATCCCGCGAAAACGTTCGCGGAGTGAATCCGCTCCCACATGAAAATCAGGGCGAGCCAAGATTCAAGGTGCTGATGTTGTGCTGGCTTTGCTGTCCTTTGCGTCCTTTGCGTCCTTTGCGTCCTTTGCGTCCTTTGCGTCCTTTGCG